>CACZRP010000106.1 GCA_902783575.1 uncultured Eubacteriales bacterium
ACATAGCCGTCGTTATGGAAGGTAAGAAAAAACTGAAAAGAATGCGTTGGATGATGATCCTGACCGGCATCCCGGTTGCGGCCCTGCAATGGATCTCCATCATTTTCTGGATCGTCAAAGGCATATGGTGGCCGATCATCATCTGGGCCGGGGTGGCTGCCGTCTGGGGTACAGTGGTCAGCCGTTACTACTTCAATCATACTGAATACATCTGCCCGGAATGCCACGAGGTATTCAAGCCCGCTCTGAAGGAGGCCTTCTGGGCGAATCATACCCCTACGGCTCGCAAGCTGACCTGCACAGCGTGCGGGCACAAGGGCTTCTGTATCGAGGTCTGGGGAGGTGACGATAAATGACGGCGTTCGAGAATATCGTCATTGACAAAAGCGGCGTATCGGCCCTGGTCATCACGGTCATTCTGATGATCGCGATCCCCGTCGCTTTCTTCATCTGCTGGCGCAGGAAGCATGCGGAACAGACAAACATCAGCTGGCTTATCGCCGGTGCGATTGGTTTTATCGTTTCCGCCCGTGTTTTGGAGCTCGGCGTACACTATGTCTGCATTATTGCGAACAACCCGCTTTCCCGATTCATCAACGGAAACACAGCGGCTTTTGTCCTTTATGGAATCATTATGGCTGGGGTTTTTGAGGAATGCGGAAGATATATCGTTCTGAAAACCATCATGAAAAAGAACCGTACCCGTGAAAATGCGGTCTTGTACGGCATCGGTCACGGTGGTATCGAGATTCTGGCTATCCTTCTGCCGAACATGATCACCTTTCTTGTAATTGCGGTGCTGTTTTCTCAGGGAGACTTGGAACACGCACTCAGTTCCCTGAAGATAACGGAGGAAACCGCTGCCGCTGCGCTTCCATCCATAGAGGCTGCTGCTGCGTTCGATTACGCAATGATGGCCATGAATGTCATTGAACGGCTGCTGGCGATGTTCCTCCATATCGGACTGACGGTCATCGTGTATTACGGCGTCATCAACAAGAAGAACGCATATCTTCCGATGGCGATCCTTTTGCATATGCTGATGGATACTTTCCCCGCATTGTACCAGAGAGGTGTCGTTCCGCTGTGGTCGGTCGAGGTCTGGGCTACCTTCTGGACTGTCGTAATTGTATTCATCGCCGGGAAACTTTACAAAAGAGAGAATACTGGAAGCTGCGCTGGAGATGTTTTCTCAAAACGGATATGCAGGAACAAACATTCGTGAACTGAGCGCATCTCTCGGGCTTGTGAAGTCCGGGGTATATAAGCACTACGAGAGCAAGGAAGCAATCTGGAACGCGCTTCTGGATCAGATCGACCGTGAGCCTGACAAAACAGAAGATGCAATCAAGCAAGTAGAGGCCTTCAGCCGGCATTTTATCCGGGTTTACGGAGGGGAGGATTGATTGTATGAGCAGACCGGTCACAACACTGTTCATGTTGGTATCCGTAGACGGAAAAATCAGCACAGGTGCGACAGACGAAATGGATGTGGACAGGGATTTCTGTGAAGCCCGGCGGAATAGAATTTCATAGTCTTCTCAAAAACGATCAATGGTTATATAATAGAATTGACCGATGCGGTTAACGGAGGCGTGAGATGAATCCCAAGTTTTAAGACATCCCATAAGGAGATTTCATTATGAGCAAGACACTTTTTATCCGTGCAATAACAAAGTTTCTGGCGGGGCTGCTGATGGTTGCTGCTTTATTGTTTATACCCGCTGGCACATGGGACTACCCGCAGGGCTGGCTTCTGCTCGGGATCCTGTTTGTTCCGATGTTCGTGGCCGGGCTTGTTATGATGAAAAAGAATCCGGAGCTGTTAAAGAAACGCCTGAATGTCAAGGAAGAGGAATCCGAGCAGCGCCTGGTCATTCTGTTCAGCGGAATCATGTTTCTGGCGGCTTTTGTGTCAGCGGGACTCAGTTACAGACATCAATGGCTGATGCTTCCACCTCTGGTTAGTATTCTGGCTGCGGTCGTATTTCTGGCTGCGTATGCACTTTATGCTGAGGTCCTGCGGGAGAATACATATCTTTCCAGAACGGTGGAAGTCCAGGAAGACCAGAAGGTCATTGATACAGGTCTTTACGGGATCGTACGGCATCCCATGTATATGGTGACAGTGATCTTATTTCTTGCTATGCCGCTGGTGCTTGGATCCGTGATCTCGTTCGTTATCATGTTGCTGTATATTCCAATCATTGTAAGACGGATCCGTAATGAAGAAATGGTTTTAGCAGAGGGCCTCTCTGGTTACAGGCAATACATGGAGAAAGTGAAATACAGGTTAATTCCTTTTGTATGGTGAGGCCAATGCTTATGGAATTCAGAGAATATGGTTATGAGAAGGCCGAAACTATCATCTTGCTCCACGGCGGAGGATTATCATGGTGGAATTACAGGAAGGTGGCAGAACAGCTTCAGCAGGATTTCCGTGTTATCCTTCCGGTTCTCGACGGCCATGCGGGTAGCGGCAGAGAATTCAAATCCATCGAAGATAATGCGGCTGAGATCATTTCTTTTGTGGATCATCAGCTGGGAGGCTCCGTCCTGCTGATCGGAGGCCTGTCTCTTGGGGCGCAGATCGTACTGGAGATTCTGGCGCAAAGAAATGATATTTGCCAATATGCCATCGTGGAAAGTGCGTCTGTCATTCCGTCCAAACTGACGAATGCGTTGATCGCTCCGACCTTTGGCAGCAGTTATGGCCTGATCAAAAACAGGAGCTTTGCAAAGCTTCAATTCCGGTCACTGCATATGATGCCGGATTTGTTTGAGGAATATTATCGGGATACCTGTCAGATCGCGAAATCTGATATGATCGCGTTTTTGAAAGCGAATACGTCTTATGCGCCAAAGCAGGAACTTCAAAACTGTCAGACTGAAATAAGGATCGTGGTTGGCGGGAAGGAGCAGAGAACCATGATTCAATCCGCGAATCTCCTTCATGAAATGCTGCCAAAGAGTGTCCTTGAGATAAAGGAAGGCCTGCATCACGGGGAGTATTCCATCAACCATCCGGAACAGTATGCGGCTGAACTGAGGGAATCTATTTCACAAAGTGGACAAAAGAGCGATTAACGGCCAATGGTTATTATTGAAAAAATGCAGAGGAGGAGATGCTATCATGGTCAGTTGCAGTGTTTTAGCTCCATGCAGAGTTTGAGGAGACTGTATGGAGGAATGGATTTGACAGGATAGGAATCCATATATCCTCAGACTTTGCTTCTTGAAATGAAAAATAACAAAGGAGCAAAGAGATGAAAAATAATAAAGAATCTGTATTACGGGACTTTTATGTTCTTTGGAGCACTCAGACCGTATCGCAGTTGGGAAGCAGTATGACGACCTTCGCACTGACCTTGTGGCTCTATGAGCAGACGGGATCAGCCCTGAGCACAGCGGTGCTGACGATCTGTTCCTATGCACCGTATGTCGTGATGAGCATTTTCGCAGGCGCATTGACAGATCGTTTTGATAAGAAGAGAACGATGCTGGTGTGCGATACAATGGCTGCAGTTTCAACGCTTGTGGTGTTTCTGCTTTATAGAACAGGAAATCTCGTAATCTGGCATCTGTACGCTGTCAATGTGCTTTCAGGACTTATGAATACGGTTCAGCAGCCTGCGTCTGAAGTGACCATGACATTGATAGTGCCCAGGCAGCAGTATCAGAAAGTGAGCGGATTGAAGTCCTTGTCAAGGTCGGTCATCTCCATTTTAAATCCGTTGATTGCTGCGGCATTGTATGCGTTCGCAGGATTGGATCTTGTGATCGCGGTTGATTTGATCAGCTTCGTGGTTGCCTTTGTTGCACTTGCGGCATTTATTAAAGTTCCTGACACATCGAGGGCAGAGGGTGAAAGTACACTTAAGCTGGCTAAAGAAGGTCTGAAGTTTCTCAAAGAGACGCCGCTGGTATTTACATTGATTCTGTTTATGTCAGGCGTCAATTTGGTATCATCTGCCTTTAATGCTACCCTTCCGGGATATATAATTCCTAATCCCAAAGGAGGGAGCAATGTCCTTGGAATTGTAACATCTGTTTCAGGTGTGGCGATGATCATCGGAAGCCTGATTGTGTCGGTTCTTCCGAAACCAAAAGACCGTGTGAGAGTCGTTTACCTGACCATGCTTTTCTCACTCAGCACTGAAAATTTGCTTCTGGCCTTTGCCAGAGAGCCATATATTTGGTGCATAGGGCAGTTGATCGGATGGATTTTAGTTCCGATCATGAGTGCCAATCTGGATGTTATCTTGAGAAATTCTATCCCTGTGGATCTACAGGGAAGGGTATACGCATGCAGGAACACATTTCAGTTTTTTACGATACCGATCGGTCTGTTCCTGGGTGGATTCATGGTGGATAAAGTATGTGAGCCATTTATGAAAGTCCATGGATCTTCTCGTGTTTTGACGTTGTTATTCGGCAGCGGAAAAGGTTCGGGGGCAGCATTGATGATGCTTATACTTGGATTAGCTGGAGGTATTCTGTGCATTGCCACGGGAAGCAGATTGAAAAAGTATCATTTCAGCGAAAACTGAGGGCAGAATCACTGAATTCATCATTGAGAAGAGTCGAGAGATCGGCTCTTTTCTTAATATCCATGCGTTGCGTTGTTTTCAGTTGTGTGATAGTATAGGTCACAAAATGAATGATCAAAAAAGCAGGAGCTTCTCATGAGTATCAGGAGGAAAATGATGAATCAAACGGAGCTTTACAGAAAACTGTATGATCTTCAGGATCTTAAGTATCGTGATATGCAGGTGCGGATTATCCCTACGGCTAAGCCGGAGACAGTGATCGGCGTAAGGACTCCGGAGCTTCGGGCTATGGCAAAAGAAATCGTCAAGGCCGGAGATGATAAGGAGTTTCTGAAAGGATTACCGCATAAGTATTTTGAAGAAAATCAGCTGCAGGCATTCATCATTTCCGGAATCAAAGATCTGAATGAATGCATGGAGGAACTGGAGAGGTTTCTGCCCTATGTGGATAACTGGGCTACCTGTGATCAGATGTCCCCGAAGATCTTTTCGCATCATAAGGACGTGCTTCTCACCCATATCAAAGAGTGGATCAGATCAGAAAAGACATATACCGTGAGATTTGGTGTGTCTATGCTGATGACACATTTTCTGGATAATGACTTTGATCCCCAATATCCCGCGATGGTGGCAGAACTCAGAAGCGACGATTATTACGTCAATATGATGATTGCCTGGTATTTTGCGACAGCCCTCGCAAAACAGTATGAAAGCATTCTACCCTTTATCGAAGAGAAGAGGCTGGATGACTGGACGCATAACAAAGCCATTCAAAAAAGTGTGGAGAGCAGAAGGATTACAGAGGAACAGAAACGCTATCTGAGATCATTGAAAGTGGTTCGATAACACGACGACCGAAAAGGTGGAGTCAATGGATATTATAAAAAAATATCAGATACTGGATGGGACAACCTTGAAAATCATTGCCATGATCAGCATGGCGATTGACCATGTGGGCGCTGTGTTTTTTCCCTATGCAATGTGGTTCAGAATGATCGGAAGGTTGGCCATGCCCATTTTCTCCTTTTGTATTGCAGAAGGATTTACGCATACGAAAGACAAGAAAAAGTATCTCTGCCGCCTTGGGGTTTTCGCTTTGATCAGTGAAATCCCGTTTGATCTGGCCTTTGAAGGAAAGGTCGGATTCTCGCATCAGAATATCATGTTGTCATTTTTTCTCGCGGTCGCAGCACTGATATTGTATGATTGGATTGTAGATGAAGAGAATCCGGAAAGAAATCATTCATCTGTCGTGAAAACCGTGCTGGGAGTGTGCGTAGTTGGAGCGATTTCTCTTTTGTCATTTCTGCTGCGTGCTGACTACACTTTTTTTGCGGTTATTGCGGTATTTCTGTTTTATGTATTCCGGAAGAGGCATCCGCTGATTCGGGCTGGTGCTGGAGTGGCATTTCTTACCATCACGAGAACGATTGGGTACTACGGCACAACTGGATTTAGCTTTATTCCCCTTGCTATGTATAACGGGAAAAAAGGAAAGGAACTGAAATGGTTGTGTTATCTTTTCTACCCTGGACATCTTCTCCTTCTTGCTGCAATAAGGTAGAATAAATAATTATATTGGGGAGATCTTGGAGCATGAAACTGTTCAGAAAAGAAGAACAGAATGAGAAGGATATAAGTTATCTCAATCTGGTATCCCGTTATGGAAAGGTCAAACCGGGATATGGACAGGATTTGAGCAAAAAAAGAACCATTGAGTTTGCATATCTGCCTGATGACAAAAAGGTTGTTCTGATTGGCAGTATGGATGGGTCTTTTCCATACTGGATCTCAGAAACAGAGATCGATGATATAGAAACGAACACAGCCATCGTGGAAAGTATACTTCATAAAGACTTTTCCTTTTTCACCGGAATGTATGGGGAAATATATCAAAAACTGAAGGATAGTTACAGGCGAAGGATACTGATCTCAGATAATGATGTCAAAACACCCTTCGATCACGGATATGCAAAAGGACAGCCGGAATACTGGAGCAGATTCATCGCCGGAGACATTTCATCTTATTATAGACGCCTCAAGACACTCTGCGAGGAAAGAGAACTGGATGGAAGATACCTTGAATTCTTACGAGCTTATCTCAGGAAGCTGGAAACAAAAACATCCTCCGATCCGGTCACAGATTACGAAAGCAAGAAGATACTGATGGACCTGATCAGGTCTGAAGATTATCTTTTACTGTCGGATAACACAGATATCAGAGATACTTACATTTGCATCAGGACTGTGATCGGCGGCCTGTATAACACCTATATGACCATTGTAAGGTAACGTGGTGTATTCTATGCAAAAACTAATAAAATGGATCACCTTCGGAACACTGCTTGTAACGGTTCTGCTGACCGTTCTGTTCCGATTCTATCCCGCAGATTTTATTCTGTCACTTGCTATCACATCAGGAACAATCTGTTATCACTTCGGCATGAGATTGCTGACGGGCTTATTATATAGTCTTTTCATGAGGAACAAAGCAGATTACAGAAAAACCTGGTACAAGCTAAAACCATGGGAAACTATTCTTTATAAGAGACTTCGTGTAAAAGCCTGGAAAGCAAAGATACCTACCTATGATCCCGATCTCTTCGATCCGAAAAAGCACTCCTGGAACGAGATCGCCCAGGCAATGTGTCAATCGGAATTGGTACACGAGACGATTGTGGTGCTGAGTTTTCTTCCAATACTTTCGAGTATATGGTTTGGAAGTATCAGCGTATTTATTCTCACCTCAGTGATTGCTGCGGGAATAGATATGATCTTTGTGATCGTGCAACGATATAACAGACCTCGGATTATACAGATTCTTGAGAGAAAAACCGGCAGAGCGGGAAATCTGTATATACTGGATGATTTGGAATCACCCGAACTCAACCAGCAGTAGAGTGCTTAAAATCAACCTTTGGTTCGTGTCATCACAGGACGATCTCGGATATGATGGAGCCATGAAAGGAGATGCCCGATATGGATCAGATCAAAATCGGAAAATTCATAGCATCCTGCAGGAAAGAGCAGGGGATGACTCAGGCGGTCCTTGCCGAGAAGCTTGGAATCAGCGACCGAGCGGTATCCAAGTGGGAAACAGGAAAGTCCCTGCCGGATTCCGGAATTATGCTGGAGCTTTGTGAACTTCTGAAAATCAATGTCAATGAGCTCCTGTCGGGCGAAAGAATCATAGTGGAATCATATGATAAACGTGCAGAAGAAAACCTGCTGGCAATGAGAAAAGAGGTTGAAGAGAAAAACAGGCAGCTGCTTAGAATGGAATATCTGATCTCCATTCCGACAGTGACAGCGGGACTGTTTATGTGTTATGTGGCTTCTTTCCTGGAGATGCCCGCATGGATAAGGTTCTTGCTGATCGCCATCGCTCTTGTGATGATTTTTACGGTGGCTTTTATTGCGGTCGGCATAGAACAGAAGGCCGGCTATTACGAATGTCAGAAATGTCACAACAGGCACGTTCCCACCTACTGGCAGACCAATCTCGCCATGCATATGGGCAGGACAAGATATATGAAATGCCCGGAATGCGGAAAGTGGAGCTGGCAGAAGAAAGTCCTGAGTATGGAAGATCGGGAGGTTTAGAGGTATGTCAGGAAATGCTCATGTTGGAACATTGTCTTTTATCTGGCTGATTACAGGCGCTGTGCTTTGGACAGCGATTCCCCTGGCAATCGCGATTATCTGGAAGATCAGGAAAAAGGAACCCTTTACGACCATATTGATTGGTGCGGCGACGTTTTTGATTTTTGTCCTGATCCTCGAAAAGCCCATTCAGAACGTGCTGGCTTTTCCGACAGCCATGGGTCTTCCGGACCATGCCTTCAGTCGATTTCTGAATGCAAACCCGGTGATGCTGGCGCTGGTGGCAGGGCTGTTTCCGGGAGTCTTTGAAGAAACGGGGAGGCTGATTGCCTTTAAGACGGTTCTGAAAAAGCGCAGGAACAGGGAAACTTCCATTTCCTACGGCATCGGCCACGGCTGCTTCGAGGTGGTTCTGATATTGGGGATGACGTATACACAGTATATTATCTATGCTGTTATGATCAACACCGGTCTCTTTGGCACCGTCATGGAACAGGTGGCGGCGCAGGCGCCGGAGCAGCTCGGCAGTCTCGAGGCTGTTGTGAATGTGCTTACCAGTTTCACCTTTGCGGATGTGGGAATAGCCTTCGTGGAGCGGATATTTACGGTCTTGTTCCATATAGGTGCCTCCATCCTGGTTTTTTACGCCTCAAGAGATCTAAAACGTTTCTGGCTGTATCCGATGGCCATTATTCTTCATACCGGACTGGATTTCGTAGGGGCTTTAAGTATTTTTAACGTCATCCATCTTTCGCCCTGGGCGCTGGAAGGAATCGTCGCAGTATTCGGCCTGGCGGTATTCTTCTGGGCATACCTGGCCTATTATAAAAAAGACGCTGTAGAACAGGGGAGTTTTTGAATGAAAAGAATCATTGCGGTTTTTCTGATGATAGTCACGCTGCTGTCTCTGTCAGCCTGTACAGGGGAAGAAGAGAGTTCCGACAGCTCGGCGCTTCAGACAGAAAGTGTAACCGAAGAATCATCATCAGAAGAATCATCTGAAGAGATCATGGAATTTCACGAGATGAGTTCATCAGCCGCAGACCCGGCAGAAACTTCTTCCGGTGAAACAGCTTCGAAAAGCAATTACACGGGCAGTTTTGACTTTGAGGCGAAAACAGTGCTTCTGAACAGCGGATACACCATGCCTATCCTGGGCCTGGGAACCTATTCCCTGGACTATGATACCTGTGTTAATTCCGTCAAAACGCTGCTTCAAAACGGCGGCCGGCTGATTGATACCGCCTACATGTACGGCAACGAGGATGCCGTAGGAGAAGGTGTACGCCTGGCCATGGAGGAATATGACATTCCCCGGGAAGATATATTTGTCATCACGAAAATCTATCCCAGTCAGTTTGATGACCCGGAAGCAGCCATAGACATGGCGTTGGAAAAGCTGAATATCGGATATATTGATATGATGCTTCTGCATCATCCGGGTACCAACGATGTGGAAGCTTACCTGGCCATGGAAAAATATGTGGAGCAGGGAAAAATCCGGTCTCTGGGCCTGTCGAACTGGTACGTAGAGGAACTGACGGAATTCCTTCCTCAGATCAACATCACTGGTACTAATAAAGCCAAAAAATCGTGCCTGCAGGCAGTGCCGGCTGACAATGCCGGTGGACAGTGCCGGCTGAAAGCGCAGGCTGGCACGGCAGACAGGAGACTGAAAACTTGGAACCCTTAAGCATAGATCTAACAGACAGGGAATGGCCCTTCGAATATACGGATCATGACCGGAGAATCGCCCGGGCCATTGTCTTTGACGATGAGGGTTATCTGTATTTCGTACGGGTCAATCGGGATGATGAATTCGGAAAGGCTGTTCTGATCGAAACCTCCGGCGGCGGAGCCGAGGAGGGAGAAGACCTTCAGGAGGCCATCCGCCGGGAGCTGAAGGAAGAACTGGGAGCGGATACGGAAATCATCTGTCCCATCGGTGTGGTCAGGGACTACTATAACCTGATTCACAGGCATAATCTGAACTATTATTTTCTGTGCCGGGTGCTGTCCTTCGGCGATAAGCACATGACCTCAGATGAAAAAGAGCGCTTTCACCTGTCCACGCTGAAGCTTACAGCGGAGGCGGCAAAAGCGGAATACGAGAAAAACAGAAACAGCCGGCTGGGACGGCTGATCGCAAACAGAGAGCTTCCCATCCTGGAAAGAGCAGAGATATTGATGCGTGAAAGAAAGGAGATGGCAGATGTCCCAGATACTGATCGTCGCCGATGACTACACCGGCGCCAATGATACCGCGGTATTGATGATCGGGATCGGGTTTTCCACTTATACAGTGCTGGAAGAAGACATGAATTCCATCCCCGATGCCCAGTGTATTGCCATCTCAACGGATTTCAGGGCCTGCCCGGAGCAGGAGGCCTATCGGAGGGTGTATGAGGTGACCACAAAGCTGCGGAGCGGGGACACGTTTTTGCTGTCCAAGCGGATTGACTCTACCCTGAGGGGCAATCTGGGGGCGGAAATCGATGCCATGCTGGACGGAGCGGGGGATGAACGGTGCGCCCTGGTGGTGCCCACCTTTCCCGGCGCGGGACGGGTCTATAAAAATCGCTGCCTTTACGTGAACGGTGTGCCCCTGGATCAGACAGCGGCAGCCAGAGACCCCAAAAATCCGATCCGGACCAGCTCAGCTCTGGAAATTCTTCAAAAACAGTCCCGATATCCCGTGGGAGAGATAACCCTGGATATGCTGGGACTGTCTCCCGGGGAGCTGGCGGCTGAGATGAAGCAACTCAGAAGAAGCGGCGTCCGGCTGATTCTGTGCGAAGCCGAGACTTCGGAGGATCTTGAAGCCATTGCCGAGGCGGCTATCCTCATGGAGGAGCCCTTTATCTGCAGCGATCCCGGAGCCTTCACCTGCGCGGTGGCCCGGAAGTACCGGCAGAGCCAGGTCCGGGGGATTTTATTCTTCCTCATCGGCAGCGTCAATGCCGTCACGGCCGCTCAGGTGCGCCGGCTGGACGAGGAAGCGGATACGGGCATGATCTATCTGGATGCCAGAAGTCTTCTGGAGGAGGATTCGGAAGCCTCGCAGAAGAGACTTCTGGAGGATCTCAGGCATCAGCAGGACGAGATGCTGAAAACTTTGGAAGGCAGAAGAGTCCGGACCATGGTTCTTTGCACTTCCGGTATTTTTGAAGAAAACAAGATCGATTTTTCGAAATATGAAAAGAGCACCGGTTTGTCCCGGGAGGAGCTTTCGGACAGACTGAATACCCGGATGGCGGATCTGGCCGCCAGGCTGATCCTTGAGCAGGAGGATATCCGGGGGCTGTTTGCCTGCGGAGGCGATACCGCCGTGGCTCTGTGTCACAGCCTGGGAGCGAAGGGGGAATATCCTCTGGAGGAGGTGATTCCCCTGGCCGTTTACGGAAAGCTGGCCGGCGGCCGGATGAATCAGGTACCGATAATTACCAAAGGCGGTATGATCGGCGGGGAAGATACGCTGGTCCGCTGCAGGGACTTTCTATATCGCGTCTTAGAAAAGGAGACAGAGCAATGATCAATAACAGACCAGTTATCGCGGTTCCCATGGGCGATCCTGCTGGCATCGGGCCGGAGATCGTGCTGCGGGCGGCCATGAGTCCTGAGGTTGCCGAAAAAAGCTGCTTTTTAGTGATCGGCAGTGCGGAAATACTGCGAAGAGCTCTCACCTTCCCGAATATGCCTGAGGTACAGATCCGGGTTGTTCAGACACCGGAAGAAGGAGATTTCCGGGCAGGAATTCTGAATGTGGTGGATCTCGACAACATTCATACCGGTGATTTTGAAATCGGAACCGTGAATGCCGCCTGCGGCAGGGCTGCCTATGAATACATCGAAAAGTCCATTCAGATGGCCATGGATGGCGTGGCCGATGCGGTAAGCACCACCCCCATCAATAAGGAATCCCTGCATGCGGCTCAGGTGCCTTATATCGGACATACTGAAATCTTCGGCGCCCTGACGGGTACGGAGGATCCTCTGACCATTTTCGAGGTCAGAAATACCCTGGTGTTCTTCCTGACCCGGCATGTGAGCCTTCGGAAGGCCTGTGACCTCATCACTAAAGACCGGCTGACGGATTATGTCAGAAGAAGCTTTGCCGTGATGAAGCAGCTGGGTCTTGCGAATCCCACCATGGCGGTGGCCGGCCTCAATCCCCACTGCGGTGAGCACGGTCTCTTCGGCGACGAGGAGGTGCGGGAGGTTACCCCGGCGGTGGAGGAGCTTCAGAAGGAGGGCTATCCTGTTTTCGGCCCCATCGGCGCGGATTCCGTCTTTTTCCAGGCTATGGAGGGAAGATACAACAGCGTCATGTCCCTGTATCATGATCAGGGTCATATCGCCACAAAGACCGTGGATTTTTACCGGACCATTTCCATTACCGGCGGAATGCCGATTCTGAGAACCTCCGTGGATCACGGCACCGCTTTCGATGTGGCAGGAAAAGGCATCGCCACCTCTATCAGCATGGAGGAAGCCATTCTGGTGGCAGCGAAATATGCACCGAATTTTAAAGGGAGCTTGAATCAATGATCAATCTTTTGGAAGGAAAGAAATGGGCCGTATGCGGTGACAGCTTCACCGCCGGCAATTTTAAAGGAGCCGAGGGAGGAGATCCTCTCTTCGAGGATGGGCCCTTTCAGGGGGAATACAGAACCTGGGCACGGCTCATCGCCGAAAGAAATCACATGCAGATTCAGCATCTTGCCGTGGGCGGCATGACCATGGCCACCCCCTCCGATGAGGTATTTACCAATACCTTTTCCGGCGGACTATATCAGACCATCGATCCCGATACGGATTACATCACCCTGTATTTCGGCATCAATGACAGCCATCACCGGCCCAAATCTGCCGCTGATGACGGAGAAATAAAAAAAGGCATCATCCATCTGGGAACCATGGAGGATACCCGGATTGATACCTTTTACGGAGCCTGGAATACGGTGATGGAATATCTGATTACCCATCATCCCTTTGCCCATATCGGAATTATCGTCTCCAACGGCTGCGAGACCGATGATTACCGCCAGGCAGAGATTGCCATTGCCCGCCGGTGGGGCGTGCCTTATATTGATCTGAATGGTGATGAACGAACGCCCTGCATGGGCCGTTCCACCAACCCTGCCATTGAGAAGAAGATCAGGGATTTCAAAACCAGAACCTATGCGGTGGACGCTCCGAAAAATACCCATCCTTCCGCCAGAGCCCACGCCTATGAGAGCGTGTTTATTGAGGAGTGGATGAGACAGATATAGGTTTCTTTTTCAGCATCAGCAGCCGGTAGAGACCCCAGCTCAGGAGGGTGATGAAGCCCAGATAGATGAGAATCTCAGGAAAAATCCCCAGCTTCACGGCGATGTCATGAAATACCGGCTGGGTGGAGGGGTAGTAAGGCGTGATGTTGAACATGTTGGCTTCGAGACTGAAATCATGGATGAGATGATGGCTGATGACATTGATCACCTCGGCCATCGCGGCCATGATACAAAAAAGAATGCAGGCAGGGAGAAAGGGTTTTCTCCCTGCTTTTTTCAGTATGAGCACAGCGCCAAGGCTTTGAACCAGCATCAGACCGTGATAAAGAAAGCTGTGGACGAAGAGAGGAATCTGGGGACGCATCATATCATAGGGGAAAATAAGAGCCCCCAGTGCGGCGACGATGTTGTAGGAGGAGAGGAAAACCAGCAGGGCATCCCTGAACCGGCCACGGGCAAAAAACAGGAGAAACCCCACGTACATGGACATGCTGCACAGCTGCCAGGGGAAAAACCAGGTGGACTTTACACCGACATAAACATAGCGGGGGACGAACCACTGCTTCCAGATCTCCATAAGCATCATAATCAGACCTAAGCAGCCGATCAGCTTCTCCAGCTGAACGGTTCTGCGGTCCCGGAGAATAAAGTAACATAATATCAGCAGGACGGGAATCACTCCCAAAATGGAAAGGTGAACGATACCAAAGGGAAGAGGCGTTTCAGAAAACCGGGCACCCATGTCGGATCCTTTCTGTCTGAATGATTTGTTGACGTAATTACAGACGGCCGGCGGCCGTGCGTATAAAAACAATATATCATTCCTTTCCCCAAAACTCAAGGGAAGGTTCCCTGACAAAACTGTTGACGCATACACCTTGAAAGTAGTACAATTAGATATTAATAGGTGGAAGTGTGCACCTGAACTTTTTTACACACAATTCCCTGAATTTCAGGGTTGGAGGTATAGATCAATGAACAGACTCCGGAGCATAGGAATAGGCCTGATACTGATGACAGCGGTTTTTTGTCTGATCAGTATTTTTTCTATCCACGCAAAGGCGGAGGATTCTGACAGCAGCACGGAAGAGAAAACTGTCACGGTTGTCATAAAAGTTGAAGATGGCGCCAGCGGCAATTCCCTGAGCAGTAATTCTCAGATTCAATGGGCTATGAAGGATCTTGATATTGAAGGCCAAATGGAGGATGCGGCATTGACCGCAGGTGAATTTCAACTGGATCTGAAAGTAAACCATCGGTATGTGATCTGCCAGACAAAAGCGGCGGAAAACTATGACGTTGCCGATGAAATAGCCTTTACCATCAATGACGCCGAAAAGATTCTGCTGGAAAACGCCACAGATGAGGCTCAGACCACCAATGATATTGCATATGTAGGGGCCGATGGCTTTCTTCATATCAAAAACTGGTGGAAGCTGAACTATCAGACGTCTGCCTACTCGGGTGCCTATGACGGTAATGCCCATGGAATCGAGATCAATGTCAGCAAGCCCCACGATACAGCGGTTAAACGCTTTGGATTGGCCGAGAATTCCTGCACGCTGGAAACCTCGCCCACTTTTAAAGATGCGGGTGAATATACTGTTTATTATCAGATCAGCGCGGAGGGTTATAAGACGGTAACCGGTTCCGAAACCATTACCATCAGCCAGAGACCCATTACCTTCACCTGGGGCACCACCAAATTTACTTATGACGGAAGACCGCACCTTCCCACAGCCAGCGCCGTGGGCCTGGTGGCGGGGGATTCCTGCGGTGTCACCACCGGCTACGAACAGACCGGCGCGGGCGAATACACTGCCTGGGTCACGGCCATCAGCAATCCCAACTATGTTTTCTATACCTACGGAGAAATGGGCACGACTGCTTCTGCCAGTTGGAAGATTGAGCCGGCAGAGAATAAGGTTTCCGTGTCCGTGGATTCCATTTCCTATGGAGAATCGCCGGCTCCGAAAGTCACTGCGGATTTTGGCGCCGATATGGCTTCCTTTACCTACAGCAATCAGGCCAACGGAACCTACAGCCCTGCCGTACCCGTCAATCCCGGTACCTGGTATGTCCAGGCTACCATTCCTCAGAGCACGAACTATCAGGGAGCGGTCAGCACCCCGGTGGCCTTTGAAATCAGGAAAGCTGTCAATCATGTGAAGGTATCCATTCTGGGATGGACCTATGGACAGACGGCGAACCAGCCCGTCTGCAGCGCCGACTACGGCGAGAATCTGGCAACATTCCAATACAGCGATAAAGTAAACGGCATTTATACATCCATTGCGCCCACCAATGCGGGCACCTGGTATGTCAAAGCCATTATTCCGGAAACGGACAATTATCTCGCGGGGGAAAGCGATCCTGTGTCCTTTGAAATCCGTCAGTCCGGCCAGAACGGAAATCAAAGCAGCTCCTCCGATGCGGTAGGCTATTATTTCTCCGTGGGCCAGAACGCGGCCCTGGGCAGGACCTCCAACGACAATTACCGGTTTGTGGTCAACCGGAGCGTGGACGACAGCAAGACCTTCAGCCATTTCCAGAATATTCAGGTTGACGGCATGGTGGTGGATCCCGTCTACTATACGGTCAGCCCCGGATCGCTGGTGGGTATCATCAAAGCCAGCTATATGAACTGGCTTTTCGACGGCAGTCATACCCTGAGGGTCATTTTCGATGACGGTATCGCCGAGACCAGCTTTACCCTGGCCACATCCTCATCGAATTCCCAGGCGGATGCTTCTTCCTCCACGCCTCAGCAGGCGGAGAGCTACAACGCCAACAGCTATAATACAAACAGCTATTCTCAGGATTCCACCTATGTTCCTCAGTGGAATTACAATAACAGCTCGACCTCCCAGGGACAGTCGCCGAACCGGCAGTATTCCCAGACAGAGGAGAGCTTCGGATGGGTGGAATACTCCGATACTTCATCCCTTGCTCCGGAAGCGGTGACGCCCGCTACCACCGGAGACGGGAACCATCCGCTGGTATGGGTGGCCCTGCTGGTAATGGCCGTCAGTATGATGGGAGCCGTGCTTTACAGAAAGCGCATCACAGATTAATAAAGGGAAAAAAGAGACTGTCATACGGCAGCCTCTTTTGAGGTTAAAAATATGGCAACAGATTTTGAGAAAAAGGCGGTGCTGGACTGCTCGGATTTTGTGGTCCTGGGAGAGTTCATACCAGGCATTGTCCAGGAGATCCGGTACTATTCCAGCTTCAATTTTGTGGGAGATCGGATCGACGGATATGAGGAGCCCTGCGCCCTGCTGCTGAAGGAGGCCGCCAGAGCCCTGAAGGCCGTAAGCAATGAAGTCAACGTGATGGGCTACCGGCTGAAGGTGTTTGACGCTTACCGTCCGGCCACCGCTGTGCGGCACTTTGTCATGTGGGGGATTGAGGATCTGGATCTTCGGATGAAGCCCTACTTTTATCCCGATCTGATGAAGCAGGAGCTTTTCTCCAAAGGGTATATTGCTTCACGGTCCAGCCACAGCCGGGGCAGCGCGGTGGATCTGACGCTGCTGGATATGAGAACCGGCAAGGAGCTGGATATGGGAAGTCCCTTTGATCTGTTCAGTGAAATTTCTCATCCCGACAGCACGCTGGTGACGGAGGAACAGCATCAGAACCGCATGCTGCTTCAGGATGTGATGGTCAGAAACGGTTTTGTGCCCATTGACTGTGAATGGTGGCATTTTTCCCTGAAGAACGAGCCCTATCCGGATACGTACTTTGATTTTCCTGTTTCCTCAGCTTATCTGAAAAGATAATAGACCAAGGTTTTCCAGCTTTCACAGCGGAAAGGATTCCTGATCCATGAGCAAAAACATTTTTGCACTGAATGAAAACACTCTTCCCATGATCCGTGAAATCGGAGATCATATGCCGGGCGGTTTCTTTATCTACTGTTCGGCGGATGACAAGATTCTGTATGTCAATCAGACGGTGATTCAGATTTATGGCTGCAATGACCTTCAGGACTTTAAGGATCTGACGGGCTTTACCTTCCAGGGAATGGTGCACCCGGAAGATTACCAAGAAATCAAAAACTCCATCAATTACCAGATCATGTCCTCCAAGGATCAGAGAGATCATGTGGAATACCGCATTATCCGGAAGGACGGCACCATTCGCTGGATCGATGATTACGGCCATTATACCGAAACGAAGGAATATGGCGGCATCTATTATGTCTTTATTTCAGACATCACCGCGAAGCGGGAAAAAATGGATTCAGACATCGCAGTGCGCAATGCTGTCATTGAAGCCCTTAGTGATGCCTATCATACGGTATGGATTATCAACGATGTGGAGACGGAAAGCTTCTCCCTTTACCGCGGCGATATTCAGGGAGACTCGACCCATGTGGCTCCCATTCGGGAAGCTCTGAAGCGGATGAAGTATTCCCAGGCAAAGGAATACTACATCAAGACCACAGTGGCTCCTTCGGATCAGGACCGCCTGCAGGAGGAACTGGCTATTTCAAATATTATTCGGCGCCTGAAGGAAAGAAACCAGTTTTATGTTGATTATCTGCGGAAGATGGATGATGGCTCCAGTCGTTACTTCCGCATCGAATTTGCCCGGGTCAATATGCCCGGAGGCAAGACAGGAGTTGTCTGCGGGTTCCGCGATGTAGATGAAGAGGTTCTGTCGGAACTTGCCATGAAGCAGGCGCTGAGAGACGGAAAGAGGGCAGAGAAGGAAAATCTGAGACTCATGGAGGAGGTTCAGAACGCGGCCCGTCTGGCTGATCTGATGGGCTCGGTGGCTTCGCTTCTCTCCAATATGCCTGCCATGAGTTTTTCCAAGGACGCCGAGACAGGTAAGTATCTGGCCTGCAACCAGTCCTTTGCCGAATATGCCCATAAGGCCTCTCCGGAGGGCGTTGTGGGCCTGACGGACTTTGATATCTTTGATCAGGAAACGGCGGCGCATTTCGTGGAGGACGACAAGAAGGCCCTCGGAATGGATGAGCCATATATCTTCTTTGAGGATGTGCCCGATGCCGGAGGACAGAATATCCGTAATCTTCAGACCACGAAGCTGAAATTTACCGATGGCTCCGGACGGCTGTGTCTTCTGGGAATGTGCGTGGATGTCACAGAAATGACCAGAATCAAGACCGCCGAGGCAAAGCAGGAGGAGCTGGAAAGACGTCTGAAGCTGCAGGAGGAACTCCTCAAGAAGGAGGACCAGCGGGTGCAGCAGGAGAAGATGATTACTGCGCTGGCCTCGGACTACTGGAGTGTTTATTATCTGGAGCTGGATCATGATCACGGCATCTGTTATCAGCAGCATTCCGATCTGGACGACGGATTTAAGGTGGGAGATGAGTTCCCTTATCTCGCCTCCGTAACGGCCTACGCCAATGAATATGTCACCGATGCCTACCGGGATGAATTTCTCCGCTTTATTCAGCCGGACAATATTCGGGAAGGTCTGAAAACCTCCCGGGTTATTTCCTACCGCTATATGGTTCACAGGCATGGCAGAGATTCCTATGAAATGGTGCGGTTCGCGGGCGTTCGCCATCCCGAGGACAGGGACGATAATCTGGTCCATTCCGTGGGAGCCTGCTTCACCGATGTGGATGAGGAAACCCGCAGAACACTGGAACAGTCGGAGGCTCTGACGGATGCGCTGGCATCGGCGGAGCAGGCCAATAAGGCCAAGACCGCTTTCCTCTCCAATATGTCCCACGAGATCCGTACGCCGATGAACGCCATCATTGGCCTGAACAATATCGCCCTGAATGATCCGGAGACCTCCGAAAAAACCAAGGATTATCTGGAAAAGAGCGGAACCTCGGCTCATCATCTGTTGAATATTATCAATGATATTCTGGACATGTCCCGGATTGAGTCGGGCCGGATGGTCATCAAGACTGAAGAATTTTCCTTCTCCAAAACCCTGGAGCAGGTGAATACCATCATCAGCGGCCAGTGCCGGGAAAAAGGTCTTTCCTACGACTGCAGAATCAACGGCAAGGTAGATGATTACTATATCGGCGACGATATGAAGCTCAGACAGGTGATGATTAACATTCTGGGAAATGCTGTTAAATTCACGCCCGAAGGGGGCAGCATCATCTTCAGCGTAGAGGAAACGGCAAGATTTAACCAGAAGGCCACCCTGCGGATGGTATTTAAGGATACGGGTATCGGCATGAGTGAGCTCTATCTTCCTCATATCTTTGATCCCTTTACCCAGGAGGATTCCTCCAGCACCAACCGCTTTGGCAGCACGGGTCTGGGTATGCCCATCACCAAGAGCATCGTCGAGCTGATGAATGGAACCATAGAAGTAGAAAGCGCCAAGGGCGCCGGCAGCACCTTTACTGTTATCGTGACCCTGGGCGTCTCGGACCATCAGGCGAATCATCCGCTGGAGGGTGAGATTGTGCCCCACGACCTGTCCGTGCTGGTGATCGATGATGATTCCGTCGCCTGCGAGCATGCCCAGATTGTGCTTGGACAGGTGGGAATTAACTGTGATATTGCCGGTTCAGGCTTCGACGGACTGGAAATGGTCAAGGTGCATCACGCGAGACGGGAGCCCTACAACCTGATTCTCGTGGACTGGAAAATGCCCGACATGGATGGGCTGGAAACCACACGGAAAATCAGGGAGGTCATCGGACACGAATCCGCGATTATCATACTTACTTCCTACAACTGGGATGACATTGCCGATGAAGCGCGGGCGGCGGGCGTGGATACCTTTGTGCCCAAGCCCCTGTTCGCGGGCACGGTGATTGATGAATTCAGAGAAGCCTTCAGAAGGAAAAATGAAGCCCTGCTGGAAAACAAGGCCGATCTTCGAAACCGCCGGATCCTTCTGGCGGAGGACATGCCGGTGAATGCCGAGATCATGATGATGGTGCTTTCCATGCGGGAGATGGAAGTGGATCTGGCGGAAAACGGCCGGATCGCCCTGGAGAAGTATCTGGCCATGGGAGCCGGCTATTACGACGCCGTGCTGATGGATATGCGCATGCCGGAAATGGATGGTCTGGAGGCCACGAGAAGAATCCGGGAATCCGGGCTTGCCGACGCGAAGACTCTGCCCATCATTGCCCTGACAGCCAACGCCTTCGACGAGGATGTGCAGCGCAGCATGCAGGCGGGTCTCAATGCCCATCTTTCCAAGCCGGTGGAGCCGGAAGCTCTGTTCACGACCCTGGAAAGCCTGATACTCAAAGATTAAAAAAATACAGACAGATAGATTGGAGAAATACCTTTGACTACCGAACCACAGAAAGTTTTCCGGATCCTGGTGATTAATCCGGGATCTACGTCCACCAAAGTAAGCCTTTTTGAAAATGAAAAATGCCGGTTTGAGCGGAGCCTGTTCCATGATGCTCCGGTGCTGCTCCAGTATCCCCATGTAAATGATCAGATTCCCTTCCGCTATCAGGTGATCATGGAGATGCTGAAGGAGGAGGGCATTGATCCATCCTCCATTGATGTTTATGTGGGCCGGGGAGGCAGCGCCTATACACAGCCGGGAGGCATTACCACGGTGGATGAAAGGCTTTTTGAGGATACAAAAAAAGCGGTGGGAGGCTCCGAACATCCGGCCAAGCTGGGAGTCATGTTGGCCTGGGAGTTTTCTCAGGAATACGGTAAGCCTGCCTATACCCTGGACCCCACCAACGTGGATGAATATGGACCCTACGCCCGTCTGACCGGAATCCGGGGCGTCTACCGGGTATCTCATTCCCATGTGCTCAACCAGAAGGCGGTGGCTCGCTTTGACGCGGAAAAACAGGGAAAGGCCTACGAAGACTGCAATTATATTGTAGCTCATATCGATGGCGGCATCACTGTATCGGCTCATGATCATGGCAGGATGGTGGATGGCAATATGGGAGCTGACGGAGAAGGCGCCTTTACCCCCACGAGAATCGGAACGGTTCCGGTGCTTTCGCTGTTGGATTTTATCGAAACCCATTCTCTGAAGGAAGCCCGGCTGATGTGCTCCAGAGCCGGTGGTTTTGTGAGTCTCTTCGGCACCTCTGATTCGGACCGGATTCACTCTCTGGTGGAAGCTGGGGATCCCAAGGCCACGCTGGTCTGGGAGACCATGATTTATCAGATCTGCAAAATGATTGGAGAGATGAGCACGGTTCTCTGCGGAAAGGTGGATGCCATCCTGCTGACGGGAGGCCTGATGAGGTTTAACGACATCACGGAAAGAATTACGGAAAGATGCGGCTTTATTGCACCGGTGAGGGTTTATCCCGGAGAAATGGAGCAGGAAGCGCTGGCGATGCCCGCACTGAAGGTTATGAGGGGAGAGCTTTCTCCGAGAACCTATAGCGGAGAGCCTGTGTTCAAGGGTTTTGAAGGCATCGAATTCTGAAAGGATATAATATGAGTCTGATTGAAAGAATAAAAGCAAAAGCAGCACTGAATCCGAAACGGATTGTGCTGCCTGAAGGAGATGAGGAGAGAACCATCCGCGCCGCGGCCATCATTCAAAAGGAAGGCCTGGCGGTGCCTGTGCTTCTGGGAAATGCTGCTGTCATTCTGAAAAAAGCAGAGGAGCTGGGAGCGGATATCGAAGGGATTGAGCTGATTGATCCGGAAAGCAGCCCCCAAGCTGAGACCTATACCGAAGCGCTTTATGAGCTGAGACGGGCCAAAGGCCTGAGCAGGGAAGAGGCGGCGAAGCTGGTGAAGGATCCCATGTATTTCGGTATCATGATGGTGAAGCTTTCCCACGCGGACGGCCTGGTATCCGGTGCTGCCCATACCACGGGAGATATGCTGCGGCCGGCGCTGCAGATTATCAAAACCAAACCGGGCATGAAGGTGGTTTCCTCCAGCTTTCTGATGGACTGCCCCAATAAGGAGCTGGGAGAAAACGGACTGCTGGTATATGCTGACTGTGTGGTCATGCCCTGTCCCACGGCGGAGGAGCTGGCTCACATCGCTGTTTCCGCGGCGGAAACCGCCAGGACCCTGTGCGATATTAAGGAACCCCGGGTGGCGATGCTTTCCTTCTCCACCAAGGGAAGCGCCAAGCATGAGCTGGTTACCAAGGTCCAGGAAGCCACGGCCATGGCCCATGAGCTGGCACCGGAGCTTCTGCTGGATGGAGAGATGCAGCTGGACGCCGCATTGATTCCGGAGATCGGACAGTCCAAGGCCAAGGGTAGTCCCGTGGCGGGACGGGCCAATGTGCTTATCTTCCCGGATCTTCAGGCCGGCAATATCGGATATAAGATTACCCAGAGAATCGGCGGAGCCGAGTGCTTTGCTGTGCTCCAGGGACTGGCGAAGCCCTGCAACGATCTGTCCCGGGGCTGCAGCGTGGAGGATATTGTCAGCACCGTGGCCATGACCTGTGTACAGGCTCAGAATTGAGCCTGTGATCAAGTCTATGCCTGTGATTAGAACTGAGCATATAAATAAATATCAGGAAAGAAAAAGCCCCGGATTTCTCCGGGGAAGAAGAGGAAGATGCATATGAATACGAAGCCTGCCATTGTCATGCAGACCGATTTTACTAAAGGTGTGGCCACCTGCACCATGGATGGCGTCATCCGGTGCATTGATCCTACCTTGGATACCTTCGATTCCTGTCACGACATTCCCGTCTTCGATACCTACGCGGCATCCTGCGCACTGAACTTTGTGGTGGATTTCTGGCCTGCCGGCACCATCTTTGTGTCAGTGGTGGATCCGGGCGTCGGCACGGACCGCCGTGCCTGCTGCGCTAAGCTTGCCAACGGATGCTATGTCATTACGCCTGACAACGGCACCCTGACCCATGTGAAGGAAAGAATAGGCGTTGAGGAGGTCCGGATGATTGATGAAACCATCAACCGTCTGCCTACCACCAGAGAGGTAAGCATTTTCCACGGACGGGATCTCTTCGCCTACTGCGCCGGCCGCCTGGCTGCGGGTGTCATCACCTTTGAGGGCGTGGGACCGGCTTATCCCGTGGAAGAAATCGTGATGCACCAGAGGATTCTTCCCACCATGGAGAACGGAGTTCTCCGGGGCATGATCGAAACCTCCGAGAGAGGCTTTGGACTGGTGGATACCAACATTCCTTATCAGATGCTGGAGGATATGGGCATCCATCACGGCAGCAAGGTCTGCTGCACCGTCCGTCATAATGATAAAACGGTATTCTCCGAAGAAGTCACCTATGCCAAAAGCTTCGGGTATGTGCCGGAGGGGGCGCCGCTGGTGATGATCAGCGAGACAAAGCATGTGGAACTGGCCAAGAACCTGCGGGATATTGCGACGGAGTTCGATATCGGTTCCGGACCCTCCTGGACCATGGAGCTGAAAAAGCCGGAGGCCTGAGCCCTTATTCGGCGGGATTGAAATCCGCCTTCGTAAATTCGTACATGGCGATGCCTGCGGCCATGGGCAGATTCAGGCTGTCAATCCGGCTGGTATGACGAATGATAACGCTCTGACAGAAGTCGGCGAAATTCTCGGGCAGGCCGGTGGCTTCGTTGCCGAAGATGAGGCTGTAGGGCGTCTGGCGCTTTACCTGCGGCAGGGGAGTGGGAACCCGCAGCATGAAAGCATAGCGGGCATTGTCCGGGAAACGCCGGATGTAATCCTCGATGGTCTGAAAGTATTCAACCCGCAGATGAAACAGCGCGCCCATGCTGGCCCGCACCACCTTGGGATCGTATACATCCACGGCGGGGGATACGATAGCGATATCCGAAAAGCCGAAACCCGTGGCGGTGCGGAGAATGGTGCCCAGGTTGCCCGCATCCGATGGATTGACCAGAACAATATGATTGCCTTCCTTCAGGGAAGGCTTTTCTTTTTTGAATTCCCCTATGACATAGCAGTTGCCCTTAGGAGAGAGAATATGAAATGCCTTGTCGCTGAGCACCACGGGAATGTGGTGTTTCTTCAGACTGACAAGGAGCTCATGGATTCCGCCTTCATCGGCGGTTTCGCTGCTGATAAAGACCTGATTGATGAGGTCCGGCCTTTCCTTCAGCATCTCGAAGGTCAGGGTGGCCCCGAGGGTATAGGAAACGTCGAGATTGTGTTTGTATCGCTGGATTTTGCCGGCCACTTGATAGACTCCTTTGACTTGAAAAATATAGTCTATTATATCAGGTTTATTCAAAAAGACAATTATCATCTTGTCATTGTCCGCTCTTGACCCCTTAGCGCAAATGCTTTATACTTGACCTATTATTGTCCGTATTTTTTATTGAGGAGGATTTCCCATGTGGAATGAGAAAAAGACCGAGTACGGCTTTAACATTGTTGAAAATGAAGGAGGCAAAACTCTGGCTTACAATCCTGAATCCGGAGTAAAGATCATCGAGAAGGATGGTCTGGCCTTTAAGGATCTGGCAAAAACCGGAGAGCTTCTTCCCTATGAGGACTGGAGACTGTCCCCCGAAGAGAGAGCCGACGACCTGGCCAGAAGGCTTTCCATCGAGCAGGTGGCCGGTCTGATGTGCTTCTCTGCCCATCAGGTGGTTTTCGGCAAGGAAGTCAATGACGACCAGAAGGCTTTCCTGAATCAGCATCTGAGAAGCGTACTGAACTCTGCCGGCATGGGCGGTGTTCCGGATGAGGTTCAGATTGCCTGGTCTAATAATATGCAGAAATATGTGGAAGGCAAGGACTTCGGTATTCCCTGCTACTTCGCTTCTGACCCCAGAAACGGACAGGGTGTTTCCGACTGGCCCGGCAACCTGGGTCTGGCTGCTACCTTCGATCCCGAGCTGGCCCTGGAATCCGCCAAATGCCAGTCCAAAGAGCTGCGTGACCTGGGTGTCGCCTGCTTCCTGGCGCCTCAGGTAGATATTTCCGCTGAGCCCCGGTGGTTTAGAAACAGCGGTACCTTCGGTGAAGACCCGGCCCTTTCCAGAGATATGGCCAGAGCCTTCTGCGACGGTCTTCAGAGCACCTATGATGAGAATGGCAATGATCTGGGCTGGGGCAAGGACTCCATCACAGCCATGGCCAAGCACTGGACCGGTGAAGGCGCCTCTGAGGCCGGCCGCGAAGCCCACCTGGACGGCGGCAAATATGCGGTCTATCCGAATCACAACTTTGAAGCCCTGATGCTGCCTTTCGTTGATGGCGCCTTCAAGCTGAAGGGCAAAACCGGCAGCGCTGCCGCTATTATGAGCTCCTATTCCGCTGCCTTTGAAGAAGATGGTTCTCTGGGTGATCCCGTAGGATCCAGCTTCTCCGAGTTCAAGATCAAAAAGCTGCTCCGCGAACGCTATGGCTATACCGGCGTTGTCTGCACCGACTGGATGGTTCTGAACGAGGGCAAGGCTGAAGGAAAGCGTTCCTGCGGCTGGGGTGCCCATATTGAAGATCTGAATACCACTCCCGGCGAGAGAGCCTTCATTGCCATTATGGCCGGCTGCGATCAGATGGGCGGCTGCTCCAATCCTCAGGTTCTGATGGATGCCTATGCCTTTGGCTGCGAGAAGGTCGGCAAAAAGGTGATGGATGAAGCCTTCGCCACCTCCGCCCAGCGTCTGCTGCAGGGCTATTTCATGACCGGTCTGTTCGAGAATCCCTATCTGGACGAGAAGGCCGCGCTGGCTGATGTCAACAGCCCCGACAAGCAGGCGGAAGCCCTGAAGGCCCAGATCAAGGCCGTGGTTATGGTGAAAAACGAGAATGGTGCCATCCGTCCCAGAGAAGGCCGCATGAAGGTCTATATGCCCGCGTTGCTGGAGGCTGCCCACAAGGAAGTGGATCATGTCCGCGGCGTGGTGGTCACGGAGGACAAGGTTACCTATCCCATTTCTCTGGAAATGGCTGAGAAATATTTTGACGTGGTTACCGATTATGTGGACGGCGCGAAGATTACCCGTCTGACTGATGAAGAGCTGGCAGGCATCGATCTGGTTCTGATCCCCGGCAAGGAGCCTGGAAACTCTTTTGCTCAGGATGGCCGCAATGAGGACCATGAGTTTATTCCTCTGACCCGTCAGTACAGACCCTATATTGCCGATGGTCCCTTCGTACGCAAGGTTTCCATTGCCGGTGATACCCTGCCGGACGGCACCAAGGAGAACCGCAGCTACTTCGGAAGAAAGGCTGCCACCACCAATGAGGAGCAGCTGGACCAGATTCTGGAAATGGCTGAGAAGGCCAAAAAGCTGGGCGTTCCCTCTGTTGTGGCCATGTTCACCGGAAAACCCATGTGCTTCTATGAGTTTGAGCCCCAGGTAGATGCCATCGTTGTTACCTTCTGCCCGGCATCTGTCTATGGAGGAGCTTCCGCTTCTTCCGAAGCCCTGGCTGCCATTGTGGCCGGCGCAGCGGAGCCCTCCGGACTGCTGCCCATGCAGATGCCCAAGGACATGGACGATGTGGAGCGTCAGGCTGAAGATACCCCCAGAGACATGGAGTGCTATACCGACAGTGTCGGACATAAATATGATTTCGCCTATGGTCTTAACTACAGCGGCGTGATCAATGATGAACGTGTAAGAAAATATTCCGCGGCACCTCTGACCGGGCCCGAGAATAAGGGAATCTGCTGATTCCCTATCCCAAAGGACCGTGAAAACCATCGTTTTCGCGGTCCTTTCCTGCAGTACGGAAGGAGAAAGAAAGCATGAGCAAGAAACGTTTTTTGATCGTTGTGGATATGCAGAAGGACTTCGTGGACGGAGCTCTGGGCACCGCCGAGGCGGTGGCCATCGTGCCCGCCGTCTGTGAAAGAATCAGAAAAGCGGCAGCGGATGGAGAGAAAATCATCGCGACCCTCGACACCCATGAAGAAAACTATATGGAGACCTCGGAAGGCCGCCATCTGCCCGTGAAGCACTGCATCCGGGGCACAGAGGGCTGGAAGCTTTTCAAAGAAGTGGAAGAGGCTCTGGGGGATGCCCTGCGGGTGGAAAAACCCACCTTCGGCAGTGTGGAGCTTCCCGGCATCATCAGAGGAAACCTGGCGGAGGGAGAAGAGCCTGAAATTGAGCTCATCGGTCTGTGCACCGATATCTGCGTGGTTTCCAACGCGCTGCTTCTGAAGGCCAGCTTCCCGGAGGCAAGAATCTCTGTCCGGCCTTCCTGCTGCGCGGGAGTGACGCCGGAAAAACATGAGGCAGCGCTGGAGACCATGCGCAGCTGCCAGATCGAGGAAGAATGATGAGTGAATACAGTTTTGACGCGGTCCTGATCCGGGACCGCATGATCGACGGCATCCGGAAACTGGCGGAAAAGCAGGGCTTTTCCAAGGTCGTCATCGGCATTTCCGGCGGCAAGGACTCCACGGTCTGTGCCGCGCTGTGTGCCAGAGCCCTCGGAAAAGAAAATGTCTACGGCGTGATGATGCCCGATGGACAGCAGAAGGATATCGCGGACAGCATCCGGGTGTGTGAAGTGCTGGGGATTCAGCACCGCACAGCCAATATCGGCGCCATGCATCAGGCTCTGAAGCAGATTACTGATCAGCTGGAAATCACCGCCGGAGAAGGGGAGTTTGAAGTGCCCCTCAGCCGGGAGAGCGATTTCAATGTGGGTCCCCGGCTGCGCATGACAACCCTGCGGTATATTGCCCAGGCTCTGAACGCCCGGCTGGTGGGCACGGGCAACCTGTCCGAAGCCACTGTCGGCTACTGCACCAAGGACGGCGACACCTCCTGCGATTTTTCTCTGCTGGGAGAACTGACCAGCGTGGAAGTGGTGCAGGTGGGCCTTACCATGGAGGAGCTGCCCCGGGAGCTGGTGCAGAAAACTCCGGCGGATGGTCTGTCCGGCTTCAGCGATGAAGAAAGACTGGGCCTGAAATACGCGGATATTCACGCTTATATCCGTTACGGAACCTGCGGGAATCCCGATACCGATGAGAAGATCCGCCGCAAGGAGGCCGCCAATATGCACAAGCGCCGGATGCCAGTCAGGATCAATCCCTGGACCGCTGAAGACTGAGGCAGCTGCATGAAAAAGGTACTGGCTTTTTTCGGAGCCTTTAATCCGCCCACCATCGCGCACCTTCAGCTGGCGGAGCTGGCCATGAGGAGCACAGGTCGGGATGGCGTTATCTTTGTGCCTTCCCGCATGGACTATATCCGGTACGAACAGCAGAAGGACTATGCCTATACCGATGAGCAGCGGCTCGTCATGCTGATGCTCGCTGCCAGAGAGCGTTCCTGGATGGAAGTGTGCGGCTGGGAGCTGGAGCAGGCCAGGCAGCCCCGGACCTATGAGACCCTGTGCCATCTGAGAGAAGAGGGCTATCAGCCTTCGCTGCTGATGGGCTCCGATAAGCTGCCAGAGCTCAGGGACGGATGGCTCTTTGTGGAAGAAATCGTCCGGGAGTTCGGCATCGTCTGCCTGTCCCGGGAAGAGGATGATGTAAGAAAGATGATCCTGGAGGATCCCTATCTGAATACCCTGAAGGATGGAATCACCCCCGTGGTTTCTCCGGAGGAAACGAGACAGATATCCTCCAGCGCCGTACGTAAAAAAATCAGAAAGATCAGAGAGCTTGAAGAGGAGATCGGCGGCATGCTGAGCCCGGAAATCCGGGATTATCTGCTGAAGGATCCCGTCAGGCCCCTCTGTGAGGAAAGAAAGTCATGAAATTACAGCCCATTGTTATTTCTTTGCTGGATACTGATCTTTACAAATTCAATATGGATCAGGTTATATTTCACAAGCACACCGACCTTTCGGGAGAGTATTATTTCCGCTGCCGCAATGAGGGCGTGGTATTCACCAAGGAAATGTTCAACGAGATCAACGCCCAGATTGACCATCTGTGCACCCTTCGCTTTTCCGTGGATGAGCTGGATTATCTGAGAAGCATCCGGTTTATTAAAAGCGACTATGTGGAATTTCTGCGGCTCTGGCATCCCATCCGGGACTATGTCCAGACCTCCCTTTCGGAAGACGGGGAGCTCTCCATTGTGGTGAAGGGACCGCTGTTTTCCGCTATGCAGTTCGAAATCTATCTGCTGGAAATAGTGAACGAGGTCTATTTCCGCATGAAATATGACTATGAAACTCTGGTGGCGTCCGCGAGAAAGCGCCTGGATGAGAAAATCAAAGGCCTCAATGACGGTACCTATACCTTTGGCTTTGCCGAGTTTGGCTGCCGCCGTCGTCTGTCCAGAAAATGGGAAGAAGAGGTGATCCACCGCTTTGTCACTGAGACCCAGAGCTGCATCGGCACCTCCAACGTCTATTTCGCCATGAAGTATCACCTGAGACCCATCGGCACCTATGCCCATGAATTCGTCCAGATGTATCAGGGCATCGATTCCATTCCTCTGGCCTATACCAATCACTATGCCCTGGAGGACTGGTACAACGAATACAAGGGCGATAACGGAACAGCTCTGACGGATACCATTACCACCGATCTGTTCCTGCTGGATTTCAACCGGGCCATGGTCAACAACTTCACCGGCGTGCGCCACGACAGCGGCGACCCC
>CACZRP010000107.1 GCA_902783575.1 uncultured Eubacteriales bacterium
TCCTCGAAATCAGAGAGGCATCATTCGCCTGACAAAAAGCCGATCGAGGAAAAATGCAAATACAAGGAAATCTCCTCGACAAAAAACTGTCCAACTTTGAAGATTTCGAGGAAATCTGCTTATTTCAGGATATTTCCTCGATGGGGACTTATTTTAATGTAGCATCGCTCGAAGGCATCAGTTTTTTAATGTGGCATCGCTCGATGGAATCTGTTTTTAATGTGGCATTGCTTCTTTAAAAGATCCGGCGTCGCTGCTTTATGAATGAAAGCCTTCTCTGCAGATAGTGTCCGTAATGAAAACTTCCTGTTTTTTGCGTTTTTTCATGAAACGCTATTTTTTGTCATGAAGATTTCTCTGTACTGGCAGTTTCTCATTACAGGACTTTTCTGAATAATGAAGATTTCACGTACATGGCAGTTTTTCATTATCATCCATCAGACCCGACTTGCTTTTATCATGAATATTTCCTGAATAGTTGAAAAAAACATTACGTCAAGGCAGCATCGCCCGGCTCTCAAAAAAAAGATAGTGAGAAACTGCCAATATCAGGAAATCTTCATTACGAAAAATAAGCTGAAAAAAGAAAAGTGATGAAAAAGTGCATATATCAGGAAATATTCATTTCACATCAAAAAAACTAATCAGGTATTCTCCCTTCTTACCGATATGGCCAGCTTTGATCATCGATCTATAGTTTAATGAAACTGGTATCCGTTTAGTAATTTCTTAATCTGTGAAACAGAGCGGCCGCATGGCCAGCGACAGGTTTATCCTTTGCCTGGCTTAATTACCCCTTGCCACAAGATCTTTCTGCTCTGTCAAGGCTGCCGCAATGCAAAGCATTGCGTTGCACCGCCATGCGGCTGCGGCCTTGACAGGCAGAAGACTTGTGGCTTTTTATGGTTAAGCCAGGCAAAGGATTTCCAGGTTTCCTTGAAACCTATTTTAAAAAAACACCTGGCAGGCATTCTGCGATTATGCAGTTTAGCCTGTCAGGTATTTTCTTTTATTAGTAGATTATTGTGCTGCAGCCCTTTCTAGTTGCATTACTTCTGGCTTTATTCTCTTTCAAGAGTTTCCTGCCTAAGAAACCAACTTTTTACTTGCCTACAACACTGCAGGCATTGTTCGCCTGGTAAGCGGTAAACATCTGGTCACCGGTCAGGTAATTGTACAGTTCCTCATGAGAGCATTCCGGATACATATCCAGATAATCGTAGGCATTCTCGACGGCTTCCTGATCCCAGTCGGCGGTCACATTGGCGACAGCGTAAACGACTTCTTCGAAATAATACCCTTCCATTTCCAGCGCATAGGCCAGGTAGTCGGCGCTGATGCCGATATTGTTCACCAGCTCCTGGGCCCGGTCCAGACACCAGTTATAGAAATCCGCGTCGCAGTAGTCCATGGCATAAGAGATCTCGTCATCACTGAAGCCGGTATCCATAAACTGCATTTTCAGGTCATACCGGGTCACCGGAGCCCAGTTGGCCAGATACTGGTTCGCGTACTGGAGGGCTGCGTCATACCAGTCGATATTGGCATGAGCCATGGCATAGTCGATCTCTGTTTCGGTAAATCCGTGGCCGTAAAGCACATTATCCCGCAGATAATTCGGGGAAGCCACGGAATTCTCCATATGCTGTTCAGCCACCTCCACGGCTTCCTGCTCCCAGTCGACTTTGGCATTGGCGATGCCGTAGTCGCACTGGTCCTCCGTGAAGCCAGCGTAATAAAGCTGATTCCATGCCATATCGCGGGAATAAGTATCATTCTCGGTCAGATAGCCAACATAGGATGCGGCTTCCTCATCCCAGTCCACATTCAGCGCATCCACAGCCTTCACGGCCTCGTCGTAGCTGTAATCCTCAGCCACCGCGTCAATCAGACCGTCGCGGGAATAATAACTGTTCTGATAAAGATATTTTGCCCTCGCCAGAGCGGCATCCTCTTCGGAGGCGGAAGACTCCTCAGGCTTGGAAGATTCGGCTTTGGAGGATTCTTCAGCCTTGGAAGATTCTTCAGGTTTCGAGGATTCCTCAGGCTTCGAGGATTCTGCAGGTTTGGAAGATTCCTCGAGTTTAGAGGATTCCTCCGTCTTAGAGGGCTCCTTGCCCGCGGTAGATACGGATTGTTTGGAAGACTCCGTTTCCGTCCCGGACTCTGTCTGACTGTTCTGGTTCTGCGCTTTAGAACTCTCCGCAGCCTCTGTAACAAATTTTCCGCTGCTGTCCGTATCCGGCTTTTTGGTATCTTTGGTGCAGGCGCACAGCAGCAGAGCAAGCATGGTCAGAATGCAAAGAACGATTTTCTTTTTCATGGGACACCTCCCTCACAGGCATACTGAATCTTTAATCCATCATAACATAAAACTGACAAAAATCAAATCGCCTGATATAACCATTTTTCTGATTTCCCCTTTCCCCGGGCCTATGATTGATTTTCCCCCCATCCTACGTTATAATCGTAGAATCAGATTTTTAAAATAAAGGTCAAAAGGTAGATTCATGAAACGACTGACCCCCTATATCAAGCCCTACCGGAAGGAATGCGTCATCGCTCCCCTGCTCAAATGCATGGAAGCGCTGGTAGACCTTTTTGTTCCCCTGTGTATGGCCAACCTGGTGGATATCGGAATTCATCAGAACAATGAACCCTATATTTTCCGCATCGGAGCCATCCTCTTTGGGCTGGCTCTGCTGGGGCTGCTGCTGTCCGTCATCGCCCAGTGGTTTGCCGCCCGGGCCGCCACCGGTTTCGCCGCGGGCCTGAGACGGGACACCTTTGCCCATATCCAGTCCCTCTCCTTCTCCAGCGCGGACAGAATCGGCACCGATACCCTGGTCACCCGGCTCACCGCGGATATCAACCAGACGCAGACCGGCATCAACATGGGGCTGCGGCTGCTGCTGCGCTCTCCCTTCATTGTTTTCGGCGCCATGATTATGGCCTTCCGGGTGGATGTACCCTCCGCCTGGATTTTCGCCATCACCATTCCCCTGCTGGCGGTGGTGGTCTACGGCATCATGTGGATTACCATTCCTCTGTACAAGAAGGTGCAGAACCATCTGGATCAGGTGGTCAGCGGCACCAGAGAGAACCTCACCGGCGTGAGAGTCATCCGTGCCTTCCGGCTCCAGCAGAAGGAGATCCAAAGCTTCGAAGAGCGGACCTCCCTGCTCACCGAGGCCAGCGAAAAGGTGGGCCGTTTCTCCGCCCTGACAAATCCCCTCACTTATGTAATTATCAACCTGGCCACCGCCTATCTGCTCTACAAGGGCGCGATCCGGGTCAATATTGGCTCCCTCACCCAGGGCCAGGTCATCGCCCTGGTGAACTACATGGCACAGATCCTGGTGGAGCTCATCAAGCTGGCGAACCTCATCGTCACCCTGACCAAGGCCGCCGCTAGCGCCAGCCGGGTTGAGGGAATTCTTCTTACTGAGTCAGATATGGCCGACGGAAAGGATGATTTCCCCGCCGACACCACCATCCGCTTTGACCATGTTTCCTTTACCTATCACGGCGCCAGCGAGCCTTCCTTGAAGGATATCTCCTTCACGGCTCAGCCCGGCGAGACCATAGGCATTATCGGCGGTACCGGCAGCGGTAAAACCTCTCTGGTCAGTCTCCTGCCCCGCTTCTACGATGCCACCGAGGGCTCTGTCACCATTGGCGGCAAAGATATTCGCACCCTGCGGCTTTCAGATCTTCGTGCCAAGGCGGCCTGCGTCCTGCAGAAGGCCCTCCTGTTCCGGGGCACCATCCGGGATAACATGCATTTCGGATCCCCTTCCGCTGCCGACGATGACATCTGGCAGGCTCTGACCGATGCCCAGGCCGCGGATTTTGTCAAGGACAAGCCGGATCAGCTGGACGCGCCTGTGGAACAGGGCGGCCGCAATCTTTCCGGCGGTCAGCGGCAGCGTCTCACCATTGCCCGGGCTTTGGTCCGTAAGCCCTCCATTCTGATTCTGGATGACTCTGCCTCCGCCCTGGACTTCGCCACCGACGCCCGGCTGCGCCACGCCATCCGGGAGCTTCCCTATCACCCCACAACCTTCATTGTTTCCCAGCGGGTTTCCTCGATTATGTACGCGGACCAGATCCTGGTGCTGGATGACGGCATCCTGGCCGGTCAGGGCACCCATGAACAGCTGCTGAAGGACTGCCCCATCTACCGCGAAATCTATGACAGCCAGATCAGGAAAGGAGGTGAGGAGGCATGAAAAAACCTTCCGGTAATGAAAAAGCCATTATGAAGAAGGTGCTGCTCTATGTCCGGGCTCACCTTGGCCTGGTCACCCTTTCCATTGTTTTTGCCGCCATTGTGGTGGGTCTCTCCCTGTATCTGCCCATCCTTCAGGGACAGGCCATCGACAGAATCGCCGGCAGCGGCCAGGTGGATTTCACCGGGCTGATTAAAATCCTGATGATCATGGCCGGAACCACCCTGGCCACCGCTCTGCTTCAGTGGCTTCAGAATATCATCAATAACCGCATCACCTTCCGGGTGGTCAAGGATCTGAGAGACGATGCCTTCAAAAAGATCGAATCTCTTCCCCTCTCCTATCTGGATTCCCATCCCTCCGGCGATATCGTCAGCCGTGTCATTGCGGACGCCGATCAGTTCTCCGACGGTCTGCTGATGGGCTTCACCCAGCTGTTCTCCGGAATTCTGATGATTCTGGGAACCCTGGTCTTCATGTTCAGCATCAGCTGGCAGGTGGCCCTGCTGGTGGTAGTGCTGACCCCCATCTCTCTGTTTGTGGCAAAATTTATTGCCGAGCATACCTACTCCCACTTTAAAAAGCAAAGTGAAATCCGGGGCCGTCAGACAGCCCTCATCGACGAGATGGTGGGCGGTCAGAAGGTGGTGCAGGCTTATGGCCGACAGGCCGCGGTGCAGGAGGAGTTTGACGCCATCAACGATGAGCTGCAGAAAAGCTCCCTGAAGGCGGTGTTCTTCAGTTCCCTCACCAACCCCGTAACCCGCTTTGTCAACAGCCTGGTCTATGCCGCCTCCGGCACCCTGGGCGCCTTTATGGTCATCCGGGGACACATCTCCGTGGGCCAGCTGTCCGCCGTGCTTTCCTACGCCAACCAGTATTCCAAGCCCTTCAACGAGATCAGCAGCGTCATCACCGAGCTGCAGAACGCCATCGCCTGCGCCGGCCGTCTGCTGGATCTTATTGAGCTGGACAGCGAAAAGCCCGATCCCTCCTCTCCCGCAGTCATTGAGGATTTCACGGGCCGGGTGGACATCGACCATATCGACTTTTCCTATGTGCCCGAGCGTCCTCTGATTCAGAACTTTGACCTTCATGTGCGTCCGGGACAGAAGGTGGCCATCGTCGGGCCCACAGGCTGCGGCAAAACCACCCTTATCAACCTGCTGATGCGCTTCTATGATGTCAATCAGGGAAATATCCGGTTGGAGGATACCAGCATCTACGATCTTTCCCGGGACAATCTCCGCAGCGGCTTCGGCATGGTGCTGCAGGATACCTGGATCAAGGAAGCCTCCGCCCGGGACAATATCTCCATGGGCAAGCCTGACGCCACCGAGGAAGAGATCATCGCCGCTGCCAAGGCAGCCCACGCCGATGAGTTTATCCGGCGTCTGCCCCAGGGATATGACACGATCCTCCACGACGGTTCCGACCTGAGCCAGGGCCAGCGGCAGCTGCTGTGCATCGCCCGGGTGATGCTGGCCATTCCGCCCATGCTGATTCTGGACGAAGCCACCAGCTCCATCGATACCCGTACCGAGCTTCACATCCAGCAGAGCTTCGACGCCCTCACCAAAGGACGCACCAGCTTCGTCGTCGCCCACCGCCTCTCCACCATCAGAACAGCAGATATGATCCTCGTCATGAGAGACGGCAACGTAGTAGAAACTGGTACTCACGAATCCCTTCTCGCTCAGGGAGGCTTCTACAGCGAACTTTACAACAGCCAGTTCGCCGAAAGCTGATATCTGTTTTCATTTATCTGTTTTCATTTCACTGAACTCTGATAGCAATTAACGAAGAAGAGCCCACAGGCTTTTTCTTCCGCGACCTCACACGAAGTGTGCCGGAGCGGAGAAAAATGTCTGTGGGCTCTCTTATTAAATTTGCTGTCTCAGTATTCAGTAAACCTGAATCAGCAGAATATCACTTATTTGTACAGGGGATGCTTTTTCAGCAGCGCGCTAATGGTCTCTTTACCTTCAGCGATAATAGCGTTGAAGGTTTCCTTGTCGTCGGCATTAGCAGAGAGGACTTTGTCGATGACGTCGGCGATGACGATCATGTCTTCTTCCTTCATGCCGCGGGTGGTGACAGCGGGGGTTCCCAGACGGATGCCGCTGGTGACGGTGGGCTTTTCGGGATCAAAGGGGATGGCATTCTTGTTGCAGGTGATATAGACTCTTTCCAGTCTCTTCTCTGCTCTCTTGCCGGTGATTCCCTTGGGTCTTAGATCCACCAGCATGACATGGTTGTCTGTGCCGCCGGAAACGATGTCGAAACCGCGCTCGATCAGAGCCTTGGACAGGCAGGCAGCGTTCTTGACGATCTGCTGCTGGTACTCTTTGAACTCAGGCTGCAGTGCTTCCTTAAAGCTGACGGCTTTGGCAGCCACCACATGGCACAGAGGGCCGCCCTGGATGCCGGGGAAGATGGACTTGTCAATGGCTTTGGCGTATTCTTCGTTGTTGGTAAGAATCAGTCCGCCTCTGGGACCTCTCAGGGTCTTGTGAGTGGTGGAGGTTACCACATCCGCGTAGGGAACGGGATTGGGATGAAGGCCTGCGGCCACCAGGCCGGCAATATGGGCCATATCCACCATAAACATGGCTCCCTCTTCATCGGCGATCTCACGGAAGGTCTTGAAGTCAATGGTACGGGAATAGGCGCTGGCACCGGCAACGATCATCTTGGGATGATGCTCTCTGGCCAGGGCCCGGACCTCATCAAAATCGATGCAGCCGGTCTCCTTGCTGACGCCGTAGCATACGGCATTGTAGGAACGGCCGGAAACATTCACGGAAGCACCGTGGGTCAGATGACCGCCGGCGGCAAGGCTCATACCCAGAATGGTATCGCCGGGCTTCAGAAATGCCTGATAGACAGCGAAGTTAGCCTGGGAACCGGAATGAGGCTGTACGTTCGCGTAGTTGGCGCCGAAAAGCTCTTTGACGCGGTCGATGGCCAGCTGCTCTATCTGATCGACGTTCTCGCATCCGCCATAGTAACGCTTTCCGGGATAACCCTCGGCATATTTGTTGGTCAGGGGGGAACCCATGGCTGCCATGACAGCTTTGGAAACAAAGTTTTCAGACGCAATCAGCTCGACCCGTTCTTCCTGGCGTTCCTCTTCCTTTTCAATGAGCGCGGCGATCTCGGGATCGACATTTACAATTTCCTGAAAATCGAACATACTTCCTCCTATTAATTTGTCCTCTGAAACCCGCTGATTCACAGGGGTTTTTGCTGCTTCATGCATGCTTCCGGAAGCATTCCCGGAGGCACGCACAGATGGGAATAGTTTACCATGATGGACATTTTTGCGCAATAGATTTGCCGATGGCAGAACTCACAAAAAAAGAAACCGGAAAAGCTCCGGTTTCTCTATTGCTACTAAAACTTTCCTGAGGTGCCTCCATGGACGCCTCCTCCGCCGCCTCCCGAGGGCCGGGAGTTGGTGGGACGGTTGGGCTGCTCCGTCTGCCTGCGGGTGCGGGTCACCTGGGAATAAAGGTACTGCTCTCTGGCATCCGTCACCTGGAAACTGCCCTGACGGACATAATTCTGGGCGCCCTGCTGCTGATGCACAGACTTTAAGGCCGCCTTCTGTCCGCCGGTGCCGATCCATCCGGCAATGGCACCCACCAGGGCCGCGATGGGAGCCCAGATGGGATTGTGCTTCTTCTCCACCGCCGCGCCTGTCTGATCCTGGCCGGCGTGCTGGAGATAATAATCCGCTCCGTCTCCGAAGGTTTTGACGGCGGTGTAATAGTCAGAGCTCTGCAGGTAGGGAACTACCTGGGAAGCAATCTCATTGCACTCGTAATCCGAGAAAACGCTGTAGGCATAGCCGCCGGTGGAAAAGGCGTATTCGCCGTCTCCCAGGGAGATATAAAGGACGATGCCCGAATTCGCGGCTCCGTAGCCCACATTGTTGTCGTAATAGGTATCCGCCGCCGTCTCCACGGGAACCCCGTTCAGGGAATTCACCATGACAAAAACAATGTCGCACTGGTTGCTGGCGGACTGCTCTGCCAGTCTGGCGTCCAGCTCTTTAATCTGCTCCTGAGTCAGGGAGCCGGTTTCGTCCACCACGTAGGAAAGAGCTGCCCTGGCGCTCATGGCTCCCAGAACGGAAACCGTGATCATCAGGCCCATCAGCACTGCCAGGAAAGATCTCAATAAACGCTTATTCATCCTGAACCTCCTTACAGCAGCTGAATCAGCCAGGAAATGCCGTAAATGGCCGCTGCCGTAATGCCGGCAATCATTCCCCACTTCTTCCAGTACAGTTTCTTGTCCATGGGCAGGTCACCGACAAATTTGCCGGTCTGACCGTTCATGGCAAAGGTATATTTGTTGCCTTCCCAGGTGGTATTCAGCAGCCATACGGGGTAAAGCACATATTTGGCCACGCCGTTTCTCAGCTGAATGCTGGAATAATCGTTCATTACGGACGCGTATCCCTGCACCGTCTGGTCAAAGCTTCTCTGGGTGGACTGCTTGATTCGTTCGTTGGCCCGGTTCACCGTCACATCCTTGTCCACGTCATATTTATCCGCCAGATAGCCGGCCAGATACGCAGTCTGGAAAGGAACCGCCCTGGAAAAATCGAAGGGCTCGATGGATTCCATCAGGGTATCCTCCAGCTTGGAGGCGCCGTCCACCGGCACATGATCAAAGCTCAGATTGCCGCCGCGGATGACCTGGAAATAGCTGGTTTCGGTATAATTCCACTGGGCATCATGCCAGCTGCGGACCCGGGTCGCCTTGTAGCGCATCCGGGCGTCGGCATCGGCGTCGAAAACCCAGAATGGCACGTAAAGGCCCTTGATTTCGTCGATATGATTCTCGTCCTTGAATACGGCCGGAAGAAGCTTCTTGTCCGCCAGATGGGCCTTGAGGGCTTTCTTGGCGGCTTCCTTGTCCAGCTGGAAGGGAATAATGTAATCCGGCTTCAGGTGGCCGCTGAAGTTGCCCATCATCATGACGGGGTTGCCGCAGTAGGGACAGCTGGTGGCCGCCGTATTGGCATCGCCCACAATCTCGCCGCCGCAGGATTTGCATACATAAACTCTCAGGCCGGAGGCTTCGCCCTCGGTCCATTCGGAACCCGGCTCCTGCTGCCATTCCATGCTGTCCGGGGAATCCGTGGCCAGTTCCTGGTCGTAGGCCTGCAGGGTCGCCAGATCGAATTCCGTGTCACAGTAGGGACACTTCATCTTCTGAAGGGTACTGTTCCACTCGATGGCGCCGCCGCAGCAGGGACATTTGTATTGAAGTAAACCTGCCATAAGCTACCTTCTTTCCATTGATAATCGGGCATAAAAGAAACTGTCAGAAACAATTTCCCTTAACATGAACAGGGACCGGGCTGCGCCCGGCAGCCTGGTCCCCGTAGAAGACTTTACAATCAGCCTAATTTGGTTCCACATTCAGGGCAGAACTTGCCAAGCACTCCGTTTGCGGGTTTGAAGCCGCAGTTGGGGCAGGCGGCGGCCGGTTTGGCCTTGCCGCAGTTCATGCAGAACTTGCCTGTATTCTGGGTTCCGCAGTCGGGGCAGGTCCATCCGGCAGCGGGAGCGGGCTGCGGTTTGCCGCAGTTCATGCAGAATTTACCGGTATTCTGGGTGCCGCATTCGCAGGTCCAGCCACCCTGTACGGGAGCGCCCATGGGAGCCGCGCCGGGAGCGGGCTGCTGGGGCTGCTGATACTGCTGTTGCTGCTGACCCATGGCATACAGATTCTGAGCGTTCATGCCACCGCCGGCATTCATGGCCATTCCCATACCCAGGAAGCCGGTCATGGCTCCTGCGGAGTTGCCTGCGGCAGTCTTCATGGCGTCGGCCTGGGCACCGGTCAGGGTGGCGGCTGCCATGGTGGGATCCTTCAGCATAGCGGTGCGCTGTGCCTGTTTGATCAGCTCCTGATCTTCCTCCGGAAGGGTTACGGAGCCAAGGGCTACGGACACAACCTGCAGACCGCGGAGGTTGTTCCATTTCTCAGTCAGAACAGTGTTCAGTGCGGCTTCCAGGTCGGTGTTGTGGGTGACGATCTGGTTGGGACGAAGCTCCAGCTCGGACAGACGTCCGAAGGCGGGCTGCAGAGCACTGATGAACTCGGGTTTCAGCTGAGTATCGATCTTGTCGCGGGTATACTCCTGGGTAATATTGCCGCACACGTTGGTGTAGAACAGCAGCGGGTTGGCGATTCTGTAGCTGTAAACGCCGGAGCAGCGGACGGAAACATCGATATCCAGACCGATCTTGGAATCAACAACACGGAAAGGAATGGGATTCGGGGTGCCGAATTTGTTGTTGATGATTTCCTTTGTATTGAAATAGTAGACTCTCTGATCCTTACCGGTGTCGCCGCCGTAGGTGAAACGCTTGCCGATTTCCTTGAAGGTCTGCTTGATGGACTCGCCAAGGGAACCTGCAAAGATGCTGGGCTCGATGGAAGTATCGTAGGTGAACTGACCGGGCTCCGCGCAGACCTCAACGATCTTGCCGTTTTCAACGATGATCATGCACTGGCCGTCGTTGACAACGATACCGGAGCCGTTGGAAATGACATTGTCTGAACCTTTGGTATTGGATGAACGATTGCCGATTCTCTTCTGACCTTTCGTAACCAGAACGCTTTCGTCCATTGCTTCACAATAGAAAAACTCTTTCCACTGATCAGCAAGAACGCCGCCAACGGAACCGACAAGAGCAGAAATAAGACCCATAGTGAATCTCCTTTCAAACATAGTATTAGATGGTACTTTTAATATATCATCAGATTGTGGACAAGTCAAGAAAAAAGGATCACCCAAAAGTATGAATTTATGCTGATATTTTCAGCATAAAACCGCCCCGTGCTTTGCCTTGACAGGGATAAAAAGGCTATGTTAAAATATACTTTGCAATTTTAATTTTTTGCACTCATTGTAAATATCTGGAGGATACAAATATGAGCAAACCTATCGTACTGGTCGTCATGGACGGCGTCGGCGAGACTCCGGAAACCCTGGGCAACATGGTCATCCGGGCCAACACCCCTACCCTCGACTGGTTCAAAGAGAACTGCCCCTGGCAGACCATTAAGGCCCATGGCGGCGCCGTAGGTCTTCCCACCGATGACGATATGGGAAACAGTGAAGTCGGCCACAATGCCCTCGGCTGCGGCCAGATTTATTCTCAGGGCGCCAAGCTGGTAAACGAATCCATCGAATCCGGCTCCATCTACCAGAGCGAAACCTGGAAGGATCTGGTTTCTTCCGTCGTTGAAAAAGGCACTGCCCTTCACTTCATCGGCCTGCTGTCTGACGGCAACGTCCATTCCAACATCAGCCACCTGTTCGCCATGCTGAAAGAGGCGAAAAAGGAAGGCGTCGCCCACGCCCGTGTCCACATTCTGCTGGATGGCCGTGACGTTCCCGCCACCAGCGCACCTGAGTATATTCAGAAGCTGGAAGACGTTCTTGCCGAGCTGAATGACGAAACCTTTGACGGAAAGATTGCTTCCGGCGGCGGAAGAATGTGCATCACCATGGACCGCTATCAGGCCAACTGGGCTATGGTCAAGGCCGGCTGGGACATTCATGTTCACGGCGAAGGCAGACAGTTCCCCTCCGCTCTGAACGCGGTGGAAACCCTGCGCGCCGAGACCGGTGCCATCGACCAGGATCTTCCCGCCTTTGTGATTGCTGAGGATGGAAAACCCGTCGGTGCCATGCAGGACGGCGACAGCGTGATCCTGTTCAACTTCCGCGGCGACCGCGCCCTGGAGCTTTCCATGGCCTTCGACGGCGACGCTTCCTTTGACCACTTTGACCGCGGCACCATTCCCGCCGTCAA
>CACZRP010000108.1 GCA_902783575.1 uncultured Eubacteriales bacterium
TCCTCGAAATCAGAGAGGCATCATTCGCCTGACAAAAAGCCGATCGAGGAAAAATGCAAATACAAGGAAATCTCCTCGACAAAAAACAGTCCAACTTTGAAGATTTCGGGGAAATCTGCTTATTTCAGGAAATTTCCTCGATGGGGACATATTATCATGTGGCATCGCTCGAAGGCATCAGTTTTTATATGTGGCATCGCTTGATGGAATCTGTTTTTAATGTGGCATTGCTTGATGGAATCTGCTTTTATGAGGCATTGCTTCTTTAAAAGATCCGGCGTCGCTGCTTTATGAATGACAGCCTTCTCTGCAATTAGTGTCCGTAATGAAATCTTCCTGTTTTTTGCGGTTTTTCATGAAACGCTATTTTTTGTCATGAAGATTTCTCTGTACCGGCAGTTTCTCATTACAGGATTTTTCTGAATAATGAAGATTTCACGTACATGGCAGTTTTTCATTATCCTCCATCAGAACCGACATGCTTTTATCATGAATATTTCCTGAATAGTTGAAAAATTCATTACGTCAAGGCAGCATCGCCCGGGTCTCAAAAAATAGATAGTGAGAAACTGCTAATATCAGGAAATCTTCATTACGAAAAATAAGCTGAAAAAAGAAAAGTGATGAAAAGGTGCCTATATCAGGAAATATTCATTACACATCAAAAAAACCAATCAGGTATTCTCCCTTTATACAAGAAATACCTGACAAACATTCTGCTATCTCGCAGTTTGCCTGTCAGGTGTTTTTTTATTTGGACTATTTTGAAGCCCTTTATTTTGAGTCTAAACCATTACTGATTTTTCCGGATAACGGTCTTGTAAAAGTCTACGGCTCCCGGCAAAGAGAAGGTATCCACATATTCGTTCAGGCCATGCATGCCCTTCATCTGGGCTTTTCCATAGACAACGGGTGAGAAACGGATGCAGGCGTCACAGATTTCCTGATAGAATCTGGCATCGGTGCCGCCGGTCATCACATAGGGGCAGGTAGGAAGCTCCGGGAAAACCTCATGAATCACGTCCTCCACCAGATGATAGGCATCGGAATCGATATTCACCGGCTCGCAGTAGTCATAGCCTTCGTCGGATTTTACTTCCAGATTGTATTTGGCCGCCAGCTTCCGGATAATCTCATCGCTTTCCTTCTTGCCCTGATGGGGAATATAACGCAGATTCAGGTTCAGCGTCGCCTCCTGGGGAAGCACGTTGGCTCCGTCAGAGCCGCTCTGCTGAGTAAAGGCGATGGTAGTTCTCATGAGAGCTGCCACCTGTCCGGAAATCGAAGGCAGGATCTTTTTCAGCAGCGGTTCAAACAGCCACATATTTCCCAGAAGATAACGCAGATAGAAGGGACCGTAATCGGACAGGGTAGAAAGCATGGCCTTCATTTCTTTTCCCATCTCCACTCTCATGGGATTATGCTTCTCAATATCCGTCACAAAACCCGCCAGTCTGGCGATGGGGCTGTTCTGGGGAGGATAGGAGCTGTGGCCGCCGTTGGATCTGGCGCTGATCAGCAGGTTTCCCATGCCCTTCTCCAGCACGCCGATCATGGCATAATTACCTTTGATGCCAGCCATGGGCTCAGTGACAATGGCACCGCCCTCGTCACAGACCAGATAGGGTCTGACTCCCCGTCTTTTCAGCTCTGCCACCAGCTTCGGGCAGCCCTCGCCGCCCACTTCCTCCGTATTGGAGCTGCTCAGATACACATCCTGCTCCGGCTCATAGCCCTGAGCCAGCAGTTCCTCCACCGCCTGGAAAAATGCCATCACGGAGCACTTGGTATCCGCGCTGCCTCTTCCCCAGACCTGATCATTCACGATATCGCCTGAGAAAGGTTCATGCTCCCACTCTCCCTCGGCAGGCACCACATCCTGATGTCCCATAAGCACCACAGGCTTGTCGCTGTGCTTTCCCTTCCAGTAAAACAGCAGCGCGCCGTCGATTTCGGTTTTCTCCAGATGCTGGTGAACCAGAGGAAACAGCTCTTCCAGCAGTTTGTGAAAGCCCAGGAATTTCTCCCGCTGAATCTCTCCACGCCGAGATACGGTCTCATACTGCACCATGCGGGAAAGCTTTCCCGCATACTCCTTTTCCCTCTCCGGCTCTCGTCTTGCCTGCCACCGGGATGTTTTCGCCGGACGCAGCAGGGTGCGGATCAGAGCAATCAGCAGCAGAATCACCAACAGTGCCAGAATTCCAAGAACTATCCATAAGATGATTTTCATCAGCGCTTCACCTCCAATGACTGTTTTTTTTGTTCCTTCTGATGCTCCAGCAGCGCAAGCCCGATGGCGATGGCGCCGCTGGGAATAATCATAAAACTGGTGGAGCCGGTCAGTGAGGGCACCAGCGTAAATAGCAGCGTCATCACCAGCAGCGTGATAGCAGCAATCTTAATGCTGCCCCGGTAATACTTGCAGGCCATGGCACCAAACAAAGCCGGCACCACATTTTCAAAGGCCGGCTGCAGGGCAGGAGACTGAAGAACCGGCTGCAGCGGAATCATCAGCATGACGCCCAGCGCCAGCACCAGGATCGTCACAAGGGAGGACGTGGCAATGGAAAGGGTGCTGATGATTTCATTTTCCGGCGTGCCTGATTTTGCGTCAACGATATCCCTCGCATTCATGGCACAGGGTATTTTCATGTTGATCAGATTTCCGGTGATAAATGCCAGGTAACTGCCTCCTGCTCCCAGCATGGGAACATAGATCAGATACTCCACTACGCCGCTGACCAGATATACCAGGCCGATGGCCAGCATGGCCTTTCCGAAGGCAGCCATATTGGGCATAGCACCCAGGTAGATGCCAATCACAAAGGGTGCGGCCAGCAGCAGAATCAGGGTTATCAGCGTGCAGATCCGGCCGATCGTATGTGTGGACTGAATATAACGGTCATAGATCGCCTGTTTCTTTTCCATTTCCGACATGATCCTCTCCTCCTTTACATGATTCCTGAGAACAGCACTGCGGCGGCCATAGCGAAAAGCATACTGCCGGCAATGGAAAAGCTGTCCACCCATTCAGCATTGAATTTCTCTTTTATCAGCAGGAAAACTCTCATGGCCAGAGCGCCGCACAGAGCCACCAGCAGCGGCAGCAGGCTGCCTGAGAAATGAAACAGCCCTTTGCCGGATATGAAGGTACCGATATAACTTCCGATATAGCAGGATACCAGTCCGATGAACATGGCCGTCATAGCCTTGTCCCCGAAGCCGGACAGATTCAGCTTTTTCTTTTTCGGTTTATTTTCAGAAGCCCTGACGGAGCCTTTTTCAGTCCCGCCTCCGCTGAGCTTCCTCGTGTATGCCTTACAGTGGAACAGAGCCAGCACCATTCCCCACATAATACAGGCACTCATCAGCAGGGCTATGGTGGAGAAGGCTTCCGGCGTCATCTGGGAAGCAGAAAGGCCGGACAGTCCTGCGGCTTCCGCCGCAACCTCCGCCACCTGAGTTTCGTAGTGAAGAGCGCCGATGACGGATAGCCTCAGCCATGGCCAGGGAGTGCCAAGACTTCCTGAAAGGGCAATGACGCCCAGCAGAATGCCCACACTGGGAATAACGGCAAAGGTCGCGCTGGCTACGATGGTTCTCTTCATCCGGGCGGTATCCATTCCTATGGCCTTGCCGGCCCGATAGGCCCGGACCGCAAAGAAAACGCAGACCAGCGCCACAAAAAGCACAATGATACCGCAGATCAGATACATGACCGGACTGTTCAGTTTCGTTAAAACGTTCATGGGCTACTCTCCTTTCGGTTTCAGTATTTTATTTGCAGACAGCACAGCCACGATGGCTGCTGCCAAAGCTCCTGCCAGCTTCGCCACAATCAGGGCTCCCAGATAGTCCGGGGCTACTGAGGATGTAAAGCCCAGATGGGCTCCGAAAACCGCGGTGGAACAGAATATAAAGGACAGATTTAACAGCTTTCCTTTAGGATCCATGTCTTTCGCCATGGCAAAAACCGGCATGGCAGAGACAAACCCGATCAGCAAAGCGGCCATACTGGTCTCATTCACTCCGATCAGCTTTCCCACCGCTCCCAAAGGCTTTTTCAGCACTCTCTGAAGCAGCAGCGCCACCGGCAGAGAGCCCAGCAGGAACACGCATACCGAGCAGACCACCTCCATGGCTTCGGGCAGCGGCATGAGGCCGGGGAGAAACTGCGCGCCGGTGAGCTGTTTAACGGCGCCCAGCACCAGTCCCACCGTCAGAATGACCTTCAGAATATAGGTAAAAACCCGGAACACCTTCAGCATGGGCTCCGGAAATCTCCAGAGGCCGATGCCGCAAAGCAGCGCAAAGGCAAAGAGAAACAGATTCTGCAGCAGCACGGTTCCCAGGCTCAGGCCGAACAGCAGACCGCCCAGAATCAGGCAGACGGGCAGGGTCACCATACCGATGGCCATGCCCAGGCACAGATACTTCAGGTCCTTTTTCTCCAGCAGATTGCTGCCCACGGGAATGGTGAATACCAGAGAGCAGCCCAGGGTGGCCGCTGGCACCAGTCCGGCATAAAGGCCCACCTGGGGATCCAGGGCCAGAGCCCGGGCCAGATGATAGCCTCCCATGTCAATGGCAATCAGGCCTCCGAACATGGACGGATCCAGTCCTATCCCCGCGAAAAAGCTTTTCGCTCCCTCGCTGAGTCCTCCGGAAAGAAGTCCGGAGAGACAAAGGATTCCCGCCATAGAAAAGGCGGTGGGCCCCAGCAGTTCAAAGCCCTTTTCAAACTGCTCTCCGTAGCCCCAGCGGTTACCCAGCAAACGGTCTATGCCGCCCAGCACAACACCAGCGGCAACAATCCACATAATCACTTGATTCAATTGAAAACACCTCAGTTTGGAATGCAGTCATTCTATCACAAAAATCCGGGAAGAAAAAGACAAAGTATGCTATAATGTGGAATAACTTTTTCATTGAAGGAGACTTTTCCATGGGATCTGTCGGCTTACTGATCAAACCCGCCTCCGGGCTGTGCAATATGCGCTGCGATTACTGTTTCTATCTGGATGAAGCAGAGAACCGTACCACCGCCTCCTATGGCATCATGACCCGGGATACCCTGAAAAATGTCATCCGTAAAACCCTTCTCCGGGCGGAGGGAAGCTACTCCATCGCCTTTCAGGGCGGCGAGCCCACCCTGGCGGGCCTGGGCTTTTTCGAGGAGGCTGTACGGCTGATCCGCCAGTACAACCAGAAGAATGTTCCGGTGCAGCTGGCCCTGCAGACCAACGGCTATGCCCTGAATGAAGACTGGGCCCGGTTTTTCCATCAGCATCATTTTCTCATCGGGCTGTCCGTTGACGGGACAGCCGCCATCCACGACAGGTTCCGCCACGGAAAAGACGGCTCCGGAACCTATGAAAGAATTCTCGAAGCCGCCCGTCTTCTGGATCAGTTTGCGGTGGATTATAACATCCTTACCGTGGTAACCGGCCCCGCTGCTCTCTCGGCCCGGGAAATCTACCAGGAATACCAGCGAAGGGGCTGGCATTATCTCCAGTTTATCAGCTGTCTGGATCCCTTGGGACAATACGGCAGCCGGATGCCCTGGTCCCTCACTCCCGGTCTATACGGGACCTTTCTTAGCGAGCTTTTCGACTGCTGGGCCGAGGATGTGGAACGGGCTCTGAAGGAAGGCAAGGAACCTCTGACCTATGCTCCCTATATCCGTTCCTTTGATAATTATATGGGGATTCTGGGAGGCTATCGTCCCGAATCCTGCGAGCAGACCGGCATCTGCCGGCTCAGCGAATCTACCTATGTGGTGGAAGCTGAAGGCAGTGTCTACCCCTGTGATTTTTATGTGCTGGATGAGTACCTGGCGGGCAATTTTAACGAGCAGCGGCTGGACGCCATCGAGGAGAAGCTCCGGGCCATGGGATTCACCGCCCGTTCCCGCCAGGTTCCGGAAAGGTGCCGCTCCTGCCAGTGGCAGTTTCTGTGCAGAGACGGCTGTTACCGGAGCCGCCTGACGAAAGAAAACGGTCTGGATCCCGAGACCCAGACCGAAGAAGGTGTCAACTATTTCTGCGAAGGCTATCAGGCTTTCTTTGCCCATAGCCATGACCGCATGATGCGTATCGCTGATCAGATGTTCAACTGAATTTTCTCTGATAAATCAGAATTCCCTTGGCGGACAGGTTCACCTGTCCGCTGATTTCTTTTCCGCTCAAAAGATCCAGGCCGCCCTCGCCGATGGACACCTGCGCTTCCCGGGGAAGATAGTTGTTCAGGAACACATATTCCTTTTCACCGTCGGTGCGGCTGGTCACTTCCACTCCATAAGGAATCTCCGGAAGTACCCTCCTCAGCTTCAGTTCATCGGCCAGCGCTCCCAGAAAATCGCGGTAGAATTCGGGCTCCATCCGGGCTGCCACATAGATGGCCTGTCCCTGCCCCGCCTGATGACGGGTAATGGCCGGATAGCCGGCATAGAAATCTTTGCCGTAGCGGGCCTCCACCGAAGCTTCCTGTCCCAGGGCCTCATCCGCCGGCAGTACATGGGAGAGTCCGCAGTAATAAAAGCCGCGGTAGCTCTTTTCCCGCCACTTGATGCAGTTCTCATCCTCGGGATACAGGGCATCCAGTTCCTCTTCCCAAAGACCCAGCACATCCTTCAGGGGGCCGGGAAAGCCTCCCAGGAAGCAGAGATCCGTATCATTCACATAGCCGGTAATGCAGGTAGTCAGCCAGGTGCCGCCCTGCTGGGTAAAACGGCGGATCTTTTCATCGAAGCCATCGCGGATCATATACATCAGCGGGGTGATCAGAAGATCATAGCCCTCCAGGCTGCAGGTCTCATCCACGATATCCACGGGAATGCCCATTTCCGCAAAGGGACGATAGTATTCCCGGACAATCTCGTCATAAGCTTTATTATCATTGTGGGCAAATTGGGCGTCGGTGTAGGCCCACCAGTTTTCCCAGTCAAACAGAATGGCAACCCTGGCAGGCACGGTGGTTCCCACAACCGCATCCAGCCGGGAAAGGGCCTCCCCCGTCTGAACAATCTCCCCGTAAATCCGGGTTCTGCCCTGCCCTTCATGGTCCACTACAGCACCGTGGAACTTCTCGGAAGAGCCGCGGCTTTTCCGGAACTGGAAATACTGCACCGTGTCACTGCCGTGGGCCACCGCCTGCATGGAATGGGACAGATGAGCCCCGGGTGCGTGAATCTTGGACACAGGCTGCCAGTTCACTGCCGAAGGACAGCTTTCCATCAGCATGAAGGGCTGCCCCTGTTTCAGGGACCGGTACAGATCATGAAGAAAGGCGGTATTCTGCGCTACTTCATAGTCCTTTTCACTGTTTCTCCACAGAGGATAGTTGTCCCAGGAAACCACATCCAGTTCTCTGGCCAGTTCAAAGTAGTTGATGGGCCAGAAAAGATTCATCAGGTTGGCGGTGCATTTCTTGTCCGGAGTGATCCTCTTTAAGGGCTCCGTCTCCAGCCGATAAAAATCGATATACTGCCAGGTAGTAAACCGGTGCCAGTCCAGGTTCAGACCGTGAAGGTTCGTATCTCCGGCAGGCATGGGCGGATTGATCTGTTCCCAGTTGGTGAACCGGTGAGACCAGAAGGTGGTCCAGTAGGCCTCATTGAGCGCATCCAGAGAGCCATATTTCTTCTTCAGAAACTCTCTGAAGGCTGCCCGGCAGTAGGGACAGTAGCAGGAGCTGTCTCCGGAACCGCCATATTCGTTGGAGATATGCCACATGCCCAGGGCGGGATGATCCTTGTAGCGCTCCGCCAGCAGGGTATTGATCTGCGTCACCTTCCGGCGGAAATAGGGAGAAGAAAGGCAGGCGTTATGGCGCCCGCCGAATTCGTTTCTCACACCGTTTCTCTCCACCCGCAGCGTTTCCGGATGGTTCTTGCCCATCCAGGCCGGTTTCGCTCCGGAGGGCGTGGCCAGATCGGCCTTGATGCCGTTCTCTGCCAGCATATCCATGACTTCGTCCAGCCAGGAGAAGTCAAAAACATCCTCCTCCGGCTCCAGCATGCTCCAGGAAAAGATTCCGATGCTCAGTATATTGATGCCGGCCTTTTTTGCCAGGCGCATGTCCTGAGGCCAGATCTCATCCTTCCATTTGATCCACTGCTCCGGATTGTAATCCGCCCCATGAAGGATATGAGGCATATTTCCGATGACAGGATTGTATTTTTTCATTTTACAGGACTTCCTTAATGTTTCTTTTTTAATTCTCCGCCAGAGCGGTAAAGAGCTTCCTTCTGGTCAGCAGGTAGGCCGTGGTCATGACACAGCCCGTCAGTACCCAGGAGATGGGATAGACCATCATCAGGGTTCTGAATTCATGATGGGCACTCACCACGGTAAATACCCATATCAGACGGAAGGCGCAGGTGCCCAGGATGGAAATCAACATGGGGGTCACGGACTTGCCCATGCCCCTCAGGCATCCGCCGCTGATCTCGTAGGTGCCGATCAGGAAATGAACGCTCAGGGTGGTGGTGATTCGGGTCATGGCATAGACAATGACCTCCGGATCCTTGGTGAAGAGCTGGATCAGCTGCCCTCTCAGCAGCATAATCAGCAGGCACAGCACGATACCGCTGGAGATTCCCACACCGAAGACTATCCGGAACACCTTTTTGCAGCGGTCAAACTTTCTGGCGGCGAAGTTCTGGCTGGTGAAGGTAACACCGGCCTGAACAAAGGAGTTAATGACGCAGAAATCAATAAAATCAAAGTTCTGAGCCGCCGTATTGCCGGCCACAGCTATGGATCCGAAGCTGTTGACAGAGCTCTGGATTACCACGTTGGAGAGGGAGAAAACTGTTCCCTGGAGTCCCGCGGGGAGACCGACTCTCAGGGTGGTCAGCAGGTGCTCTTTCCGGATGCGGATTTTCCTCAGGGACAGCTTAAATTCATCCTCTTCTTTGGCCAGGAAGTACCACACCAGACCGGCGCTCACCACGTTGGAAACCACGGTGGCCACCGCCACGCCGATGACATGGAGCTTGAACACAATCACCAGAATCAGGTTCAGAATTACGTTCAGCACGCCGCCGATGGTCATAGCAATGAGGGGACGCTTGCTGTCCCCCTTACTTCTCAGCACCGCGGAGCCAAAGTTGTAAATCATGATAAAAGGCACCGCGAAGAAGTAAATCCGCAGATACAGGGCTGCCAGATCAATGACATCCTCGGGGGCGCTCATCAGGTGAAGCAGCGGTCTTGCCAGGAACATGCCCAGGCAAAAGACGATCATGCCGCATACCAGGGCAATGCCCATGGTGGAATGGACCGCCTCATTGATTTCTTCCCGGTGACCGCGGCCTATATACGTGGCGATGAGCACGTTGGAGCCCAGGGACAGCCCCATAAACAGGGAAAGCAGCAGGCTCACCAGGGACGAGTTGGAACCCACGGCTGCCATGGCGGTGGAACTGGCAAAACGGCCCACCACGGCCAGGTCAGCCGCGTTGAAAAGCTGCTGCAGCACGCTGGTAGCAGCCAGGGGCAGCGCAAAAAGGACAATCTTGTCCAGCAGGCTGCCGTTTAACATATCGATCTGATTTCTTTTTGAACTCATTTTTTATTCCAGGGGCGTTTCCATTTTCTCCGGATGCCGGAGGAGATCCTTGACATAGGCAAATACCTGAGCAAAATAATGGCCGGAGGCCAGACGTTCATCCATGACGATGCCCAGGGGAATGCAGCGTTCCAGCACCACTTCTCCCTTGGAGGTTTTCGGTATCTCTCGGGGATTGCCCATGGCAATGGCCACGCCAGTGGTGCCGAACTCGTACACATGATGGTAGATGTGGTTGGTGCGGATGCTGGCCAGATTGGTAATCAGCAGGGTCGCGTGGAAGGGGCTGGCGTCAATGATCTTCTTGGGCAGCAGTCCATGCCTGTCGGCAAACCTCAGAACATTCAGAATTCCCGCCACCAGAAAATCATATTTCATAATCATGGCCATGAGCTTGTCCAGATCGTTGGAAGCGTTTTCCGCCCGGGTTCCGTTGATGTAATCATCCACCCGTTTCTGGACATCAAAAATGGTATCATGTTTTGGATCAAAATACATTTTTGCCATGGTATCGTTCTCATGGCCGGGGCGCAGCACCACCATGGCGGCGCACACCTCGTTGCGCTGATAGATCCGCTTGTTGGCGATAAACCGGTTCAGGGCCGGAAACTTTTCCACTGCCCGCATATAGGCGCTGAGTACCAGGGCCAGGTGACTGATCTGAATCCCTTCCTTCCGCTTTTCATTGCGGTATTTCTGCATGGGTTCCAGAGGAATATCCACGGTGCACATATTCATGGCGTCATAGCGCTTCGGCAGAATATGGGGCACCAGGTAGTACATAGGGGCTTCGTTTCGTACACGGACTCCATCCGCTCTTCTCATTTCAAGCTCCTCCATTCATAGACAGATTATCCTTCCGGTTCATCCGGATTTTAGGGTATTTCACTGAATTATAGTGGTTTAAAGTTTCTTTGTCAACGATACTCTTTTTCACGTTCCAGTCTGAAGGCCACTGACCGTTTCAGATATTCCAGGTACTCCTCGTCGCGGCACATGGATTTGCCGGGGCTGTCGGAAAGCTTGGCCACAGCCCTGCCGTTGACGGTCTGGAGCTTGATGACAATATTCAGCGGTTCCTCACAGGTATCGTTGGAACAGAAGGTGCCGATGCCAAAGCTCACCTTGGCTCTGTCTTTGAAGTGATCATAGAGCGCCTGAGCCCTGTCAAAGTCAAGGCTGTCAGAGAACAGCAGCAGCTTGCTTCTGGGATCCGCGCCGTATTTCCGGTAATGGGCAATCATTTTCTCGCCCCACTCGTAGGGATCGCCGCTGTCGTGTCTGACACCGTTGAAGTTGTTCACCATGGCCCGGTTGAAATCCAGCAGGAACA
>CACZRP010000109.1 GCA_902783575.1 uncultured Eubacteriales bacterium
GCATAAGAATACCGCCAGCCGATTGCTCGACTGGCGGCACAAAACTTTTTAATTTTTCACTGTCCTCTTGACGGGTAGCACACCAGCTGTCGTTGGATAGCCGCTATATTGTTGGCATTCTTCGGGATTGAAGGATTTCGGCACAACTACCGCTTATTTGAGGCTGAAACCTTCGATATTCTTCGGGAATTGAAGATTTTAGCACAACTGCCGCAAAAGTGCGGTAGTTGTAGAAAAAAGTGCGGATCCCGAAGAGTGGAGGGCACTGAATGCGGTAGTTGTGGAAAAAAGTGCGGATCCCGAAGAGTGGAGGGGCAGGTATGCGGTAGATGTGGAAAAAAGTGCGGATCCCGAAGAATGACGGGCGGGTGCGCCGGGAGGATGAAGCAGACATGAATAAAAGCCTGGGAGATTGTGATTCTCTCAGGCTTTTGTTAGTAGACTGCGGCAGGTTGCCGCTGACTTTTATGGACTGGCTATTACAGCTGACCCTGCTGTTCGGTGTAGGGGAGGATGGAAATCTCCAGGTTGCCGTTCCGGGTGCGAAGCTCATCGATGAAGTCTTTCTCTTCGGCAGGATCCTTCATCTGGATCTTGTAGGAGAGGCGGAACATGGAGCCCATCCCGGTGGTCTTGACGCCTGCCGGTTCCACCTTTTTCAGGTAGTGAGCGAAGGTTTCATCAAAGGTGCCGTTGTACTGTAGGGATTCGGGAATGGTGATGCGGAGCAGCTGATCGGCGCTCATGCTCTTGTGTTCGAAAATCTTCAGACCGGAGAGCAGGAACAGCAGGATGGCGAGACCCACCAGGATCACCAGACCGTAGCCGATGTAGCCCATACCAAAGGCGATACCCGAAGCCATGGCGATGAGGATCGCCGCGATTTCATCGGATGTACCCTGGGCGCTTCTAAAGCGGATCAGGGCGAAGGCACCGCCGATGGCGACACCGGCGCCGATATTGCCGTTAACGAAGGTGATCACTGCTGCCACAATGAAGGGAATCAGGGCGGTTACCATGAAAAACCTCTTTTGAGCCCGGATCCGGTAACTGATGATCCAGGAGTAGGCCAGACCGCAGATCAGTGAGACGGCGGCCATCAGGAAGAACTGACTGGGAGTGACGACGGTAGAATATATAGAATCAAACATGATGTTTTCCCTTTCTGATTAAGTGGTTTTCAGGCGCTCATGGCCTTCTGAATCTGCTGACGGTAGGCCTCTCCGTACTTGGAAAAGCTGGATTTGCGGATGTTGCCTTCGCTGAGAATGCTGCTCAGCCAAAGAGGCATGGCGCTTTGTACCTTGACTTCCAGGATGGTCCAGCCTTCGGGGAGAAGGCTGATGCCGTCCATGGATTTGGTGAGGGTCAGATCATCGACCCTGTACCGGGGATTCTCGTCGATGGTCAGCCGAAGATCCCCATCGGGCTGAAAGTAAGCGACGCGGTCGTAGATGATCAGGCAGGCCGGCACCAGAGATCCGTAGTAATCGCGGAAGGTGGTGATTTCCCGGTTGATTTGCATGCTGGAGAAGCCTCCGTTGTCTTCGGAGATAATATCTCCTTCTCCGGAGAGAAATTTATTTACCAGCGGAATGGTGGACTGGACCCGGCGCTTGTAGACGATGCCGTAGGCTTTTCTTTTCAGCTCCAGGAACACCGGAGAGCTTTCGGTGGCCAGTCCGTAGGAGCGGAGCCTGATTTTTTCCTTGAATTCCGGCTTTTCCAGACTGGTGCGGATCAGCCGGTAGGTGGGAGTGTCATAGTAGAGGGAAGCGATGGAGGTTTTGCCGTACTGGTCCACCTCCATGTGGCCCTTCAGCCTTTCCCTCAGGAGGGCGGTCTGTTCGCCGTTTAACAGATATTTCATCTCGTAGCGCTTCATCACTACGATGGGTTCGTTATTTGTCTTTGCCATGGTGCTCACCTCAAAGTCCGATCTGCAGGAGAAAGGTGCCGTCCTCCAGAACCCGGGCGCTGACCCTTCCATCCATGGACTTGACCGCGTCCTTGACGTAGGACAGGCCCAGGCCGGCCTCTTCGGAAGAAGCATTTTTCAGGGTGGTGAAGCGGTCAAAAACCTGATCCGCATCACCGGCGGGAAGATCGGAATCGTTTTCCGTCTGAAGGAGAATCCGTTCTCCTTCCTTTTTCAATATCAGCCGGACGTGGGTTTTGGCGTACTTGATCATGTTTTCCATCAGCTCATCCAGTACCCGGTCCATCATGGCGGCATCTGCCTTGACCCTGATATCCGGCGCAATTTCGGTGCTGATATCCAGGCCCTTGGCGGCAAACCGTTCCGCCTTGTGATTCAGGGCATCCATTGTCATAGCTGAAAGGCTGAGCTCCGGAAGATCCTGCTCGCTGGAGAAGACGGCCATCCGGCCAAGATCCTTCACCAGAGCCCCCATCTGCTTCACCTGGCGGTGAATCGATCGGGTCTGGTCCGTGGGGCCATTTCTTCTTTCGATCAGCTCGGTATCGGCGCTGATGACGGTCAGGGGAACCTTGAATTCCTTTTCAGCCTGCAGGAGGAACTGCTTCTGCTTGCGGTCCGCTTCCTCCACGGGGCTGAAGAGCTTCTGGGCGGTCAGTTTCAGAATCACAAAGCTGATCAGCGTTCCCAGCACCAGGCCTATTCCGGAGATGGCCAGGATCCGGTAGCAGGAAATCAGCTCCCGGCCCTGATCCAGGACGGTGACGTAGGTCTGGCCGTCCTGCTGATAGATCCGGTAGCGATAGGTACCCCGGGTCCAGCCGGTGGCGACGTGATCGAGATCCTCGCCGCTGTACAGATCGGAGGCCCAGCTGAGGGCATCTTCCTGGCTGACGGCATTGATGGCGTAGGCGACAATCTGGCTTTCTCCGTCGGCTGTGAAGGAAACGGTGAAGTAGCGGCTGGAGGCGGCCATGTCAGGAGAATCGGGACCCATGGGTCCGAAGCCGCCCCGGAAGTTCTGCCTTCCCTGGTCGATCTGGTCTTGGCCCATCGGATTCTGGCCCTGGGACAGCTGTCCCTGAGGTGTCTGGGCTTGAGGGGTCTGCTCCTGCTGAGTGCTTTCCATCTGGGCAAAGAAGCCGTTGGCTCTCTCCAGTTTTCCCGTCACCCGGTCAGCGTCCTCACTGGCCATGGTGAAGTTCGTCATGTTGATGGTTCCCAGCAGCAGGAAGAGGGCCGTGAATACGGTCAGAACCGCTGTCAGGATGAATTTATTCTGCGCTTTGGTCATGACTTGTTACCTCGCTGATCAGCTGGAAGAGCTCTTCCGGCAGGAATGGGTAGGAAATGGATGCGGTGGAGGGGTAGTTGCCCGGCGTGTCCATCAGCAGGATGGAGCGGGTGCCGGCCTCGGATGTATGATGAAGAATCTCACCGTAGGTGACCCGGGGAATGTTCTGATCCAGAATCAGCAGATCGAAGGGGCTGGTTTTCAGCAGGGTCAGCGTCTGGGGACCATCGAAGGCGGTGACGGTCTCCCGGCCTTCCTCGGTAAGAAGAGTCTGATAACATTCATTCAAATCCCGGTGGGGGGACGCAAATAGGATACGCATTTTGTTTGGCTCCTTGCTTGTTTTGATGGTACCATCATACCTTAGCAAACTTAAATAAACCTTAAAGAAACTGGAATTGAGAAGAAAAAACCTGTATAATGAAAAAAACACGAAAGGAGTCGCGCTTTTAGATGAAGAAACGACTATATATCTGGATGGCATGCCTTCTTCTGCTGACGGCACTTTTCCTGGGCGGCTGCAAAAGCGACACGCCCCTCAGCCCCGGCGGCACCGGCGGCTCCAAGGCGGATGCCCAGATCAATCCCAACCCCATTACTATTGGAACTAACATAGGCCTGTCGGATATCGAACGGGTACAGTTTACCTTAGGACAGGACAGCTATGATATATGGAAAGAAGAAGGCGCTTATCGGCTGAAAGCCGCCTATCAGGATGAGTATGGCACCCATCAGGTGGACGCGGAGATCAGCGCGGAGGAGTGGAACCAGATCACTGGACTGCTGAACGGCATTGTGCTGGCCTTCCCGGAGAGTTCTGAAGGATCTGCCGGCGCTTCTTTGCAGGTTTCCTGGCGGGGACAGAAGGCAAGTGATGTAAAAAGGGAAGCCGAGCTTTCCCAGACAAAAGAAAAACAGCTGAAGGAGGCTCTGGCGAGCCTGGCCCTCAGCTATGATCCGCCGGTCATCGGACAGCGGCTGGATATCTCCCAGGTGGACAGCTTTTCCTTCACCGCCGGCCGGATTGTCACCCAGGTGGCTATGGAAGTGAGCTTCACTTCCCCCAGCCGGACCCTGAAATATACCTACGCTGGGGAAGGACTGCTGCCGGAGGGCTACGCCGAGATGAATGTCAGCGGCAGCTTCAACGTCAAAAAGGCAGAGCTGGACCGGCTCTGGCAGATCCTTCAGGGCTGCGGGCTGAGAGAAGAGGCCGCCGATCAGGATCAGGACTACATCTGTCTGATCAAGCTGAAAACGGACAGCAAAGTCTACTATGTGGATGTGGATATGGCTGCGGCGGATGCGCTGGTGGCCCTGTTCCAGGAAATGCGTCAGACCCGGGCGGAACTCAGCATTCCCCAGAAGGATATGCTGGCCCAGTATCACGGCGTCTCGCTGATGGCGGCTCTGGATGGAGCGAAGAGAGTGGACCTGATCAGCGCCTGGGGATCGCCCGACAGCGGGATTCAGGCCTCGGGAGAGGACATCTGGTATCTGTCCGAAGACCGCCAGCTGGAGGTCTATTACCAGGGAACCAACGGGCAGGTCTATGATGTTTTCATCAAAGCCAGGGAAAGTGATTAAAAATGGCTTTTTAAACGCCCTTAAATATGAGCAAATTGTAAACTTCTGACGATATTTTCGGTACAATCCTTGCATCTTTCTTCCGTATAGGGTACAATATAAGCAAGATAAAGGTTCAAGAGTAAACAAGATTACAAGGACTGCATCGATTAATATAAAAGGAGGTACGCGTATGAACAAGACTCAGTTCATCAAACAGGTCGCTGAACTCACTGGTGTATCCAACCGTGAAGCTGCAAAAGTGGTTAATGCCGCACTGGACCTGATCATCAAAGGAGTCAAAGAAGATGGAACTGTAACGTTCCCCGGCTTTGGAACATTTGAGACAAAAACGGTACCTGCTCGCAGCGGAGAATTCCGCGGAAAGAAGTACTCGACCAAAGCACACAAAGCTCCCGCATTCCACGCAGGCGCAAATTTCAAAGCGGAGGTCAAGTGATAAGACCATCTTTGAGGTACTTAAGCTGAGCATATAAAGCCGGCCCCTTCCAGGGCCGGCTTTTTCAGTGGTGCGCCAGGCGGCGCGCCTTTTTTATGTGGTTTTATGGAAAGTTCCGGAGCAGAGCCGCCGGATTTGCGTTACGGGAAGTTCCGGATCAGATCTTCCAGCGTGTCCCGGCGCCGGATCAGCCGGACGCTGCCGTCCTCGCTGATCAGTACCTCCGCCGGGCGAAGGCGGTTGTTGTAATTGGAAGCCATGGAAAAGCCATAGGCGCCCGCATCGTGCACCAGCACCAGGTCATCTTCCTGCATGTCGGGAAGAGGGCGGTCCTTGGCCAGAATATCGCCGGACTCGCAGATATTGCCCACCACGGTATAGGGATGGATTTCTGCCTCGGGCCGGGGCGGCCAGGTTTCGATCTGGTGATAGGCCTCATAAAGCATGGGGCGGATCAGGGTATTAAAGCCCAGATCCGTGCCGCAGTAGAGACGGCCGGCATTTTCCTTGATGGCCTCCACCGTTCCCATGAGGATGCCGCTCTCGGCGCTGATATAGCGGCCGGGCTCGATCTTGAAAAGGATATTCTTTCCATAGGAAGCGGCAAAGGAATTAAAGACTTCATCCAGGGCTTTTCCCAGCTGTTCAAGGTCCAGGCGGGACTGGGACGATGTGTCATAGGGCATGCCGAAGCCGCCGCCCAGGTCGATAAAATCAAGATCCGGGAAATCTTTGGCGATATCCAGCAGGGCGTGGACGCCCTCCAGGTAGATTTCCTTCTCCAGGAAGAAGGAGCCGATGTGCTGATTTAGGCCCGCCAGACGGATGCCATATTTTTGGATGATGGCCCGGGCCTCGTCCAGCTGATCGGGGGTGATGGCAAATTTGGTGAGCTTGCCTCCGGTGACCACCTTGGCGCTGTGACCGGCTCCGACGCCGCTGTTGATGCGGAGGGATACCGCAGCCCCGGGAAAGTTTTTTCCGAAGCGCTCCAGCTGGGACAGGCTGTCAATGCTCACGGTGATGCCCCGTTCCACGGCGTAGGCCATTTCGCTGACGCTGACATTGTTGGAAATATAGAAGATTTCCTCCGGCAGAAAGCCGGCCTGCTCCTCCACGAAGATCTCTCCCGGAGACATGGCATCCGCCAGCAGGCCCTCCTCATGGGCGATTTTCAGCAGGGTCAGGTTGGCGTTGGCCTTCACGGAATAGTTGACCCGGAAGTTCGGATAGGATACCAGATTTTTCATTTCCCGGCAGCGGGTCCGGAAAACCCTTTCATTATATATGTAGAGAGGCGTTCCGTAGGCGGCAGCCAGCTCCGCCGGATCTACGCCTTCAAAAAACCTTGGATCTTTCATGGATTTTTTCTCCTCGTTGAGTTATACTTAAGTTTATCACAATTACTGCAGAGAGACAAGAAGGAGACAACGCCGGAGGCGTCGCCGGAAACGCGCAAAGGAGAAGCGCTGAAGATGTGCAAAGGCGACCCCTGACGCGGTTTTGTGTCTCCCTTGAGGAGTTCTATGGATATATTTGAATACAACGAAATGCTGGACCGGCAGAGCCCAGGCGGCGCAGCCGGCCCTGGGGCCAGAAAGAGTCCCCTGGCCTACCGGATGCGGCCGAAAACCCTGGACGGCTTTGTGGGTCAGGAGCATATCCTGGGAGAAGGGATGCTGCTGCGGCGGGCCATTCAGGCAGACCAGCTAGGCTCCATCATCCTTTACGGGCCGCCCGGTACGGGAAAAACCACCCTGGCTCAGATTATTGCCGGCAGCACCAGGGCCCATTTCCGGCAGCTGAATGCTGTCACCGCGGGCAAAAAAGACATTGAAAAGGTCATCGAGGATGCCCGGATGGACCGGGGTCTGGACGGTTCCAAAACCATCCTGTTCATCGATGAGATTCACCGGTTCAACAAGGCCCAGCAGGACGCTCTGCTGCCTGCGGTGGAGGCGGGCACCGTCACGCTGATCGGGGCCACCACCGAAAATCCCTTCTTTGAAGTCAACAAGGCGCTGCTGTCCCGATCCCGGATTTTTCAGCTGAAGGCCCTGGAGAAAAAAGACCTGCTGAAGCTCATTGACCGGGCCATGAAGGATCAGGAAAACGGACTGGGCGCCATGAATGCCCGGATCACGGAGGATGCCGCCGACTTTCTGGCGGAAACCGCCGGGGGCGATGCCCGGGCCGCCTTAAATGCGCTGGAGCTGGGCGTTCTGACCACGCCCCGGGGCGCCGACGGCACGGTGACAGTGGACCTGCAGGCCGCAGAGCAGTGTATTCAGAAAAAGGCTCTGTACTACGACAAGGACGGGGATTCCCATTACGATCTGCTGTCCGCTTTTCAGAAATCCATCCGGGGCTCCGATCCCGATGCCGCGGTGCATTACCTGGCACGGCTCATTGCCGGCGGGGATCTGGAATCCATCTGCCGGCGGCTGCTGGTCATCGCTTCGGAAGACATCGGTCTGGCCTATCCCAATGCCATTACCATAGTGAAAAGCTGCGTGGACGCGGCGCTGCAGGTGGGCTTCCCAGAAGCCTCCATCAACCTGTCCCAGGCGGTGCTGGTGCTGGCCACGGCGCCCAAATCCAACTCGGCGGTGATGGCCATCTCCCAGGCCCTTTCCGATGTGGAAACCAGGGATGTGGGTTCCATACCGCCCCACCTGAGGGACAGCCACTACGAGGGCAGCAAGGCCCTGGGCCACGGCACCGATTACAAATATCCCCACGCCTATCCCCATCACTGGGTGGAGCAGCAGTATCTGCCCGATGCCCTGAAGGATGTCCGGTATTATATCCCCGGCGACAACCGCACGGAACGCGCCGCGGAGGAATATATGATTAAAATCAAGGGAGACAATCATGGAAGAGAATCAGATTCTGTTTAAAAATACATTCAAACCTACGGAAAAACATTATCAGCTGGTGTTCCGTCAGCGGATTTTCGGCAGCACCAACCTCCAGGCCATCCTGCTGTTCGCCGCCTGCGGCGTGCTGATGCTTCTGGTGCTGGTGCCCCGGATTCTGGCCCATGAGCCCCTGGTGGACAGCCGCAACAGCACCATGTTTATTGTGGTCATCGTCCTCTTTTTGATGACGCTGGCCCTTTACTTCCTCCTTCCGATTTTTTCCGCCAAGGGCGTTGTCAAAAGCCGGAAGGAAAAAGGCCTGGAGCTGATGACCTTTGACAACAGCTTCCTGGAGGACCGCCTGATGATCCATGTGACCCCGGACGACCGTGATACCGAGGTTCCCTATCAGGATTTCGGCCGCATCAGCCGGATGGCGGACATGATCATCCTCTCCAACCGCAGGGGCCAGGTGGTGATGCTGGACAGAAACGGCTTCTCCAAGGGCACCGAGGCGGAGCTGATGGCATTTTTAAAGAAAAAATGCCCTCAGGCTAAAATTAGATAAATCTTCGGAGGAATGGAACAATGATTCGTCTTGCGGAAATTTTTCAGGACGGAATGGTGCTGCAGCGGGGCAAGAATGTCCGGCTGTGGGGAACCACCGACCACAGGCAGGTGCTCGAGGTTTTCCTGAACGGCAAAAAGGTGGCCCAGCAGGAAGCGGAAGGGGACTTTGATGTTTTTCTGCCGGCCCAGGAGGCCATGGAGAATGCGGAAATCCGGATTGCTGGAGAAGCAGCCGGAGAGAGCGATCAGCCGGACGAGGTGAATCTTGAGAATGTGGACTTCGGTGAAGTCTGGGTGGCCGGCGGCCAGAGCAACATGGAATTCATGCTGCAGTATGATGTTCATGCGGATGAAGTGATCGCCAACGCCAATGATCCCCATTTGAGATTCTTCGATGTGGGTGAATTCGCTTTCGAAGGCGAAAAGGAAGAAAACCTGAAGTTTCTGGCATTCCACTGGGACCGGTGGCATAGCTTTGAGCCGGAAGAGGCTCCCTATATGTCTGCGGTGGGAATCTACTATGCCAAGGCTCTTCGGGAGCGGCTGCAGGTGCCGGTGGGCATCGTCGGCTGCAACTGGGGCGGTACCTCCGCCAGCTGCTGGCTGCCGGAAGAGGATCTTCGTCAGGATGATGAGCTGAAGGTATACATGGAAGAGTACGATCAGGCTGCTTCCAAAATCAAGGATATGGAGAAATACCTGCAGAAGGACCGGGATTACCGTGCCCGCACCGGCAGCGAATCGGCCCAGGCTTCTTCAGACAATATGTTGAAGAATGAAGCGGTCAAAGCCATGAACCCGCTGATCAGACCTCTGGCTGGGCTGTTTTCAGTGATGCATCCCATGGGGCCCCATCATGAGTGGCGTCCTGCGGGCCTGTACTACACAATGCAGCAGAAGATTGCCGGCTTCACGGCCCGGGGCTTTCTGTGGTATCAGGGCTGTTCCGATGATACTCATGCCCGGCTTTACGCCCGGCTGCTGACCACCCTGATCCGGCGCTGGCGCAGCGACTGGAAGGAGGAGCTGCCGTTCCTCTTTGTCCAGCTGGCCCCCTTTGAAACCTGGATGAACAGCACCGGAAAGAACTATCCCATTCTGCGGGCCCAGCAGCAGTATGTGGCGGATCATGTTTCCGGATGTCATATGGCCAGCATTATGGACATCGGCAGCCGCTATGATATCCATCCCAAGAACAAGCAGCCTGTGGGAGAGCGGCTGGCAGCCCTGTCCCTGCATTATGTTTATCAGACGGCAGGCGAAAAGAAAGCTTACGAAGCGCCCCGGATTTCCCGGATTCGGCGGGAAGGTTCCGCTCTGCGGGTTAAATTCGACTATGCTCCCGACGGTCTGGAGCTGGTGCCCAGTGACAGTCCCTTCGCAGGCCTCGACTACCTGTTTCGGATCTGGGCCGACAGAAAGCCTGTCAAGGCGACCTTCATGATTGCCGGAGATGAGATCCTGATCCATTCCCCGCAGCTGCAGGAGGCGGAAGAGATCTGTCTCTCCTTTGCCAACCGACCCTATGAGATTGTGAATCTCAAGGCCAGAGGCGGCTTCCCCGCCCGGCCCATGCCGAAGAGAATTGTGAAATAAGGCTGAAGCCAAGCTGCGGCATCAAACAGAAAACCCTGGAAAGTACATGAGAATTCATCTCGTACCTTCCAGGGTTTTTTTTGTTGTGCGCTCGGCGGCGCACTTTTCTAACAGGTGAAAGACCCGAATTCGCCCGGCAGAGAAATATATGTCTGCGTTCATTCGAAATCGGATTAAAGAGCAAAATATATAATAGTTAAATAAATAAATTAGTATATTGACAAAACTGAAGTCGTGTTTTAAAATCATCATGTAGAGACAAGCTACTCGGGTTCAAGCGAACTGTCCATATTGTCAGTCGTAGATGTAAATTATGAATGGAGGTGATGTCAATTGCTGGTTATAAAAAAGAAAAACGTCTTAGCTATTGTTACCAGCAAAAGCTAAGACGTAATTCCTCGGATGTGGTTTACATCCTAAATCAACTCGTTTAAGTATGCCATATTTTGAGGAGATAATCAATATAGAAAAGTTGTATTGTTTATAATTGTGTCGCCACCAGCTGTAATTGGAAACCAGACCGTTACCCAAGGGAAAGTAGACCGCTGAAAAAGGAAATCCAAACCGGCGGCAAAAGTTTATAAACATTATCTTAGCAACATATAATGAATGGGCGAATACCGATCTGATCTAAAAGCCGACCTCGGCAGAAGTATCCTTTGCTTGGCTTAATTATAAAATGCCACAAGTCTTCCGCCTGTCAA
>CACZRP010000110.1 GCA_902783575.1 uncultured Eubacteriales bacterium
CATTCCTCATCCGACGGAAGAATCCGGTGTCCGTTGTATTCGGACATCAGCTCATAAACAAAGGAAAAATCCTCCGGGTGAAGGTCGCCCGCCGCCACCAGAACGCCCTCGTCTTCCTGATTGGGCGCTGTCAGCGGATTCGCCTCGTCTTCCTGATCCTCCAGGGGGGACAGATCGTGCATGGTATCCTGATCATCCTCCTCTTCGTCGGAAACGCTTTCCAGCACATACCGGGAATGATAATGGATGGAGTCATAAATCTTTTTGGCAAACAGCTGTCTCAGGCGGTCCTTGTCCAGGGTTTCCAGATACTGGCGGTTAAAGTCCTGCTCATCCATCTGCAGGCCTCGGGCCTTGCGGAAAGAATCCCGGGCATCCTTGCCCATCTGAAAGAACTCGCCGGGAGACATGGCCAGAATGGAATCAAAGATCTTCAGCCTCAGCTCGTCGAAATCACGGAAGGCTTCCACATAGTACTCCTCCACCTGATCCTCGTTCAGGGGCTCCGAGGGGTGCAGAAAGGTAATGCCGCCCCGGCGCATATCCTTCACCACAGAGGATGCCAGCCGGCCATGCAGCAGCTCTTCCTTGACGGAATCCTCCACCAGATCAAACTGATACATCATGCCGTAATCCAGATCGGCGTAAAGATCATCAATCAGGTCCAGGGCCGTTTCAGAAAGGGACGGATCGGTATTCTGAAAGAATTCCTTCAGTGTGGCCGAGCTTTCCAGATATTTCTGAAGCTCAGGATCCTTTTTCAGCTCATCTTCCAGACTTTCAGTAAAATGCAGAGAAAGCTCTTGAATGAGCTTCTCTGCATCGATCCCACGGATCAAAAGTTCTTTAATTTGTTCCAGCATCTTTTCCTTTAAAAGTCTTATTTCTGCAGGTGAGTCAGGTGCCAGATGTTCTTGTCATACTCAAGAACAGCGCGGTCAGCCGCGAAGTCACCGGACATGGCAACGTTCATCAGGGCCTTTCTGTTCCAGGCTTCCTTATCCAGGTAGGTAGCGGAAGCTTCTCTCTGAGCGCGGCAGTAATCATCGAAATCAGCCAGTACCAGGTAAGGATCGGCAACATTTCCGGTGCTGTTGAACAGCAGGGAATTGGCGATGCCCGGGAAAGCGATCTCGTGACCGGGCCGGCCGATACCGTGCTGAATAGCGCTTACCACACGGTTGATCCAGCCGTTGTTCACGTAATACTGCATGGCGTCATAACCATGGCGGAGCAGATTGTTAACCTGATCGGTCTTCATACCAAACAGGAAGAAGTTCTCAGCGCCAACTCTCTCGAAGATCTCGATATTCGCGCCGTCATAGGTACCGATGGTAATGGCACCGTTCAGCATGAACTTCATGTTTCCGGTACCGGAAGCCTCTCGGCCGGCAGTGGAAATCTGCTCGGAAAGCTCGGCGGCTGGCATCAGGATTTCGGCTACGGTAACTTTGTAGTCCTGAATGAAGACAACCTTCATCTTGCCGTTAACATCGGGGTCGTTGTTGACCATGTCAGCCACGGCATGGATCAGACGAATGATTTCCTTGGCGCGGCTGTAGCCGGGAGCGGCCTTGGCGCCGAAAAGGAAGGTTCTGGGAACCACATCCATCTGGGGATTATCCTTGATCTCATAGTACATGCGCAGGATGTGAAGCACATTCAGCAGCTGACGCTTGTACTCGTGAAGTCTCTTGGCCTGCACATCGAACAGGGAATCGGGATCAATAACGATACCATTCTCCTTCTCGATAAACTGGGCGAGACGAATCTTGTTCTGACGTTTGATTTCAGCGAATTTCTTCAGGAATTCGGAATCATCCGCAAAGGCCTTCAGCTTCTCCAGATCGTTCGGGTTCTTCAGGAAGGAACTGCCGATGGAATCGGTGATCAGCTGAGTTAAACCGGGATTTCCCTGGCCCAGCCAGCGGCGGTAGGTAATACCATTGGTAACATTGGTAAATTTCTCAGGGGTATCCAGATAGAAATCATGGAAGCAGTCGTCCTTCAGAATCTGGCTGTGCAGAGCGGAAACGCCATTCACGCTGAAGGAACCGGCGATGGCCAGATGAGCCATGCGCACCTCTCCGCGGCCCACGATGGACATGTAGGCGATCTTCTCCCAGTCTCCGGGGAATACAGTCCACAGATGCTCGCAGAAGCGGCGGTTGATCTCCAGAATAATCTGGTGAATACGGGGAACGATCTTCTGGATCAGATCCTCGGGCCAGCGCTCCAGAGCCTCCACCATAACGGTATGGTTGGTATAGGCTACGGTATGGGTGGTAATATCCCAGGCCTTGTCCCAGCCCATGCCATATTCATCCATCAGAATACGCATCAGCTCGGGAATAACCATGGCAGGATGGGTATCGTTGATCTGGATGGCGATCTTGTCAGCCAGGTTGTCCAGGCATCCGTAATGCTCCATGTGTTTTTTCACGATGGACTGTACGGAAGCGGAAATGAAGAAATACTGCTGCTTGATGCGCAGGGATTTTCCTTCATAGGTATTGTCTTCCGGATATAAAACTTTAGAAAGCACTTCAGCGGTCACTGCGTGCTCCATAGCCTTCAGATAGTCACCGGCGTTGAACAGCGTCATATTCATGGTGTAAACCGACTTGGGCTGCCACAGGCGCAGTGAGTTGACGGTTCTGGATCTGTAACCAGAGATCAGCATGTCGTTGGGTACGGCACGGACCACATCGCAGTCCACCAGGTGAACCTTCATGCCGGCATCCGTCCATTCCTCTTCGACACGGCCTCCGAAGCGGACCTCCACAGCTTCATCCTCTTTGGTTACCAGCCAGCTGCGGCCGGTATCCAGCCAGCTGTCCGGAAGCTCGGTCTGCTGGCCCTCAATGATGCGCTGCTTGAAAAGACCGTATTCATAAAGAATACTGTATCCGGTAGCCGGCAGTCCCTGTGAAGACATGGCATCCATATAGCAGGCTGCCAGACGTCCCAGACCGCCGTTACCCAAAGCTGCATCCTGTTCGATATCGCAGATTTCTTCAAAGGTATAGCCGTAATCCTTCAGGGCTCCCTGGAACTGAGACATCAGTCCGAGGTTGAATACGTTGTTGCGCAAAGATCTTCCCAGCAGAAACTCGATGGAAAGGTAGCAGATCTGCTTGGCCTGTTTCTTGTGGACATTGTGCTTGGTAGCAACCCACTTATCCATCAGAAGGTCTCTGACTGTCTGCGCGCAGGCATCGTACACCATCTCTGGTTTGGCTTCCCCGATTTCGACACCGTAATGCCGCTTCAGTTTACCTTCAATCTTTTCCTTCAGTTCTTTCTTTGTCATTTAAACTAAATTCCCCTAACTAAGTACTACTACTAAAAATTATCTTTTTCCGGTAATATGCCGGTAAAGAGCGATGTATTCTCTGGCCGGACCATTCCAGCTTACATCCGTGGACATGGCGTTTTTCATCACCGTAGCCCATTTTTCCGGATTGTGGAAGGTTTCCTCCGCCTCACGGATCACATAAAGCATGTCGTGAGCATTGTAAGCGGCAAAGGAGAAACCATTGCCCTTACCTTCTTCGGAGATAAACGGCTGCACCGTATCCTTGAGACCGCCGGTCTCGCGGACAATCGGAATGGTGCCATATCTCATGGCAATCAGCTGCGACAGACCGCAGGGCTCCGAGAGCGACGGCATCAGCAGCATATCAGCGCCGGCATAGATTTTCTGTGCCAGGTCGATGTTGAAAAGAATATTGGCGGAAACCTTTCCGGGATAAGCTCTGGCAGCGGAACGAAGCATTTCCTCGTACTGCCACTCGCCTACGCCCAGAACCACCAGCTGGACATCGTCCCAGAGGATGTCATTCAGCACCGCAGCCACCAGGTCCAGGCCTTTATGATCAGCCAGACGGGAAACGATGGCAATGACGGGAACATCTTCACGGACATTCAGTCCCAGCAGCTTCTGCAGCTCCGCTTTGTTGACCTTTTTGTTTTCGATGGTATCGATGGTGTAGTTCTTAAACAGATGCGGGTCTGTCTCGGGATTGTAGGTGACGGTATCAATACCGTTCACGATACCGGAAAGCTTGGGGCTTTCCTGTTTCAGCAGGTCATGAAGGCCGTGGCTGAAGAAGGGATCCTTGATCTCTTCCGCATAGGTAGGACTCACCGTGGTCACCCAGCTGGCAGCCAGAATACCGGTCTTCATATAGTTGACGCAGTTGTCAAACTGAAGATAACCGCCGGCATAATCATTCCAGTCCACGCCCAGCACATTCTCCACGATATCGGGAGAGAAAATGCCCTGGTACTGGATATTATGGATGGTATAGACGACCTGGAGTTTCGCGTACATCTCGTTGATGTTGCGATAGAACTTGTTCAGGTAGAAAGGAACCAGTCCTGTCTGCCAGTCATTGCAGTTCATCACATCGGGTTCAAAATCAATGTGTTGCAGGAGTTCGAGGGAAGCTTTGGAGAAGAAAGCAAAACGTTCCGCGTCGTCAAAATGTCCGTAATATCCTTTACGGCCGAAATAATACTGGTTGTCCAGCAGATAGTAGATCACATCGCCGACCTTGGCTTCAAAAATACCGCAGTACTGGCTTCTCCAGGACAGGGGAACCCACATTTCCTTCACGAAATGCATCTGGTCCTTCAGTTCCTGGGGAATCTCCTGGTACAGCGGCAGCACCACGCGGCAGCCTACCATACGTTTGCGAAGCGCTGCAGGAAGCGCGCCAGCGACATCGCCAAGTCCGCCTGATTTTGCAAAAGGAACCGCTTCAGCGGCTACATATAAAACCTTCATCGTCACACTCCTTCATCTTCGCAAATCTATTAATGAAATTGCCCCCCCGGGTTTCCCAAGGGGGCAATTGGAAGATCCGGTTTCTTAGACAACCGAACCTTTGGCAAGTACCATGGGATACATCTTGTAACCGAAGAGCTTGCGGTTCTCACGGATAACGACATCCTTGTCGATGATGCTGTATTCCAGCTGGGAACCGGACTGAATCTCGCAATCCTGCATAACGATGGAATTGCGGATCACAGCGCCCTTGCGTACGCGAACGCCGCGGAAAATAACGCTGTTCTCGACGGTACCTTCAATGATGCAGCCATCAGCCACCAGAGAATTCTTGACTTCGCATCCCTCGCGGTAAATGGCGGGAGACTCGTCACGGATCTTTGTGAAGATCTGTCTGTCCTGATAGAACAGAGCCTGACGGATATCAGCGGACAAAAGGTCCATGTTGGCATCAAAATATGACGCGACAGAATCTATTTTAGCACAATATCCGGTATATTCATAGCCATAAATTTTTAGATCATGTACCCTTCTTTGAAGTACATCTCTGTGTAAACTATACATATTATGGCTGGCGCACTCGCTGATCAGGGTCTCCAGCAGGCCGCGTCCGATGACGATCTGGCTGATTCCCAGGTTCACTTTACCCTTCATCAGGGCGGGAGAGGGATTGATGGCCACATCCACGATACGTCCATCCTCATCGAGGGTGTAAACGGTACCGGTTTCGCCGTTGTCCTTCTCTTCCAGCTCGGTCTGATGATAAACTACGGTGATGTCGGCGTCCTTCTCTTCGTGGAAGTTCACCACATCCTGGAAGTTCATATTGAAAATGCAGTCAGCAGAAGCCAGAATCACATTTTCGGAATCGGATTTGCGGATGAAGTTGGCAGCGTTGAGAAGCGCTTCCATCTTGCCGCGGTATACGTTGGAACCGGAGAATCCGGGCTGAGAGAAAGGAGGCAGCAGGTACATACCGCCGTTCTTACGGGAAAGATCCCACTCCTTGCCGGATCCCAGATGGTCCATCAGGGACTGATAGTTGTCTCTGGTAATGATACCGACCTTGGTAATTCCGGAGTTCACCAGATTGGAAAGGGCGAAGTCAACCACACGGTATCTGCCGCCAAAGGGAATGGAGGAAAGCGCACGTTTCTGGGTGAGCGCTTTCATCTGCTCGTCGTTCTGATATGCGAACACAAGGCCCATTGTACTTTTCATGCTATCTCACCTCCTTATAAACGGTCCTGATCCAGCATTTCACCGGGTTTGACAACAACACCGTCGCCAATGGTGATTTCATCTGCCAGAACAGCCATATAGCCAGTCATCTTGCCGGGTGCGCAGAAGGCTTTGGCCACTTCCTCGGAAGCGCCGACTCTTGCGCCCTTGCCAACCTTTGTTTCCTGTCCGATGATGGAATATTCCACCACGGCGCCGTCTTCGATAATGGTATTGGGAAGGATAACGGAATCCTTGATCACAGCACCCTTGCCAATATGCACGCCGTAGAAAATCACGGAATGCTCTACCTTACCGTAAATCTCGGAGCCTTCGCAGACCATGGAGTTCTTGATCTCGCAGTCTTCGCCGTTGAATACGGGAGGCTCGTTGGGGTTTCGGGCATAGATTCTCCAGGAATTGTCGTTCAGCTTAATGGGGCTGTCTTCCAGCAGGAGCTCCATGTTGGCCTCCCACAGGGACTGCAGCGTTCCTACGTCTTTCCAGTAACCTGCAAACTCGTAGGTGTAAAGAGCTTCACCGGCGTTCAGCATGTTGGGGATGATGTTCTTACCGAAGTCGTTGCTGGAATTCGGATCAGCTTCATCAGCTTCCAGATACTGTTTCAGCTTCTTCCAGGTGAAGACGTAAACGCCCATGGAAGCCTTGGTTGATTTCGGTTTAGCGGGCTTCTCTTCGAATTCGTAAACCTTGTTGTCCTCATCGGTATTCAGAATACCGAAGCGGCTGGCCTCCTCCAGAGTAACATTCAGAGCGGCGATGGTAGCAGCTGCGCCCTTCTGCTCATGATACTCAATCATGGCGTTGTAATCCATTTTGTAAATGTGGTCACCGGAAAGGATGACAACATATTCAGGATCATAGCGCTCGATGAAGTGCATGTTCTGGTAGATGGCGTTGGCGGTACCCTTGTACCACTCGTCATTGGCTCCGCGGCTGTAAGGCGGCAGTACGGAAACGCCGCCATCGTTGCGGTCCAGATCCCAGGGCTGACCATTGCCGATATAGGCGTTCAGATCCAGCGGCATGTACTGAGTCAGCACACCCACGGTGTCGATGCCTGAGTTAACGCAGTTACTCAGGGGAAAATCGATGATCCGGTACTTGCCGCCAAAGGGAATCGCGGGTTTCGCGACTTTCTTTGTCAGCACGCCCAGACGGCTGCCCTGGCCGCCGGCCAGAAGCATTGCTACAGTCCTTTTTTTAGTACGCATGTTTCCCTCCTCAAAGATAGATAAGTTTTATTTTTTCTTTCTTTTGGGTCTCGTAGTAAAGTAAACCGCGGACATGGGCGGCACGGTAATCTCAATGGAATGAGCATAGCCGTGCATGGGGATTTCCTCGGCACTGATCCAGCCGGGGTTGCCTGCGCCGGTGCCGCCGAAGCGCTCGTCATCACTGTTGAGAGCTTCCACATAGAAGGCATCCAGCTCCACGCCGATACGGTAGTGTTCCCGTTTAACAGGAGCGAAGTTCACCACACAGATCACTTCCCTGCCGCTGCGGTCAATACGGCGGAAGGATACGATATTCTGGGTGTTGTCATCGTAGCAGATCCATTTGAAGCCGTCCCAGCAATCATCCTGCTCGTACATGGCGGAATGCTTCAGATAGAAATGGTTCAGCTCCCGGACGTAGTCGTGAAGCTTCTGATGCATGTTGTAGCTCAGAAGGAACCAGTCCAGCTGCTTGTTTTCGTTCCACTCGATAAACTGTCCGAACTCGCCTCCCATGAACAGGAGCTTCTTTCCTGGATGTCCCATCATATAACCGAAGAAGGCTCTCAGTCCCGCGAACTTGTCCGCGTAGTCACCGGGCTGCTTGTCCAGCAGGGATTTCTTCCCATGGACCACCTCGTCGTGGGACATGGGCAGAATATAGTTCTCGGAGAACGCGTAGGTCAGGGAGAAGGTGATGTTGTTGTGATGGTCTCTTCTGAAATAGGGATCCAGCTGAACGTAATGAAGCATATCGTTCATCCAGCCCATATTCCACTTGAAGTTAAATCCGAGACCGCCATCCTCCACGGGCTTGGTTACCAGCGGCCAGGCCGTGGACTCCTCCGCGATCATCAGGGCGCCGGGATGCTCCTTGAATACAGCCTTGTTCAGGGTCTGCAGGAAATGTACGGCTTCCAGGTTCTCCCGGCCGCCATACTGATTGGCAATCCACTCGCCGTCCTTGCGGCAGTAATCCAGATACAGCATGGAAGCTACGGCATCCACACGAAGGCCGTCCACATGATACATGTCCAGCCAGTACATGGCGCTGGAAATCAGGAAGCTCACCACTTCCGGCTTGCCGTAGTCAAAGACCTTGGTACCCCATTCGTAGTGCTCGCCCTTCCTGGGATCTTCATATTCGTACAGGGGCTGACCGTCAAACATGGCCAGGCCGGGCTCGTCCTTCGGGAAATGGGCAGGCACCCAGTCCATGATAACACCAATGCCGTGCTGATGGAAAATATCCACGAATTTCATCAGATCCTTGGGCGTGCCGTAACGGGAAGTCGGTGCATAGTAACCCAGCACCTGATATCCCCAGGAACCGTCAAAGGGATACTCGGAAAGGGGCATCACTTCGATATGAGTATAGCCCATTTTCTTGACATACTTGACAAGCTCCTGCGCTATGGACACATAGTCATAGAAATCGCCGTTGTCGCGCATTTTCCAGGAACCCAGATGCACCTCATAGATGTTCATGGGAGAACGATAGGGAATCGTTTCTTCCCTCTTCTTCAGCCATTTCGCATCGTGCCACTCGTATCCGGAAAGGTCATAGATCTTTGAGCCAGTAGCCGGTCTGGTTTCCATATGAAAGCCGAAGGGGTCACTCTTCAGAACCACACGGCCATCGCTGCCTTCCACCCGGTACTTGTAGGTGTCGTAGGTCTTCAGGCCATAGACATAGCCCTCGTAGATACCGCCCTCTTCGATCTTTTCCAGCCAGACAGCCTGGTCCAGAGACCATCCATTGAAATCGCCGAGGACGCTGACGCTTCTGGCGTGGGGCGCCCAGACTCTGAATACCGTACAGGGTTTGCCTTCGGAATCGACGGCAGGATGCTGTCCAAAGTAAGAATAAGCCCGATAATTAGTGCCTTCATGAAATACATAAGAGTCAAAATTATCTTCTTTCTTCATACACCGCCTCTTTCGTGCTTTATTAGTCGAACACAGAGTACGACTTTTTGTTTATTTATCATAACACAACGAATCTCCAAGGTCAATGGTTAATCATTTTTAACAAAGATTCCTCTGTCAGAATGGGAATCCCCAGTTCCCTGGCTTTTTTGTTTTTGGAGGAACCGCTGGCGGCATCGTTGTTGATAAGGTAGGTGGTATTCTTGCTGACGCTGCCGGCTACCTTGGCTCCCAGGGAAATCAGCTGCTCCTTCAGCTCATCCCGGTTCGCGAAATGCTCCAGTGAACCGGTGATTACGAAGGTCATGCCGCTGAAGGGCTTTTCCGCTTCCTCATTTTCCGAGGGAATGATGGTCAGATACTGCATCAGATCCTCAATCATCCGGACGTTGTCTTCCTGATGAAAGAATCTGTAAATATCGGATGCCATCACCGGACCGATGCCTTCAATGGCGGAAAACCAGGCTTCTTCAGCATTTTGAAGCACAGAAAGGTCCTGCCCCGCCGCGTCTGCCAGGATTCTCGCCGACGCGGTGCCGATGCCCGGGATACCGATGCCCGCCAGCAGACGGTACAGCTCGGTTTTCCTGGTGGCTTCAATGGCAGCAAAAATCTTGTCGCAGGAACGGGGACCGAAGCCCTCCATCTGCTCCATCTCGGCCCGATGATCCTTCAGGCGGTACAGATCCGCGAAGCTGTCCAGCCAGCCCATGTCGCTCATCCGTTCAATGGTGGCCTCGGACAGACCTTCGATATTCATGCCGCTGCGGGAAACAAAATGCTCCATGGCCTTCAGGGATTTGGCAGGACAGGAGGGATTGGTGCATACCAGCACCTGCACATCCTCCCGGGACAGAATTTCGGTCCGTCCGCCGCAGCGGGGACAGGTCTCGGGAATGGGCAGATTGTCGGAGCCTGTGAGGTTTTCCGCCAGCTGGGGAATGATCATGTTGGCCTTATAGACACTGATCTGATCGCCGATGCCCAGCTTCAGCTCCCGGATCATGCTCACATTGTGAAGGCTGGCCCGTTTCACCGTGGTACCCTCCAGCTCCACCGGATCAAAGATGGCCACCGGATTGATAAGTCCGGTGCGGGAAGGACTCCATTCCACCTCTCTCAGGATGGTCAGGGCCTGCTCATCCTGCCATTTGAAGGCCATGGAATCCCTGGGGAATTTCGCGGTGGATCCCAGCGCCCTGGAACGGCTGATGCTGTCCATTGTCAGCACCAGGCCATCCACCGGATAGGCGAAGGACGCCACCTGATCGGTAAAGGCTTTTTCCGCCTCCGCCAGGGTGCCCGCATCAGCCATCCGGTAAGGAACCGTGTCAAATCCGAGGCTTTTCAGCCACAGCAGCTCCTGCTCCTTGGAATCCTCAAAGCGGCTCATATCCGTATCGGCCTCAATGAAGGTATAAACCATCACATGAACCCGGCGGGAAGAAGCAATCCGGGAATCCAGCTGCCGCACGGAGCCGCTCACCAGATTCCTGGGGTTTTTATACTGTTCATCCGGAGGCAGCGCCTCATTGATTCTTTCAAAATTACGGTAGGAAATCAGGGCTTCTCCCCTCACCACCAGTCGGGATTCAAAGGGGATCTTCACCGGGACTCCCTCAAATACCCGGGCATTGGAGGTAATCACCTCTCCCACTTCGCCGTTGCCCCGGGTGGCTGCCTGAGTCAGCACGCCGCCCTCGTAGGTCAGCACCACCGTCAGGCCATCCAGCTTCCAGGACAGCATGCCCTTCTCATTGCCCAGAAAAGACTTCAGGGCTTCAATGTCCTTGGTTTTATCCAGAGACTTCATGGGGGAAGCATGCCTTACCTTGGGCAGCTCGCTGATGACCTCATAGCCCACCCGCTGGGTGGGACTGCCGGAAAGGGTGATCCCTGATTCCTTTTCCATGGAAACCAGCTCATCGTAAAGGGTATCATATTCCAGATTGGTCATGATTTCCTTTTCATCGGAATAGTAGGCTCTGGCAGCCTCATTCAGCTTATCGATCAGCGACTTCATCCGTTCTTTGATATCCATGACTTCCTCCCGAAATCATATTTACGTATAAAGCGTTTACAGCTTTTTCAGCTTGGCCAGCCGGGCGAAAAGCACCTTTTCCCCGACCTTTGCGAATCTGACTTTCACCTGATAATCAGCATTCACAGGCTTCACCTCCAGCACCGTGCCCAGGCCGAACTTGACATGGGAAACGGTATCGCCGGGCTGAAGCATTTCCATATCCTTGGGTGCCTGCACCGTGGGAGCAGTACCCTTCACGGGTGAAGGCGCCGCACTTCGCCGGGACAGATAGGGATTCTGTCTTTCCCGGATTTCCTCGGCCCACAGGCTCCGGCCGGTTCTTCCGTACACCGGTGTATCTCTGCGGTAGGATGAGGAATCTCCCTGGTAGGAAGACTGAGCTCTGTCCATACCGTCATCCGCGCTCTCCCTGACGATTCCCCTGGCGGGCAGCTCCGACAGGAAGCAGGAAGCCTTGGACAGCTGCTCCATCCCATGCACATGACGGGACTTCGCGTGGGTCAGATACAGTTTCTTCTGAGCCCGGGTAATGCCCACATAGCAAAGGCGGCGTTCCTCTTCAAGATCGTCAGGATCGTTGGAGGTCATACTCATATATCCGGGGAACACGCCGTCCTCCATGCCCGTCATAAACACCACGGGGAACTCCAGTCCCTTGGCGCTGTGCAGGGTCATCAGAGAAACCACGTCCGCCCCCTCTTCAAATTCATCAATGGCAGCCACCAGTGCCAGCTCATCCAGAAAGCCTGCCAGAGAAGCTTCTTCATTTTCCGCTTCATACTGATCCGCCCTGGATAACAGTTCATCAACGTTTTCTTCCCGGTCCTCAAATTTCGTCGGATCATCCGCCTTCAGGTAATCCAGATAGGCGGTATCCTTCAGGATCTTCCGGCCCAGGTCACTGATGCGCATTCCATCCTCCACCGCAGTTCTGAAACCCTGCAGCAGAGCGCCGAAGGCAGTCAGCTTGGCAGAGGCTCTCTTAAGATCCGGCACCTCGGGAGACATATCCAGCACCTCACTGATGCCCCATTCGCCTTCCACGGCAAACTCCCGGACTCTTTCGCTGGTCACTGCGCCGATGCCCCGGGTGGGAACATTGATAATCCGCTCCGCCGCCACATAGTCATGATCGTTGGCAATCAATCTCAGGTAGCAGAGAATGTCCTTGACTTCTTTTCGCTGATAGAAAGGCGTACCGCCGTAAAGACGATAAGGAATGGCCGCCATCACCAGCCGTTCCTCCAGTGCACGGGACTGGGCATTGGTGCGGTAGAGAATGGCCATATCCCGGAAATGATAAGCTCCTTCATCCACCAGACGACGCATCTCGGTGCACACATAGGTGGCTTCCTCATTCTCGTTCCAGCTTTCATGAACAAGAATATCCTCGCCATCGCCATTGTCCGTCCAGAGCTTCTTGGACTTACGGCTTTCATTGTTCTGGATGACATGATTCGCCGCATCCAGGATTTTCTGGGTGGAACGGTAATTCTGCTCCAGACGGATTACCAGGGCATCCTTGAAATCCTTCTCGAAATCCAGAATATTCCGGATGTTGGCGCCGCGGAACCGGTAAATGGACTGGTCATCATCACCCACCACGCAGAGATTGCGGTACTTATCCGCCAGAAGACGGATCAGTATGTACTGGGCAGTATTGGTGTCCTGATATTCGTCCACCATCAGATAGCGGAATTTCTCCTGGAAGTAGTTCAGCACAGAGGCATCGGTCTGAAACAGTTTCACTGTATTGGCAATAATATCATCGAAGTCCATGGCCTGATTTTCCAGCAGAGTCTTCTGGTACTGCTCATAGACCAGCGCCACCTTCTTCTTGAACAGATCTCCGTTAGCCACACTTTCCATATACTTCTTGGGACCGGTAAGCTCATCCTTGGCGTTGCTGATGGCGGCAAGAATCGCTTTGGGAGTAAACATCTTGTCGGAAAGATTCAGCTCCTTCATAATCCGCCGGATCACAGCCTTCTGATCTTCGGGATCGTAGATGGTAAAGTTCTTTTCATAGCCAATCCGATCAGCGAACTGCTTCAGAATACGGATACAGGCACTGTGGAAGGTGCAGATCCATGCATCCTTCACCTTCTCGCCCACCAGAGAGGAAGCTCTTTCCCGCATTTCCTTAGCGGCCTTGTTGGTGAAGGTGATAGCCAGAATCTTGTAAGAAGGTACACCCAGTTCTTCCACCAGATAGCTGATTCGATGGGTCAGAACACGGGTCTTTCCGCTGCCGGCACCGGCCAAAATTAAAACAGGCCCTTCCGTCTGGAATACGGCCCGCTGCTGCATTTCATTTAACTTACTGTACTTGTCGTCCATAGAGATTTTTAGGATCCTTTTATCAAAAAATTACATGTTATTATATCACAAAGAGACCCCCCGCCGCCACCCCAAATACAAAGAATTTTATACCAGCGCGGCGGCGCATCGACGCTCTTCGGGATTCGCACTTTTTTCCACAACTACCGCATTACCGGCTCTCCACTCTTCGGGATTCGCACTTTTTTCCACAACTACCGCATAAATGCGGCAGCCGTGCTAAAAACCTCGATTCCCGAAGAAAATCAGCCTCTTTCAGTCAAAATGTGCGGTAGTTGTGCTAAAAAGCCACAATCCCGAAGAACGACGATTCAACATGCGGTAGTTGTGCCAATATGTCCAAATCCCGAAGAATCAGTCAAATTGCTGGTATCAGGTATCAGCAGAGTTATCCCTTGTTTGGCTTAACTATTCTTTGCCAAACAAGGGAGGACCAGGTTCTGCCATCAGAACCCTCTGTCGAATCCCAGACACAGAAAAAACCGCGGTCCATGGATTCCACAGACCGCGGCTGGTTGGCGTATTGCCAGTAATTATTTTACGAAGATGTAGTAGATCACGAAGATCACTGTCAGGACCCACATAACCACGTTGACCTTCTTGGCCTTGCCGCAGCAAAGGTTGATCACAGCGTAGCTGATGATACCGAAGGAGATACCAGTGGAGATGGAATAGCAGAAAGGCATCGCGATGCAGGCGATGTAAGCAGGCAGAGCCTCGGTGATGTTCTCATAGTCCACCTTCAGGATGGATTCCAGCATCAGGAAGCCGACGAAGATCAGAGCCGGAGCGGTAGCAAAGCTGGGGACAGCCAGGAAGATGGGGCTGAAGAACAGAGCCAGGACGAAGAAGCAAGCCACGAACACGGAAGTCAGACCGGTGCGTCCGCCCTGAGCAACACCTGCGGAAGACTCAACGAAGGTGGTGGTGGTAGAAGTACCGGCCACAGCACCAACGGAGGTAGCGATGGCATCAGCCAGCAGAGCCTCTTTAGTCTTGGGCAGCTTGCCGTTCTCATCCAGCATGTTGGACTTGGTGGCAACGCCGATCAGGGTTCCCATGGTGTCGAAAATATCAACAAACATGAAGGAGAACATGATGATGAACAGATTCAGAAGGAAATCTCCGGTGGAAGCGAAGGAAGAGGTGATGGTCTTGAAATCGAAGCAGGCACCGCCGATGGTTCCGATCCAGGCAGGAAGAGAAATAACGCCGGAAGGAATCAGGGAGTAAACGCCAGCTTCCACATCAACCTTGTACCAGCCGATGAGCTGAGCCAGGATGCCAAGGATCCAGGTAGCGAAGATACCGATCAGAATGGCGCCCTTCACTTTCTTGTGATGCAGGATACCGATGATCAGAAGGCCAACCAGAGCCAGGCAGGGACCTGCGGAAGTGATACTTCCAAGATCCACAGCGGTGGAAGCGCTGGGAATAACAACACCGGCGTTCTCCAGACCGATCAGGGCAATGAACAGACCGATACCGGCAGCAATACCATATTTCAGGTTCTGCGGAATGGAGTCCATCATAGCCTCACGGACAGGAGTAACGGAAAGGATGATGAAAATCAAACCTTCAATGAATACAGCCAGAAGAGCCAGCTGCCAGGTGTAACCCATTCCCATAACAACAGAATAGGTCAGGAAAGCGTTCAGACCCATACCGGGAGCCAGAGCAAAAGGCAGATTTGCCAGGAAGGCCATAGCCAGAGTACCAACAACAGAAGCAATAACCGTAGCGGTAAATACTTCAGCCTGAGGCATTCCGGATGCGGACAGGATGCTCGGGTTAACGGCCAGGATATAGGCCATGGTCATGAAAGTGGTAAGTCCGGCAAGAAACTCGGTCTTGACATCGGTATTACGCTCTTTCAGCTTGAAAAAGTCTGACATAGAAGATTTCCCCCTTCTATTAGTAAAATAAAAATACTGTTCCATCTTAACAAAAACAGCAGGACAAATCAACTTGAAAAAAAATTAAAAAAGTTGATCAGCCTGCTGATTAATTTGTTGGATATGAACAATCTGTGAACAAGCCCCGGCAAAACCTTTTTTTGTTCAGATTCTACTAAGCATTGATTCAGTTTTTATCCAGATAACGCTGTACGCCCGTGATAGCCACCGCGCCATCGGCTGCCGCCGTGACGATCTGTCTCAGTACCTTGACCCGGACATCGCCGGCCGCAAAGATACCGGGAATGCTGGTTTCCATATAATCATCGGTGCAGACAAAGCCGGCTTCGTCTGTTTTTACCAGGTCCTTCAAAAGCTCGTTGGTGGGACTGATGCCCACGGCCACGAAAACGCCATCCAGGGAAAGCTCGCTCTCCTCTTTGGTTTCATTCTGAATCAGCCGGACGCCGGTAACCTTCTTGTCACCGAGCACCTCCAGCACCTCCGTATGCCAGAGAATGGTCAGGTTTTCCGTCTCCTTGACCTTCTCCGCCACAATACCTGCGGCTCTCAGAACACCGCGGCGCACCGCCAGATATACATGGCGGCAGATCTTGGAAAGATACAGAGCATCCGCCACAGCGGTATCGCCGCCGCCGATGACCAGACAGACCTTGTCTTTATAGAATCCGCCGTCGCAGGTGGCGCAGTAGCTCACGCCCCGTCCGGTGTATTTGGCCTCGCCCTTGGCTCCCAGCACCCGATGATGGGCACCGGCCGCCACAACCACGGTTCTGGTCTCATAGACTCCGCCATCGGAAACGACTTTTTTCACAGGCTGATCCGCATCCTCAATGCGAAGCACCTGCTCCATTTTTTCCTCCAGGCCGTATCTGGCGCTGTGCTCATAAAGATCATTGGCCAGCTCCATACCGCCCCGCATGGGAATGCCGGGATAGTTGTCCACCTCGCTGGTATTCAGCACCTGACCTCCGGGGAAACCCATCTCCAGTCTCAGGGCATCCAGCTGAGCTCTGCCGGCGTAAATGGAGGCAGAACATCCTGCTGGACCATTGCCGATAATAATCGTGTCATAAACATGTTCTGCCATAGCAGTTCTCCTTATTTATTCTGGTAAAGGCGCATCAGCGCAAGATTCATGGAGTCAGCGCCCACAGGCATAAACAGCCCTTCACGCATCACATCACTGAAGGTATCATCCTCCCTCAGCGCACTGATCAGCCGGACGTTCTCATAGGGGAAGGCAGCCGTGCTTTCAGGCCCCAGCACAAAGCTCAGGCAGCTCTGTTTTGTCAGCGCCTCTGGAAGCACGGGAATGTCCTCTTTGCCATAAAGGCTTTCCAGAAGGTCCATGTTCAGACCCATGATAATCCTTGAAAGCCGCAGGCTCTGCCACCGGTCCAGATACTTGCTCTCTTCCCGGCCTTCTTCACCCATGGATACCTGACGGACCATGCCATCCTCGAAAAGAATCCGCACATCCTCAAAGACTCTGCCCTGGAAGAAGATGCTGTCCACATGGAGGGTGCCGTTGATCTTAAGCTCATCGGCATGGATTATGATTTCGCCGCAGGGAAGCTGGCCCGCGTTGCGAAGCAGCGTCATATACGGAATCTGTTTATCCGGTTTCTGCAGGGATTCCGTCATGGTCAGACCAACGGTCAGATCAGTCAGGTTTCCGTTTCTTCCTTCAAAATAGAGGGACGTTCCGGAGCTCAGGGCATTCAGCACTGCCTGACCGCTTCTCTCGGAGGGAAGCTCATGGAACAGCTGGTGATTCATCCAGAAATCAAAGTCCGCTGCATAGTCCTGGCCTTCCTCTTTAGAAAAGACGGGAACGGACAGTTCCAGCACAGGGTACATGCCTCCCCGAGCTTTCAGCAGCGCCTGGGCATTGTTAAACATCAGGTTGTCATGCTGGTCCTTCAGCAGTGATTCCTTCTTTCCTCTCGGTCCTCTTTCCCGGAACAGCGGGTCCATATAATTGACCCGGATCATTCCCAGTGAACCGTTCAGCAGCGCCTGGTTTTCCTGGCAGAGAACCTCATACTTTTCAGCCAGAATGTGCTGCTCCTCTTCGTTCATGCCACGGATCATGTCATGACGGTGATCCCGGACGTATTTATCGCTGAAGCCGATGGGATGAATCTCATTGATAAAACCGGACAGCCCCTTTTCCTCAATCTTCTTCAGTATTCTCTTGCCGAGAATTTCCGATCCGAGGGGAATGGAAACCGCCACCAGGAATCTCCGTCCGCCCTGGTTTTCATTGAGCAGCAGCCGGCTGACCAGCGCCTCACTGATTTTGTCCAGGGTTTCTTCCGGCAGAGAGCAGTAAAAATCATGAAGGCGAAGCGCCTCATCCACCACGGGAAGACCCAGAGAATACATATAGTAAGACTCCCTCAGGTCTTCTTCCCTGACAACAGCAGTATAGTACTGATTGCCCGGGTCGAACATCTGATGGAAACCCAGCTCCATACCGACTTCTCCCTGTTTCAGACGGAAAGAAGCTGCCATGTCTGTCAGCTGATCCGCCCTTACCTGGCCGTGCAGCAGACGTTTGTGAAGGTCAAAGTAGAGCTCGATCCTGCTCAGCAGACGGAACCGGCGATGGAAGAACGCGTCCATGATGCCTTCCTTGAAGATGTGGGCAAAGGTAGAAAGCACCGGGCCCACGTCCTTTCCTCCCATGGTAATCATATAGGAGGGATTGCAGCAGCTGTTCTGATAAGTATCGGGAAAAAGATCTCCGAAAAGCTTCTGCTGGTCTTCCTTCAGGGACTGAATGGAAGCGGTCTTCAGATACTCGTAAGAATACTTTTCTTCAATCCTTGTCAACTCGCAGAGAAAGGCCGCCTGCTGACGGGAAAAGTTCAGCATCCGTTCTCTGAATCCCTTATCGGATCTGGCGGAAAGTTCCTGGGAAAAGCTGGCCAGAAAAGCCTTTAATTCCCGGTACTTTCCCTCCGCCTTGTCGTTGTATAGCTTATAATACTCTTCGTAATCGAACATAAGAACCTCGGTGAAAATAAAAAATAAAAGGACGTTACCGGAAAGTAACGTCCTTAGGAGCTGGGCATGAAGGATTCGAACCTACGAATGCTGGAGTCAGAGTCCAGTGCCTTACCGCTTGGCGAATGCCCAATGGATGTCGGAGCTTTTTCTCGCTCGCAACATCATATATTATACACACACAGGACGTAGATGTCAACTATTTTTTTTGCTCAAATATTCTTTTTCCATTTCAGGGGTAACTTTGGGCACATGGACAGTCACTTCTTCAGAATAATTATCGTCCTGAAGGTACTCTTCAACCTCTTTGATTTCCTCTGTCTGACTTTCTTTGGTCACCACAGGAGTCATCTTGGAAGACTTACGTCCCTTCTTAAAAGCAATATCCGCCAGCCAGCCATTGAAGGAAACGGATTTGATCCCCAGCTCATCCCGGGTCGTTTTCAGTTTCTGGTAAAGCTCATCCGCCTCTTCGGTGCCGATATCGCACATGCGGCACAGCGTAATATTCTTGTGAGTCAGCTTCTTGGGTCCGGACTGAATTGCCTTGACGTTGATCAGAGACACATAGGGCCCCGTATAATCGCCCCGGCGGTAGAACTCCAGCACGGCATAAGACTCCTCGCCTTCCCTCTGATAATATTCCAGCTGCTGGATAGCGTTCAGCAGAGGACCGTCATTCTTCAGCTTCAGCTGGGACCTTACCTCACGGTAGTTGTCCACGTACACCACGGGCCACTCTTCTCTTTTCGTCAGCCACAGGCCGGCCGCCTCGTCAAAGGGATATTCGCTGACGTAGGAAGCCGAATAGGCGGGAAGCACCACCAGCAGCATGATTTCAATCAGCCAGATGAGCAGCAGCGGAACACCGGCAATCATCCGGCCGTTGACGCTGTTCACGCCATTGGGAAGAATTTTGTAAAGGGAAGAGAAAACGGCGCCCGGCGAAACAAACAGCTGACCCCACCGAAGCAGGAGCTGTCCAATGGAAGATCGGTTCTGCAGGACCTCGTTGGCGCCCCGTTTCCACATCTCATTGACCAGATCTACATAAACGCAGCGGCTGGCATAAAAAGCCAGGATCATCGCCACCAGAGCCACAATCCTCACCGCCCTGCGGTTTCTGATTTTGGATAAAACGGTCAGCTTTGCCATGAAATAGCAAAGACCCAGCACCACACAGAAAACAACCAGAAAACGAATCACCAGATTCGACAAAAAACCCAGCAGATAAACATAAACCGACTCAACCAGAAAGGCACCCAAAAATCCGCCGAGAATCATCAGAACCAAACCGCCGGCAGGAATAATTCCTGAAGGCCTGTACGCTTTGTAACGCATCCGGATACCACCTTTCCTAAGAATATTTTTGAATCGTCTTTTTATTTTACCATATACAGCTGAAAAAATCAAGATTCCCGCTTTCTGAGCCTTCCGAAGAAGCTTTTCATCAGGTCCCGGCTCTCTTCCTCCAGCACGCCGGAAACCGTCTCCACCTGATGGTTAAAGCGGTCCTCATGCAGAAGGTCCAGGATCGAACCGGCACAGCCGGCTTTGGGATTCATGGCTCCCATCACCACTCTCGGAATTCTGGCCTGTACAATCGCGCCGGCGCACATGGGACAGGGCTCCAGCGTCACATACAGCGTGCACTCCTCCAGACGCCAGTCACCCAGAACCCCGGCCGCCTCGTTGATGGCCTCCAGCTCCGCGTGGCACAGGGGATTTCCCCGCTGATTGCGCTTATTGTATCCTTTTCCGATGATTTTATTCTCATGGACAATCACGCAGCCGATGGGCGTCTCCTCCTCCGAGGCCGCCTGCCGGGCCAGCTCCATGGCCTGCCTCATCCATTCCTCATCTGTCATATTCAACCTCTGTTAAAACTTCAGCCAGGCCAGATATTTTCCGCCGGGAAGATTTTCCATGTCCGTATGATTGATTACCTTCAGATTCACTGCCAGCGCAAAATACACCAGAATGCCAAGAAGAATGCTGAGCACGGTGGTGATGGTATTGGAGCCCGTAATGGCATAGATCAGCAGATAGCTCAGGACGCAGACCACGCCCATAATCAGGCTGCAGACCACCGGACCGAAGGACAGCTTCACGAAGCGGATTTTGACTTGACAGTACTTCATGGTGCTCCGCATGTTCAGCACCATGATCAGGCAGCTGAAAAGCACCGCATTCACCGCCAGGGTATAGACGCCCATATCCAGCACCAGAATGCCCAGGGCATTCCAGACGCTGGTCACCGCCACGCCGATGGCGGCATGGATCATGGAAATATGGGATTTATTCAGTCCGTTCAGCACGCCTCCGGCCACATAGCTGATGGAATAGAAAACCACAGCCAGCGATCCCACCCAGAAGAGCTCACCGCCCTGGAAGGCCGCGTGGAACAGAAGACGCATGGCGGGTTTTCCCAGCAGCGCCAGCCCCACGGCGCAGGGCACGGTAATCAGCAGGACGGTCTTCACCATGGAATTAAAATGCTTTCTGAGGGCCTTTCCGTCTCCCAGGGCCTGGGCAGCGGAAACACTCGGTACCGCGGCAGCCCCCAGGGCTTCCCCGATGGCCACAGGAAGATTCAGAAGCACGATAAACTTGCCGCTGTAGATGCCTCTCATGGCAATCATCTGTCCGGGATCCATCCCCTTCATAAGGGAAAGCTTGCCGAACATGGCAGCATCGATGATTCCCTTCACGGAAAAGATGGTGGAAGAAATCACAATGGGAACCATCAGGGACAGCATCTGACGGTAAATCTTTTTGGTGCTCTCGGTGCTTTTCGATTTGGACAGATCCGCCAGCTTCGAAACGCCCCGGGATGCGTAGGCAAAGGCCAGGAATACAATGGAACCCACTGCGCCAATGCCGGTACCGATGATGCCTCCCGTAACGGACCATTCAATGCCGTAGGGATTCAGAATATAGGCCAGCACCACGGCAAATACCGCGTGCAGCAGGCCCTCGATCACTTCGGAAACCGCCGTGGGCTTCATATCGTTCAGTCCCTGGAAATAGCCCCTCAGGACACTCATCAGGGAACAGATAAACACCGTAGGACCAAGGAATTTCATGGGCTTGGTGGCTTCCGGATTGGAGAAGAAGGTAACCGCCAGGGAATGTCCGCCCAGGGTCATAACCATCATCCCCACAAAGCCGATGCCGCCCACCAGCAGGGTGCCCAGCTGCAGCACCTTTTTCACATCGGCGTACCGACCGGTGGCAATGCGCTCGCTGACCATCTTGGAAATCACCGTCGGGATGCTGATGGAAGCAAATACCAGGAAAAAGCCGTAGACCTGATAGGCATCGCTATAGATGCCCAGACCCTTGTCTCCCCAGAGATTGGTCACCGGAATCCGGTAAAGCAGATTAATCACCCGGACGATCATCTGGGATGCCACCAGCAGCGACCCCTGACGGATCAGGTTTTTCGTTGAACTGTCAGCCATATCAGTCCCTGCCAATGCCCATCTCATCCAGGATGGCTTTCTGCTTGTCAAACATCACTTTCTCCTCTTCGGGAGCCATATGATCATATCCCAGAAGGTGCAGCATGCTGTGTACGGTCAGGAAGGCCATTTCCCTCTTCAGGCTGTGGCCATATTCCTGGGCCTGGGATTTTGCCTTGTCCAGACACAGCACCACATCACCCAGCACCACCTCTCCCGTATCGGGATCCAGGTTGGCCTCCTCCTCGGCCGCATCCTCAAGATCCTGCGCCGCAGGGGTCTCAAGGCGCGGCGTCTCCGGAAAGGAAAGCAGCGGGAAGGACAAAACATCCGTCTCCCGGTCCACCTGACGGTAATCCCGGTTCATTTCATGAATGGCCTCCAGGGACACAATGCTCAGAGAAACCTCCACCGGCGTTTCAATGTGCTCAAAACGAAGAGCCGCCTCCACGCTTTGCTGGAGGAGTTTCTCAAAATCTTCTTTGGAATGTTCCCCTTCGGGTAAATCGATCTCCCATTCGATCCATAGACTCATGTTCTGTTCTCCCGTTTTTCTCGTAGGCTTCGACAATCTTCTGCACCAGCGGATGACGAACCACATCCGCGTTGGTCAGCCTGCAGATGCCGATGCCTTCTATATCTTTCAACAATTCTGTCGCCTGTCTCAGACCTGATTTCTGATCCCTGGGCAGATCGATCTGCGTCAGGTCGCCGGTGATCACCGCCTTGGAACCAAAGCCCAGTCTCGTAAGAAACATCTTCATCTGGGCCTGGGTGGTATTCTGGGCTTCATCCAGCACAATAAAAGCATTGTCCAGAGTCCTTCCGCGCATATAGGCCAGAGGCGCCACCTCGATGGCTCCCTTTTCCATGTTGTGCTGGAAGGAATCCGCCCCCATGATCTCGTACAGGGCATCGTAAAGGGGCCGCAGATAAGGGTCAATCTTGCTCTGCAGATCGCCAGGCAGATATCCCAGTCTCTCACCGGCTTCGATGGCCGGACGGGTCAGGATCAGACGGCTGACCTCGCCCTTTTTGAATTTCTCGATGGCCATGGCCATGGCAAGGTAGGTCTTTCCTGTACCGGCAGGGCCGATGCCGAAGGTCAGCATATTGTTCCGGATCAGATTCACATATCTCTTCTGACCGAAGGTCTTGGGACGGATGGGCTTGCCCGCTTTGGTAAAGCACACCACATCCGACAGCAGATCCCCCACGTCCTGCTGCTGTTCATCCGCAGACAGGGAAAGAAGGTAACTGATATGCTGGGTGCTCACCTGCTCGCCCTTGGCAGCGATCTTCAGAAGATCGCGGAACACTCTTTCGGCCTTGCGGACACCGTTCTCGTCACCGGATATTCTGACTCCGTCTCCCCGGTTCAGAATCTGGGTACCGGTTCCATTTTCCAGCGCCTTGATGTTTTCATCAAAGCTGCCGAAAATACCGCCAATGTGCTCCTGAGGCACAGCGATATTGATTTCTGCCATAAAATTCTCCTGTTGAATATTTACAAAAACTGATTATACGTTCAGCTGGGCAGTCAGTCCCAGCTCTCCCTGATGAGCTTCCAGAATGGGATCAATGTAATCCCGCAGGAATTCCTCCACCTGAGAGGGAGCCCGGCCCACAAAGTTCTCGGGCTTCACGGCGCTCATCAGCTCCTCTTCGCTCATCTTGAAGGTGTCATCGGCGAGAATCCTCTCCAGAAGATCGTTGGCCTTGCCCTCCTGCTTGACCTTGGCGGCCGCAGCCATGGAATGGACACGGACTCTCTCATGAAGCTCCTGACGGTCTCCGCCTCTCTTGACTTCCTCCATGAGAATCATTTCCGTAGCCATGAAGGGAAGCTCCGCCATCACATGGGAGCGGATCACCTTGGGATAAACCACCAGAGAGCTCGTCACATTGATGAGTACCTGCAGGATGCCGTCGATGGCCAGGAAGCTCTCGGAGACCACAATCCGCTTGTTGGCGGAATCGTCCAGGGTTCTCTCAAACCACTGGGTGGAAGCGGTCATGGCGGGATCCAGGGCGTTGATCATCACGTACCGGGCCAGGGCGCAGATTCTCTCGCTTCTCATGGGATTGCGCTTGTAGGCCATGGCGGAGGAACCGATCTGGCTCTTCTCGAAGGGCTCTTCCATCTCCTTCAGGTTCTGCAGCAGACGCAGGTCATTCGCAAACTTGTAGGCAGACTGAGCGATGAGGCTCAGCTCGTTCAGGCAGATGGTATCGAACTTTCTGGGATAGGTCTGGCCGGTGACAGGATAGGTATTGGCATAGCCCATTTTCTCGGCCACCATTTCATCCAGCCGTTTTACCTTCTCTTCATCCCCCTCGAAAAGCTCCATGAAGCTGGCCTGGGTGCCGGTGGTACCCTTGGCGCCGCGGAGTCTCTTCACCCGGAGAATGTTCTGAAGCTGCTCATAATCCATCCACAGCTCCTGCAGCCACAGGCAGGCTCTTTTGCCCACGGTGGTGAGCTGAGCCGGCTGATAGTGGGTAAAGCCCAGGGTGGGCATATCTTTATACTGTCTGGCAAAGGAGGCAAGGTTGGACATGACGTTTACCAGCTTGGTCTGAACCAGCTCCAGCGCTTCGTAGAGGATGATCAGATCCGTATTGTCGCCCACATAGCAGCTGGTGGCTCCCAGATGGATGATGGGCTTGGCGGATTTGGCCTGCTCTCCATATGCGTAGACATGGCTCATAACATCATGACGGACGATTTTTTCCCGTTCCTTGGCAACATCGTAATTGATGTCATCGGCATATTTCCTGAGTTCTTCTATCTGTTCATCGGTGATGGAAAGCCCCAGGGCCTGTTCACTTTCGGCCAGGGCAATCCAGAGCTTACGCCAGGTTCTGAATTTCTTTTCCTCGGAGAAAAGGTACTGCATTTCAGGGCTGGCATAGCGGGAATTAAAGGGGGTCTCGTAGGTATCGTGCATGATGTGTCTCCTTCATTTAGTTAAAAAAAACGGACTTTCAAAGCCTGTGGCAATGCCTTAGGCTTCGGAAAGTCCGTCAGGGTTCTGTGTCATCTGGACTCTATCAAAAGCCTGATGGCTGTTCTGTCTTCTCCGCTGATCTGAGTTTCAGCGAAAGAAGGAACGCAGTAAATATCGATCCCTTCCGGGGCTAAAAAGCCTCTGGAAATGATCACGGCTTTCATCGCCTGGTTGAGCGCGCCCGCGCCGATCACCTGAATTTCAATTTTTCCATGCTCTCTCAGGCCTCCGGCAATGGCGCCGGCGACGCTGGAGACATTGGATCTGGCTGACACTTTAATGGTAGTCACGTCCATAATGAAATCTCCTGATTACTTGGCGTAATCAACTACACGGGTCTCACGGATAACATTGACCTTGATCTGGCCCGGATACTCCATCTCCTGCTCGATCCGTTTTGCAACGTCACGGGCCAGGATGCGCATCTGATCATCATTGATCTGATCAGGCTGCACAACCATGCGGATTTCGCGGCCGGCCTGGATGGCGTAGCTCTTGCTGACGCCGGGGAAATCATTGGCAATGCTTTCCAGCTTATCCAAACGGCTGATATAGTTTTCCAGTGTTTCACGTCTTGCACCGGGACGGGCGGCCGAAATGGAATCGGCGGCCTGTACCAGGACAGCGATCAGGCTTTCGGGCTCTACATCGCCGTGGTGGGCTTCCAGCGCATTGATGACGATCTTGGATTCTTTATACTTTTTCAGAAGCTGAACACCCAGCTGTACATGAGAGCCTTCCATCTCGTGATCCACTGCCTTACCAATATCATGCAGCAGACCGGCGCGCTTCGCAACACGCACATCCAGACCCAGCTCGCCGGCCATCAGACCTGCCAGATGGGATACCTCGATGGAGTGCTTCAGAACATTCTGTCCATAGCTGGTACGATATTTCAGCATACCCAGAAGACGAATCAGCTCAGGATTCAGCCCATGTACATTCGTATCGAAGGTAGCGGCTTCACCCTCTTCGCGGATTTTGGTCTCGACTTCCTTGGTTGCCTTATTGACCATTTCTTCAATTCTTGCCGGATGGATACGACCATCCACAATCAGCTTCTCCAGCGCAATCCTGGCAATCTCACGGCGAACCGGATTAAAACCGGAGAGGATCACCGCTTCGGGAGTATCGTCAATAATCAGATCAATACCCGTTAAGGTTTCCAGGGCGCGAATGTTACGGCCCTCTCGTCCAATGATGCGGCCTTTCATCTCATCACTGGGAAGAGGAACAACAGAAACAGTGGTTTCAGCCACATGATCAGCCGCGCAGCGCTGAATCGCTGTGGTGATGATCTCCTTGGCTTTGCCTACGGCTTCTTCCTTGGTTCTGGCTTCATTTTCTTTCAGGATCGCAGCCATTTCATGCTGCACATCGGCCTCAACAGTGGATAAGAGCACCTGCTTGGCCTGATCCGAGGTCATGCCGGATACTTTTTCAAGCTCCGCCATCTTGGCCTCATGAATCTTGTCGATATCTTTCGTCTTGCGGTCCAGCTCTTCTGAACGCTTCTGCATCTGGGTTTCTTTCTTCTCCAGAGCATCGCTCTTGCGGTCCAGGGCTTCTTCTTTCTGAACCAGTCGCTTCTCGGTCTTTGAAGCTTCAGCTCTGCGTTCTTTGACTTCACGTTCCATCTCGTTCTTCGTCTTCAGAGCATCTTCCTTTGCTTCCAGCAGGATTTCACGCTTCTTGCTGTCGGCGGACTTTAAAGCATCATCTATGATTTCCCGGGCCTTGGTTTCGGCAGCGCCGATCTGTGCTTCTCCGACTTTCTTACGATACTGGATACCCAGCATGAAAGCCAGCCCGCACAGGCCAAGCATCAGGACAATCACTATGATAAGAACAACTACAGATACTTGTCCCAAGATATAACACCTCCTTATTCAGTTTTCATGGTTCGGAATATTTTCAAATCAATATTAAAAATAAACTAACAGAACTACTATACATTCTTTTGCCTTAAATGTCAAGTAAAAAACAAGCCGGCGAAGGATCATGGAGCCTCCGCCGGAAGGGTTTTTACTTCTTTTTTCTGAGGAAAATCTGTCTTCGGAACAGAATGACATTCATCACCGCGAAAAAGCCGATGAAAATCAGCAGACACAGCAACGGCTGCACCGGAGCCAGGGTGGCCAGCAGCATCATGGGGAAGCCGAACACAATGGCCGGGAAATTCTGATACACCATGTTCTCCGCCGCCGGGGCTTTGAAATCGGGATCCAGCTCCCGAAGCAGGATGGTGGCCGTACTGGCGGTGCCGGTCATCATGCCGTATTCCATGAGAAACTGCTCTTCCGGATATTCCTTAAACAGCACCTTAACAATCAGCCGGTTGTAGATATAGGTAATCACCATACCCACCACGCCCATAATCAGCAGCACCACCCAGTATCTGGCCAGCACCTGGAGACGGATGGCAGCCATGCCGGCCACCACCATCACATCGAAGAAGAAATTGCTGATGCGGGTCTGGAGAAACTGGTTGGTATAAACCTTCTTTACAATCCCTGCCTTCGTCAGCAGGCTGATAATCAGCTTGATGAGGGTCGCCGCCAGAACACCCAGCAGGAAGTTGAAGCCGTAGATCACGGCTCTCATGCCCGTCAGCAGATTGCCCAGTCCCATCATGATGAGGTAGGACAGCAGATAGGCCGCCAGCACCAGGGCCACCTGCACCGTCATTTTGTCGATGCTCTCCTGCATGGGAATCTCATCGGCTCCCTGAATATCCGAGCCCGTGAGTTTTTTCTCCGTCGACCGGATGGCCTGGATCTTTCCCCGGGACCGCAGCACATTCAGGTGAATGACGCCGCCCAGCGCCGCGCTGATAAAGCCCAGGGCC
>CACZRP010000111.1 GCA_902783575.1 uncultured Eubacteriales bacterium
GGATTACGGCATCGAACTGAAAAAGGGCGGACAGGGAAACAGATACACGAAGGAATATTACGAAATCAACCGACAGGCAGCGATTTTTTTCTTCAACGCATTCCGGAAAGGACCGAATCCTGCGTATGAATACATGCGCGGCAGGGGAATCTCTGATGAAACACTTCACACCTTCGGGATCGGATATGCAGACGACGCCTGGACGAGCCTGACAGATCACCTTATAAAACAGGGATATGAGCCATCGAAACTGGTAGATGTAGGACTCGTATCAGAAAAAAACGGACGGTATTATGATAAATTCAGGGGACGGGTCATGTTCCCGATCATCAATACAGGAGGGAAGATCATTGGCTTTGGAGGAAGAATCATCTCTGAGGGAGAGCCGAAATACCTCAATTCCAGGGAATCATCGGTATTCCAGAAGAAAAACAATCTGTACGGACTGAATATCACGAAAGAATACGTCAAAAAAGAAGACAGAATCATTCTGGTAGAAGGATATATGGATGTGATTTCTTTGTACCAGGCGGGAATCCGAAATGTGTCAGCATCTTTGGGAACCGCGCTGACTGATAATCAGGCCAGACTGATCAAGCGGTATACATCGAACGTGATCCTTTCGTATGACGCGGACAATGCAGGGCAGAATGCCGCTCTGCGGGGACTGGACATACTGTATGGGGAAGATCTGCGGGCAAAGGTTCTGGTCGTAACCGACGGAAAGGACCCTGACGAGTTCATCAAAGCACAGGGCAGAGACGCATATCTGGCATTAGCAGACGAAGCACTTTCATACGGGGATTTCAAACTGCTGAAGGCTGCAGAAAAATATGATTTCTCTGATCCGGAGCAAAAGCTACTGTACATACGCGATGCCTTAGGGGTACTCCATAAAATGAAACCTGTAGAGGCAGATATGTATCTGGGGCGACTGTCGAAGGAAACCGGCATTTCTGAGCAAGCCATCCGGCAGGAGTTCAACAGCGTACAAAACGGGGACAGAAACGGAGCACATGCTTTTGCAGCAGATCAAAGCAGCAGTCCCGGAAACCGGGACACCAGCGACGCGGAGCAGCAGCTGCTGAAACTGATGCTGATCGACAGCGACTATACCAGACTTCCCGCGGATATCAAAGATGATGTATTCACGGACCGGATCAGCAGCAGTATTTATTCTGCCATCCGTGCTATCGATAAAGGAGAGCGGCCTCTGGATATGGATGCGCTGAACGACAGTCTCGATATCGACTGCACCAGGATGCTGGATACCATCAGGTCGAAAATCATTCCCGGAGACCGGGAAAAGGAAATATATCAGGATTGCGTCAATCATATCAGGCGCATGAAGCTCAAACGGGAGGATGCCGAAATAACTGCGCGGCTCCGCGATCCGGATCTCGATCCGGGTGAAATCGAGCGTTTGATGCAAAGGCAGATCGAGATACAGAAAAAAATAAAAGGATAGGGTGAGAAAATGTCTGAAAAAAAAGAAAAAGAAATAGCAGAAGTCAAAAAGACAGAAATTGAACGTTTCAGGGAAAGAATCCTTGCAATCAAGGACGGTGAAGATCCTTCAGGCGTATCTGAAAGGGTCAAGCTTGAAGCTATGGCAGGACTGAAAGAACTTGCTGATGGAGAGCGCAAACCGGTTCTAACGTTCAATGAAGTTGGTGACCAGATCGACAGCATTGGCTTTGATCCGAATCAGATCGAGGATATCTATGACTTCCTTGACAGAGAAGGCATCTCTGTTGTAGGGGAAAAAGAAGAACCTGATGTGAGCGAGCTTGAAAAAATCGATATGGAAGGCGAGGACCCGGATATCAAAGCGCAGCTTGAGGCCGACCCGAAAGCGAAGGAAATCGATCTGGAGGCTACGATTTCCAAGACCGTTGCTGTAGACGACCCTGTCAGAATGTATCTCAAGGAAATCGGCAAAGTCCCGCTTCTTTCCGCCGAAGAAGAAGTTGAACTGGCGAAAAGAATGGAATCCGGTGATGAATATGCGAAGAAAAAGCTTTGCGAAGCCAACCTGCGGCTTGTCGTCTCCATTGCTAAGAAATATGTTGGCAGAGGCATGCTGTTTTTGGATCTGATACAGGAGGGGAATCTGGGGCTGATCAAAGCAGTCGATAAGTTCGATTACACCAAGGGTTACAAGTTCAGTACGTATGCTACATGGTGGATCAGACAGGCGATCACAAGATCCATTGCAGATCAGGCCAGAACCATCCGTATCCCGGTCCACATGGTTGAAACCATCAACAAGCTCATCCGCGTGCAGCGGCAGCTGCTGCAGGAAAACGGCCGTGAGCCGACTCCGGATGAAATAGCCGAGGAAATGGGCATCACAGTAGAGAAGGTCAGAGAGATCCATAAGATCGCGCAGGAACCTGTATCTCTGGAAACGCCGATCGGTGAAGAAGAAGACAGCCATTTGGGTGACTTTATCCCGGATGAAGACGCACCGGCCCCTGCTGAAGCAGCTGCGTTCAGCATGCTTAAGGAACAACTCGTAGAAGTGCTTAATACATTGACCGAAAGGGAACAGAAAGTGCTCAAACTCCGGTTCGGTTTGGAAGACGGACGCGCCAGAACACTGGAAGAAGTCGGTAAAGAATTCGACGTCACACGTGAGAGAATCAGACAGATCGAAGCGAAGGCGCTGCGCAA
>CACZRP010000112.1 GCA_902783575.1 uncultured Eubacteriales bacterium
GGCCATATCGATGCTGATCTCGCCGCCATTGATGACGATGGAGATATTCATGGAATCGGATTTCTGGCCGGCGTTGATGCCGTCATCGGAAGCGGTTATATTGATGGTTCCCGCGTTGATTTCTACCTGGGTAGCTTCAATGCCTTCAGCACCGTCAAGGTTCAGGGTGCCGCCATCGATCTGGATAGTGGTAATGGCGTGGATCGCGTCATCGGAAACGCTGATATTCAGGGTTCCGCCCAGGATCTGGATGCTGCCCACGGTATCGTCTTCATCGTTTTCGGCGTGGAGGCCGTCCTCGGCCTGCTGGATGGTGATATTGCCGTCATACATCAGGATGGAATCGTTCACTTCAATGGCATCGGAGGGGCAGCTGATGCTGATGGTGCCTCCGGTGATTTTCAGGTCATCCTTGCAGCTGATGCCGTTGTCGGTGGATTCAATGGTGAGGGTGCCGAGACCGTTCAGCACCAGGTCATCCTTGCTGAAAATCACAGCGTCGGTGCTGGTATCACCGTCGGCTGTAAAGGTGCCGGTGACGGTGAGGGTGCTGCTGGTGCCTTCCGCGGTGGTGACAAACACTTTATCAGCGTTTTTGACGTAAATAACAGGAGTATCGTCGTTGGTGACATTCAGAGAATCAAGAACGATCTGAACCTTGGCTTCGTCATCGGCTTCGACGATGATGGTATAGTTTTCCGCGTTGCCGGAGACTACATAAACGCCGGCGGCGGTGATGGTTTCGGTGGTATTATCTGCGGCAGTGTAGTAAACCGCTTCGGAAAGATCCGCGCTCTGGGCAAGGTCCCGATCAGTGAACAGTCCGGAAGGATCGGTGGTTTCAGCGTTGCTGGTATTCTGAGCCGAGGAGCTGGTTTCTGAGGAGCTGCTTTCTGAGGTGCCGGCAGAGCTGCTGGTATCGATCTCCGTAACGACGGTGGAGGTCTCGCTGGAGTTCGTCTCAATGATAATGGCCTCGGATGTGCTGCTCTTGGTATCACTGCCTCCGGTGGAGACCGCAGTGCAGCCGGCGGTGGCGCATGCCAGCATGGCGATGGTGATTAGGGCTGAAACTTTTTTGAACATTTTTATATCCTCCTTAACAGGTGTGTTTTCGTTTTGATGATACGAGTATAACAGGCAAAGCTGAAAAGAACCTTAAAAAAGATAAATGTTTGAAAACTTCTGGGAATTTTGATGATATTCCCCGCCAATGATGATAAAATCAAGAAAACGAGCGCTTTCAAGAGAGGAGAAAAACCATGACCAGAGAGGAAATCAGACAGATTCTCCGAATGCCGGAGAAGGACTTCAGAAGGGAAGTGATGCCGCTGGCCAGGGAAACCTACCGGAAGGCGGACAATCAGCTGTACGGCATGTCCATGCTGGGTTATTCGAATATCTGCCGGAACCAGTGCCTTTACTGCGGCATGCGGGCGGGACAGAAGATTCCGCGGTTCCGGCTGCCGGTGGAGGAGATTGTCGGCAGCGCCCGGGCGGCGAAGGCCAGCGGCTTTTCCAGAATATTTCTGATATCCGGAGAGGATCCGGGCTACGGCTATGAGCACCTGCTCCAGGTAGTGGAGGGGATTCATGCCCTGGGGCTGGAGATTTCCCTGGCCTGCGGCGAGTTTTCGCCGTCGCAGTATCAGGAGCTGAAGGCTGCCGGTGCCGGAGAATATGTGATTAAGTATGAAATGGGCCAGCGGGAGGTGTTTAACCGACTGAACCCGTCGACGGATTTTGATAAGCGCATGGCCGCCATTGAAGCGGTCAAGGCCAGCGGTCTGAAGCTGGCTTCCGGCAATATCGTGGATTATCCGGGCCAGACCGAAGAGATGCTGATCGAGGATATTGAGCTCATGGTGAAGCTGGATATTTCCTGGGCGCCCATCGTCCCCTATATGCCGGCCAAGGGGACGCCCCTCGCGGAGACCGGGGCGAACGGCGGCCCTGCGAAGCCCGGAGAGCGGCTGAAGATTCTGAAGGAAATCGCCATCATGCGGCTGCTGATGCCCGAAATCCGGATCACCGCCCAGCAGCCGGGAGACGATCTGAGGGAAGGCATGGCCAGCGAACAGGGCAACCTGGATGCGCTGATGGCCGGAGGCAATATTCTGTTTTGCGATCTGCTGCCCGATGCCCGGGCTGGCGCCTTCCGGGTGGTGGACCACCGGGAGCTGAAGGGTGTTTCCCACTTCCGGAAGATGGCGGAGATGAGCGGCATGGAGCTTTCTTTATAAGAAAAGAATCCTATGCCGATTTTATGCGGATCGCGCCGGATACCTTGAAGATAAAAAGGCCCGGGATCAGCAATACAGCCGGGCCCGGGTATCGAAGGCAAGACGCACCATGAGAATACTGATTGATTTGGTGCTGCCAAGGCAATTTCGAATCATTTATTTTTTAACTGAATCGGCATTTTTTTCTCCTTACAGTTGGGGATAAGTATAGTCAAATGGCCCGACGTTACAGCTCGGGGTAAATATAGTCGAAAATGGCCTGATGGAGGCTGTCCTGCCGGCGGCATTCCGCCACCACGCTGATGACAGCGTTCTTCTCCGGGATGACGATGGTGTACTGGCCGTACTTGCCGTCGGCCCGGTAGGAACCGTGGGGTCCCATCCAGAACAGGTAGCCGTAGCCGAAGCTGCCGTTGTCCGCATGGGGGCTGGATGCCTGGCGGATCCATTCGGAAGGTACCAGCTGGCGGCCTTTCCAGTTTCCTTCATTCAGGAGCAGCTGCCCGAAGAGATGAAGCTCATCCAGGGTCAGGAACAGTCCGCCGGCTCCGAAGGTGAAGCCATAGGGATCGGTTTCCCAGGTGGGCAGCTGTATGCCCATGGGATCAAAGAGACGGGGCATCAGATAATGCACCAGGTCGGTGCCGGAGCGGCGCTGCACCAGAATGCCTGCCAGATAGGGGCCCACGTTGTTGTAGACAAACCGGGTTCCCGGCGCATCGGTAAAGGGCTGGCGCAGGGAAAGACGGACCCAGTTGCGATCCTCATAATAGGGGCGGTTTTCGCCCATCAGGAAGGGCACCGGCTGACCGAGACTCATGGTGAGCAGATCGCGGACAGTGGCCTTTGCCAGGTTTTCCGAAACTTCTTCGGGCAGCTCCTCGGGGAAGCAGTCGGTGAGCCTTTCGCCAAGATCCAGCAGACCTTCCCTCTGAGCAATGCCCACAGCGCAGGAGGTAAAGCTCTTGCTGGCTGAATAGACATTTCTGCGGCAGGCGCCTTCAAAAAGATGTCTTCCAACTTCATTTCCGTTTTGAGAGACAACAACGCCGAGAACCCGCAGGGGCTCGGCTGCTTCAATAAAAGATGATAAGTTCATGGCTGTCCTCCTGAATTGCAACTGGTAAAATAGTATGATACAATATCATATCATGCGATAGTGTGAAGAGCAAATATAAATTTACCTGAATGTCAAAGAATCGTGCGATCATAGCGCATCATATAAGGAGGAGTGTTCCATGAAGATTGCTGTCAGATACTACACCAAGACCGGCAACACCAAACGTCTGGCTGAGGCCATCGCTGAAGCGGTGGGCGTGGAGGCGCTGCCCATCAGTGCTCCCGTCACCGAGCCGGTGGATATTCTGTTCCTTGGCAACTCTTATTACGCCTTTTCCATCGATCCGGAGGTCCGCGCCTTTGTGAAGTCTCTGGATAAAAATAAAGTAGGAAAAATCGTGAACTTCGGTTCCGCGGCCATGCTGAACTCTACTTACAAGAAGGTGAAGGCGGAAGCGGACAAGGTAGGAATCCCCATGGACGAGCGGGAGTTCCACTGCAAGGGCGAGTTCAAGGGAATTCACAAGGGCAAACCCGATGAGACAGACATGAAGGCCGCCGCGGAATTCGCGAAAAAGATTGTTGGGTGAGCCATGGCCAAGTTTACGATTCCGGGAAATCCGTCCCTTCGGCTGGACCAGCAGCTGTCCTTTACGGCTGAGATTGATCAGATGACCGCCGTCGCCCGTCGGACCCTGCTGCTGGACAAGAGCCGCCGCGAAAACGACGCCGAGCATTCCTGGCACATCGGCGTGATGGCTATGCTCTTTCAGGAGTACGCGAAAGAGCCCGTGAATGTGGGCCGGGCGGTGCAGATGTGCATTGTCCACGATCTGGTGGAAATTTACGCCGGAGACACCTTTGCCTACGATCAGACCGGCAACCTTAGCAAAGCGGACCGGGAGCAGGAAGCGGCCAACCGTCTGTTTTCTCTGCTGCCTGAGGAGCAGGGAAAGCTCATCCGGGATTTCTGGGAAGAGTTTGATGCTATGAAAACACCGGATTCCAAGTATGCAGCCTGCCTGGACCGGATCCAGCCGCTGCTACACAATATGCTCACCGATGGCCATACCTGGCACGAAAACGGACCGGAGCAAATGGTTACCCGTACCATGGTGGAAAAAAGAAATGCTATTGTGAAAGAGTTCATGCCGGAAGTCTATCAGTGGATTACACGCTGTCTGGATGAAGCCGTCGCCAAGGGATGGCTGAGGGACGAGTAAACGCCAAGAATGAAAAAATCAAAGGCATTTCACCCGAATATGCCTTTGACTTTTAAAAAAGCACCTCCCCTGTTTGATCAGAGAAGGTGCTTTTGCGTTGTCTGCCAGTGTTACCAGTCCGTATCCCAGTCGGTGCCGCCGTAGTCCCAGTCGTCACCCGTGTCCCAGTCCCAGTCATCGTCATCATCCCAGTCGTAGTCATCGTAGTCATTATCGTCGTCGGTGGAGGTATAGACGGAGGAGTATTTATGCTCGATATCGTAGGTGTTGTTGTAGATATCCTGGGCTTCCTGGGCAGAGAGGTACCAGTCGGTCTGGCTGAAGTCGGTGATGTTCCAGGTGTCGCCGGCCTCCTGGGAGAAATCGTAGACGGTGGTACCGGCGGTATAGTTGCCGGGGTTGTAGTAGAGATCGTCACCGAGCTTTTCCTTGTCCTCGGAGTCGGCGTAGTATTCCCAGCCATCGTCGGTATATTTGTACCAGCCGGACTGGTTTTCGGTGACATAGGTGCTTTCATCTTCCGGGAAGAGGTATTCATACTGGGAATCCACCTGGGGCTTGTGAGTGTAGCCGCCATAGTTGTCCCGGAGGAAGTAATAGGGTTCGTTGTTGTATAGATAGTAGGAGCTGGAGTCGGGCATCCGGTGGTGACCGGCGTCGATATAGGCCCTGGAATTGTGAATATCCAGGACTGCGGAATCCAGCTTCAGCTTTTTCGAAATGGTGCTGAGGCTGTAGCCTCCCTTGGACTGGTTGACCTCCGCAGGAAAGGCCTCATCCTCCAGGGCGTAGGCCAGGGACCATTCTTTTCCTGCCGGATCGTACCGCCACCAGTCATAGGTATAGCCTCTTTCGATGGTGACTGTGAGCCCATCATAATAGTAGAGCTGATCGCCTTCCTGCGCCTGGTAATAGTAAGCGGTGAGGGGATAGCGGTTCGCGGTGCTCTCAGACTTGATAAAGCTGAAGAGACCGTAGACCAGGCCGATGACGACAAAAATCAGATTCAGGCTGATCCGGGTGCCGTTCTTTTTCTGGGAACGGGTGGGGCGGGAATAATCGCTGGCCCGCCTGGCCACATTCAGGTTTTTCTGATTCAGGATCTCTTCCTTCAGACGAAGATAAAGCTCGTTGACGGCGTAGGCCTCGTCAGTTCCCTGATAGCGGATGGCCCGCTGGCCGTTGGCCTTGTTTTTATAGACTATAAAGTTGACGCCGTCCTTGTAGATACCAAAGGCGCGGGGCTCACGGATGTCCTTGCCGATGAAGAAACGGGTCACTTCCTCGGGGGGAAGATTTCTGGCCCGGTACCAGCTCTGGAGCTCCTCGATGGTTCGGGGCGTTTTCTTGGCCGTTCTTACCAGAGCAGTGTTGGTGGCCCCGCAATTGGGGCATTTGCTCTGGGTATCCTGGATCCAGGCCCCGCAGAATTCACATTTGACAGTTGCCATGTTTCATGCCTCCTTAAGTTCAGGCTGCATATTCAGTCCTGAAAAACATTATATAGTTTCCGACAGCGGCAGGCAAGAGTTTTCTGTATCGCGCATCGTGGGACAGGCAATGTATTTATAAGGATGGTTGTTAGATCTTGTTGGAGCGGCGCCAGATTTTCTGGTTTTCTGCGGCTTTGATCAGCTCGTCCCTGAAATCGGGATGGGCAATGGAGATCAGCATTTCAGCCCGCTCCCAGGTGGTGCGGCCTGTGAGATTCACGGCGCCGAATTCCGTCACCAGGTAGTAGGCCTGGCTTCGGGGACTGGTGACAATATCCCCGAGAAAATGGGGCACGATCCGGGAATGGCGTGTGCCTTCCCGGTCCTGATAGCAGGAGGTCATGGTAATGAAAGCCTTGCCGCCATGGCTCATGGCCGCGCCCGTCAGAAAATCCAGTTGGCCGCCCGTCCCGCTGATCTGGCGCATGCCGGCGCTCTCGGAGCTGATCTGGCCGTAGAGGTCCACGGCGATGCAGTTGTTGATGGAGATCATGTTGTCCAGCTTCGCGATGGTTTCGGGGGCGTTCACATAGGTCAGGGGGCAGGCGATGACGCCGGGATTCTGGTCGATCCACTGGTAGAATTCCTTCGAGCCGAAGGCCATGCCCAGCACGCCCTTGCCCCGGTCGATGGTTTTTTTCGCGTTGGTGAGCTTGCCCGCCTTGTAGAGTTCATAGTAGGCATCGCCCGCCAGCTCCGTGTGCATGCCCAGATCGCTAAGATCGGATTTGGCCAGCACGGAGCCGATGACATTGGGCACGGAGCCGATGCCCAGCTGCAGGGTGGCGCCGTCGGGAATCATGGGCAGAATGTGGCCGGCGATGGCAAGATCCTCTTCGGTGGGAGCCAGAATGGGAAATTCCGGCAGGGGCGGATGCGTGCCCTCCACGATATAATCCACCTCGGATATATGGATGCTCTCCTCGAAGCCGCCGTAGATCCGCGGCAGATGCTCGTTGATTTCCAGGATGACTACGTCCGCCTTATCCAGGATGCCCTTGGCGATGCCCGTGGCGGAGGAAAGATTGAAATAGCCATGCTTGTCCATGGGAGTGACGCACATCATGGCCACGTTGACTGTCAGGAAATAGTGGTAATAGGGCACCAGATTCCGGAATATCATGGGGATGAAATTGCAGAGCCCCTGATCGCAGAGATTGCGTTCATAGGCTGACAGGTGCCAGCTATTATAGTAGAAATGCTCCCGGCTGGGGTCTGTTTCCACGGTACGGATGGGACCGTTGATGAGGTTGCCCCGGATCTTGACATCATAGAGCTCGTCCCGTCTTTGGGCCAGGGCCTGATCCAGGAGTATCGGAAAGCCGAAATTCGTGGTATAATCTATCCAGTCGCCGCTGCGGACCACCTGCACCGCTTCCTCGGGGGTTCTCAGCTTGGAACGGTATTCATCCGTATATTTGTTCATATCCTGCCTCCATTATCCTGGCTGATGACGATCAATAGAGTTCATTGTTTTCAGTTTATCATCAGCGGGACGCTTTGACAAGGAGTTTTGACACCATTCGGAAGGAGATCAGTATGAGTCAGATTATCAGAAAGCATATCGAATTTTACGGCTGGGTCCAGGGCGTGGGATTCCGGTACCGGGCCAACCACGCGGCCTCGGCCTGGGGCTGCACCGGCTGGGTCAGAAACGAGTGGGATGGCTCTGTGTCCATGGAGATCCAGGGCACGGAGGAGGCCATCGACCAGGTGATTCTGGCCATCGAGCGGGGCACCTTTGTGAAAATCGAGAACATGAGAAGCTGGCAGATTCCGGTGGATGAGGATGAATACTTTTTCCGCATGGAGTGATAATCCGCCAAAGCCAAGGATGAAATAAGATGGGACCATAGCTGCCATTGCTGTGGTCCTGTTTTCTTTTGTATATGATCATCTGGAACGGAAAAATCTGTAGTTTTGCAAAAAATCATTGATTTTCTGCAAAAAAACGGCTATTCTTGGCTAAAAGTTGAATCGCTCCCATGGATTCTGTTATATTGTCCATGTAAGTTTTATTGTTTACTGGATCAAACATCCAGGACTAAAGGAGCGAAATCATGAAGCATTTGGTATTGTCTCAGCAGATGAAGGACATGATCAGCCTGACAGCGGAACTGGCCATCGAAAAGGAAGAAAGCACCTCCAGGGCTGCGGACCCCCGGAAACTGGTGGTTCATTCCTCCTATTCCCTGAACTGGACCGAAAAAACCCTGGGCACGCTGATTTCCTTTGTGGCGGAAAACGAGTCCGGGTTTGCCCCTGAGCTCATGGGTGATCTGACCCTGTATATGAAAAACGCGGGACAGATGGCTGTGGAGCAAAGAGCCCAGGCCGATCAGGCCCGGCTGAAGTATATCCGGCTGTATATCCTGGTCATCATATTGGCTACGCTGGGACTGATCCTGTGGGTTACCGGGGATATTGCGCCTTACCCCGGATGGGCCCTGGGACTGGGCGTCCTGATGATTGTGGCAGCCAGCGTGATTATCTGGAAGAACCGGATCCGCATGCCCAAGATTCAGGAACATCTGCAAAACGATGAGTTTACAAAGGAAGACTGCGCTTATCTTTTTAATAATACCTATCGGGCCGAGCAGATAAAGAAGGCGGTTTATATCGGCGCGGTAGTGATGGCGGTGCTGGGGCTGGTGGTGATGGCCATTCCCCGAATGATGCTTCCCTGATCTGAGAGATAAAAAATGGAGAAAGAAGAGCTTTCCTTAAAGAATATCTACCGGATCTTCACCCAGAGGGACTATCCGGACTATTCCACAGGCATCCTGCGGGAGCGGGACAAGAAAGGCCTGACGGTGCTCCGGTTCTGGGAAGAGGTGATTCCCTACGAGTGGCGCAGCGGGCAGTACGGCAGGATGATCTGGGACCAGGAAGGTCCCAGGAGCCGCTATTCCTCGGAGCTCATCAACCGCCGCCCGCAGTTTCCCTATTACCAGGGGTATCTGGCGGAGATTCTTTCTGCCCTGACGCCGGAGATGTTTTTACAGCAGCTCCGGCTTTTTACAGGATTTCTGACAAGAAAACATTATCAGAGCGATCTGTTCAGAAAGAAGATCCGCAGCTTTATAAATCTGATCCGAACCGGGGATCCTTTTTACAGTAAAGAAATCGACGGATTTTTCGATGCCTACGAGAGGGAGAATACCCTCCCGCGGCTTTTTTTGGATGGCTGGATCCTGACAGCCCTGTCCCTTCATGCGGCGGCAGGGCCGGAAATGGCCGGCGGCGAGCTGGGGCGGATGCGGACGGACCGGGCCTTTTTGCCCTCCGAGCTTTACCGGCTGGCCCGAAAATCCTCCGGCGGCAAACAGCACCGGCTCACCCGGGCGGGCAGCGCCCTGCTGGGCAAGCCGGTTTCCTCCTTTGCCTTTTTCGGCCGGGAGAGGGAGCTTTTTGACCTAATGGAGCTGCTGAGAGCAGGCCGGAAGGTGCTGCTTTCCGGCATCGGCGGCCTGGGCAAGACCGAAATTCTGCGGCAGCTGATGAAGGAAGTGGCTGCCGGCGATGATTTTCAGGCCGTGGGTGAGATCCAGTTTGAGAACAGCCTGGCGGAGAGCTTCGCCCGGGCCTTCCCGGAGAGCTCCGATGCGGGTCCCCGGGAAAGATTTCATGAAATACTTTACAGCCTGTCCCATGAGGACTATGGGAAAACCCTTCTGCTGATGGACAATGCCGTCATTAGCGAGGATGAAAAGGAGCTGTGGAAAGAGCTGTCGGAAATCCCTGCGGCGGTCATCGTCAGCTCCCGCAGCAGGCAGGCCGAGGGCTTTGAAACCTATCATCTGGAGCCTGTGTCTCCGGAGGCAGCGCTGCTGATGTTCCGAAGCCATTATAAAACCATGCTGTCCACCAGGGACCAGCAGCTCCTGCTGGAGGCCCTGAAGAGGGAAGAGCTGCGGCATCCTTTGAGCCTTTCCATCCTGGGACGGGCCGCCAGATTTAATCACTGGAGCACCGGGCAGATTCTTGAAAAAATCAATGACAGGCCAGGCAGCATCCACTGGGATGAGGAAGGAACGGAATATCAGGTACAGAAAATCTGTGCCAGACTCTACAGCGACAGAGCCCTTTCAGGAGAAGAGAAGCGGCTGGCCTATCTGATGGCGCTGCTGCCCTATGGTCCCTGGCCGGGCGCTTTCCTTTCGGAGATCCGAAACGGCTCATCCGCCGCCAGGCATGCGGCGAAAACGGAAGGCCTGCTGGAACAGCTGTACCTGAAGGGATGGCTGGATACCCAGGATGGCTCCCGGGAGGAGGGGGACAGCATGCATCCGCTCATCGCGGAAACCCTTCTTCGAACCAGAAAGCTGGACAGCGATTTTCAGATCATCGGGAAATGGGCGGGGGAGAGAATTCCCCGGCTGGAGCTGGCGCGCCTTTCGGAGCATCTCAAGGAGAAGCCGGCAGCGCTCCGGGAATCCAGGATCCTGCTCCACGCGGCAAGTCTTGTGAAGACACCTTTAAGCAGTGAAATGCTGACACTGTGCCTTTCCGCCGCCTGGCAGCTGTTAAGGGCCCGGGAAGCGGGAGAAAATTTCAGTCAGGACATCCGCCAGCTGGCCGGGCGCTGCGGCGAAGTGTCCTGGGAGCAGCGGGCCCTGGTTCAGGTGCTGACCTGCCTCCATGAGGATTTTCAGCCGGAGGAGGTCAGGGCCTGTATTGAGGAAGGCCTGGCCGGAGAAAAAACGGCGGAGCTGCTTGCCGGCCTTTGCCTGGCCACGGTTCCCCGGCTGGCGGAGATGAAAAGCTACCGTGACTTTGCCGCCGCCACCGTGCGGAGGCTTCTTACGGAGCGGGATTCCTCAGAGCTTCGAATGCTGGATACCTATCTTTCCTGGTCCGAGGCCATGGATCAGGGAGACGCCGTCCGGATGATCCGGCTGCTGGAGAACATGAGAGACCAGCTGGAGAAGACCGATGCGGCTTCCCTGCCTCTGGTCATGAAGGTGTGGACCAATACCGTTTTCTTGCTCTTTACCGAGCTGAACTGCCCGGAGGAGGGCCGGAGGCTGTATGAGGAGTACCGGCAGCAGAATTACCCTGCCGGCAGCACCGAGCAGGAGGTGCTGGAGCTGAGAATGGAAGCCGCCAGAGAAAGAGCCGAAGGCAGCAGCGAGAAGGCCATCGAAAGCATGCGCCGGATGATCCGGGTGCTGGAACGGCATGCCGGAAAGAAAAGCCGCACCTACCGGATTGCCCTCAATGACCTGGCCTTTTATCTGAATGAATGCGGTTATCCCCGGGAGGCGCTGGACATCTTCGAGCAGCAGATTGCCGAGGCGGCGGATTCCCTGATGAACGCAGAATATCTTCCCATGATTCTGAACAATGCGGGAGCGGCCTGGTTCCGGGTGGAAGAGTACGCGAAGGCCAGGGAACGTTTTCTGGAGGCCAACCGGCTGGCGAAGGAGGCTGGCAGCGAGATGCTTTCCGCCAATACCGCCTACTGGCTGTCCCGCATCTGCCAGGTCGAAGGCGACCTGATGGGTGAAAAGAAATATCTTCAGGAAGCGGCCGGGTTCTTCCGGCAGTTCCCCGAGCAGGAGAGAGGAGAGTACATTGCCCGTCGGCTGGAGGAGCTGAAGTAGCTCATTCAGGCCTGCGGCTTAGGAATTATATATCAGCGCAGATACAGGGGTTCACCTGAGGAGCTTTGCAAAAAATCCTTGTTTTTCTGCAAAAAAACGGCGGCTTTTCCGATTGCGTTGAAAAGCCGCCGTCCGTTTGCTATAGTTTTGATATACATAAAGAACCTTGAAGGAGGCAATGATATGTTTTGCAAATACTGCGGCAGCCAGCTTTCCGATGACGCCAGATTCTGTACCAGCTGTGGAAAGCCCACAGATGGTCCGGTTCCGGTAGACAGAGAACCGAAACAGCCGCCTTATATACCGCCCTATAATCCTCTTGATCCGCAAGATCCCCCGGTGGCTAAGCCGGTGGCTCGGCCGGCAGCCCCGCCCCCAGCTCCGCTCCCAGCTCCGCTGTTCTCGCCTGCGCCGGAAGGAGAAAAAACCATTTATGGCCGGCTGCTCAGTGAAGGAGAAACCGAGATCAGACGTTATTACTGCGCCAAATTCAGGTATTCCGCTTTCATGCCGCCCATCGATGGCGTGCTGACGGTGACCAACAAGCGCATCCTCTATGAAGCCAAGGCCAGGAATAATGAAGTGCTGATGGAAAGCCCCATCGACAAGGTGGGCGGTATGAAGATTTTCTACAGCACCTCCCTGAATTTCGGACTTCTGGGGGGCGGCGCCATCCTGCTGATTTTGGCTGTGGTTCTGTTCTTTACCCTGTATTCCACCATCAAATATGTGCTTCCGATCGCCTTCCTGCTTCTCGGCGCCGTGATGATTGCCATGGGCATCAAGAAGCCCTATCAGCTGGTGATTTACTCCAGCGGCGCGGGCACCGAGGGCATTACCATTGGCTCAGTGAAAAATACGAATACGCCCGGACCTAACCTGATGAGCCTCCAGGCTGAGGCCACCAGAGATACAACCCGCATGGTCACCGAGCTGGGCGCGCTGATTCAGGACGTGCAGCAGATGGGCGATGGCGCCCTCGAGAAGTGGATACCAAATGAAAAGAAAAAGTGAACAGCTTTTCTGTATACGGTGCGGACAGAGTCTGGAGGTGCCGGCGGTAATCAGCCGTTGGATTCCGGACCATTTTCTGGACGGTAAACCGTTAAACATCAAGGGCATTCCAGATCCAATGGAATGCCCTTCCTGTCATCTAATCTCTTATTTCCCCTGGCGCAGCCAGGAGGACCTCTCCGTCCGGCTGATGAGCGCGAGGCTGGATGGCTGGAGGGCGGAATTTGAAGGCCGCCGGGAAGAGGCATTGGAGAAAAGGCGCCTGGCCGCTGAACTGTTTGCGGAATTGGCGGATCAGGGCATCTCGCTGGATGAGATGGGCTGCTATATCGACACCCTCCGGCAGCTGGGGGACTTTGACAAGGCCCGGGCCCTCATTAGAGAGATCCGGGAACTTCCCGGGGAAGAGACTTCTTTTTATGAGAAGCTTCTCGCTGCCGAGATGCGCTGGATGGAAGCGGGAGACACCGAGCCCCACCGAATCAGCGAGGCAGAGGCGGCTCTATGAGTAGAATTAGAAACCAGTTTTTCTGGAATACAAACAGATATTCCTTTGAAGGCAGAACCTCCCAGTCGCTGGTGCAAGAGGTAATTCATGACTGGAGAGGCATGGAGCCAGATCGTAAAATCTCGTTGCTGCAGGAGATTGGAGACCGATTTGCCAGGAGCCACGGCGTGGACAATCCGCCCCACGTAGCGGAGATTGAGAATACGAACCTGTACGGCTCTTTTACCCAATATATCAACACCATCGGCATTGACATGGATAGTGTCAAAAATCCTTTTCAGGCGCTGGATACCATCTATCATGAGGAGACTCACAATCTCACAGCCATACGCCGGGACACGGATCCGGAAATGGATCCCGGCGAGCGGGCCGTACTGATGGCAAACCGCTGGGAGTATATAGGAGATGCGCCCGGAGAGGGAGAGATTGACCGCAACAATCTGCAGACGGATGAGATAATCAGCAATCTTTCCGCCATGAAATCTGTCATGCAGACTTCGGCTGAAGAAGAGATGAACCCGGACTTCGAAGAATACCTGCAGGAAAGGCTGAGTTATCTGAACAGGCTTCAGGCGGACAGAGAAAGGGAGCTGCAGCAGTTCCAGGAGAACAGCGAGATGCTTCCTACGGAAATGCAGCAGCTCAAAGACTGCTACGATCATGGCAACATTCCTTTTAATCAAAGGGACGAGGGTATGGAATTCGCGGAAAACAATCCTTATTTTGAATCGGCTGCTCAGCTGCAGGTGCAAATGGAGGAAGCCCTCAGCGAGTCTTATTTTTTGCATATGGAAGAGCAGCAGGAAGAAGAGGAAACAGTGGAGCTAAGTTATGGCACAGAGCTTTAGACAGACAGTATTCGCCGGGGACAGCATTGTTTCCCGGTGTTCTTATCAGGAAAACAACCCTAAATTTGTTCTGGAGGGATACGACGAGACCAGAAACCGCTGCGGGATCCCCTGTGGTGAGACGCTGCTGTCCCGTCATATGCTGCTGCTGGGCGGCATCGGTACCGGAAAAACCAACGCCTTCAATTTCCTCATTCAGAATACATTGTCCCACCTGATGAGCAATGATGTGGTGATTATTTTCGATACCAAGGGAGATTACTATTCCCAGTTTTACCGGCCGGGGGATATAGTGATCAGCAACGATCAGCGGGCCGCCGGTCAGGAGGGACCGGATTTCTGGAATATATTCAAAGAGCTGGAGATTGACGAAAGGGTAGAGGAAAACACGCTGGAAATCGCGCGAAGCCTCTTTACCGAAAAAATAGAGAAAACCAGCCAGCCCTTCTTTCCCAACGCCGCCAGGGATCTTTTCGCAGCCCTGATGCTGCACCTGCTGCGGACGCCTCAGCTGAAGGATCAGAAAAATAATGAATCTCTCCGGAGAATCCTGAACCGGCTGACCCCCGGCGATATGAAAAAAATCCTGAAGGCCCATCCGGATCTGGCGGCCATGAGCGCCTACATTGAGGACGAGAAGTCCGGCCAGACCCTGGGCGTAATTTCCGAACTGCAGCAGATGGTCCGGGAAATCTTCGTAGGGAATTTTGCCGCCAGAGGAAACCTGTCCATGCGGCAGCTGATCCGGAACAAGGGCGGAAAGGTCATTTTCATAGAATATGATCTGGGCATCGGCTCCCTGCTGACGCCGGTGTATCGTCTCCTGATTGATCTGGCCATTAAGGAGGCCCTCTGTCGGAAGGAAAATGAAGGAAATGTATATTTCTTTATTGATGAGTTCCGGCTGCTCCCCCATCTGATGCATATCGATGACGGCGTGAACTTCGGCCGCAGCCTGGGAGCAAAATTCTTCTTTGGAGTGCAGAATATCGACCAGATTTCCGCAGCCTATGGAGAAAATGAGGCCGGCAGTATCCTGTCGGCCTTTGGCACTGTTTTTTGTTTCCGGGTGGGGGATGCCGCCTCCCGGGAGTTTATCAAGCAGCTCTATGGCAAAAATCTGAAGCTGAACACCTATATGTCCGCGGTTTCCAGCCGGGGCATCGTCGAGCAGCTGACGGAAGGAAATGTGATTGAGGATTCCGATGTCACGGATCTCCCCACGGGCTGGGCCCTGGTGAAAACCCCGGGCTGTATGCCCTTCCGGTTCTATTTCCCGCTGTATAGGGGATAGCCTTTTTTGCTGCATTCACGTATATATACGGCATGATTCAAAAGAATAAAAGAAACAAGTCTGCCTTGAGTGTTTCAGGGCAGGCTTTTTTTACAATAAAATTTTAAAAAAATACAGAACCTTAAAACCAAAACGGAAGCTCAGTTGTTATATAAGTGAAAAGGCTAAAACGCCAAAATCAAACCCATGAGGAGGATTTAATAATGTTCTGTAAAAAATGTGGAAGTAAGATCGAAGAAGGCTCTCGTTTCTGTACCAGATGCGGCGCTCCCATCCCTGTATATTCAAACTCTCGTCCTTTCGTCCAGGTGATCAAAAAGGACAACAGCAAGTTATATATTGGAATTGGACTTGGCTCATTGGTTATTGTCCTTTCTATCATCATGACGGCTTTGATCTTTGGCGGCAGCGGATCCAAACAGACAGCCAAAAGTTTCGTGAAATATGCCATGTCCATGGATGAAGAAGGTCTGAGAAAAGTCATTGAGCCTTCAATAATCAAAAACTATTTCAAAGAAAGAGATATCGATATTGTAGATGAAGATCTGAAAGAACAAATGGATTCCATGCTAAAGAATTTCAAGGTCTCCTCGAAGATTGTCGAAGAAGAAAAACTGGATAAATACGATAAGGAAGATCTTTTGGATGAGATTAATGAACATTATGAGAGCCTTTTGGATAAAAACCATTATCAGGCGTCGGATGTAAAGATCTACACTATGGAGGCTAAGCTGAGTGCTGTCTTAAGAGGAGAAAAAGTTACCCAAGAGAGTGAAGTCGAGGTTACCGTCATGAAAGTCGATGGCAAGTGGTATGTGGCTATGATTGATGGAAGTTTTGTAGAGAATGCACTCCGTTTGATGCACTAAAAACCCTTGGGGATATATCTTTTTTCGTAAGAAAATCTAAACAAAACTGGCGGAATTGAGTTATAATCAATCTGTTATGGATCAAGATGAAAGTTTAGTGATAATGAATGGACATTCTGATTCCAATAATCTCCAGAGTAATAAGATCCTGACTATATTTATCCGATTACTCTTTCGAGAAAGAAAAGAATACTCTATTACAGATGACCAGGAAAGGCATCTGCTTAGAAGAATCGAGCAAGTACTAGAAGAGGAAAGAAAATGAGTTTTTGCAGAAATTGCGGCTGTCAGCTGACCTATGAAAATGACTTTTGCCCTCGTTGCAAAAAGCCGACCAATTATACCTATAGTGAACTTGTTTTTGCTGCTATCGGTGGTGATTCGTCGGCCAACTCAGCCCTGTATAAAAGGACGTATAAGGAAAAGTATTACATTGCCTTCAAGTACATGAAGAACAAGGACGATGCGGAAGATGTCCTTCAGGATGCTTATGTCCGCGCTTTCGGACACCTTTCTTCCCTCACGGACAAAGAAGGATTCCCTTACTGGCTTTCGACCATCGTCGCCAACACGGCCAAGAATGCTTTAAAGAAGAAGAAACCTGAGCTTTTCCAGGATACCATCTATGAAAACGATGAAGGTGAAGAGACAGATCCGCTTCTTTCTGTAGAGGATGTTAAAAGAACAGCCTGCCCGGAAGAAAATCTGTTAGCGAAGGACCGAGCCCGGCTGATTCAGGAACTGATGAGCTCGCTGAACGAAGAGCAGCAAATCTGTATCATGATGTATTATCTGGAAGAAATGAAGGTCAAGGATATCGCTTCTGCGCTGGACATAAACGAAAATACTGTCAAGTCTCGCCTGTTCCAAGCCAGAAAAGTTCTGACCCAGAAGGGTGAGGACATGAAGAAGAAGGGCTATGTTTTCAGTGTTGCTCCACTGCCTTTGCTTATTCGGCTTTTCTTCTCAGAAAGGTTTTCTTTTCTGCGAAATGCACCTGTTCTTCCGCCTGTTCCGCGTGAACCTTTCACTTCCGCTGGAGGGTACCGACCAGCCCCAGCTCCGCGAGTATCCGCAGGTCAGCCAGCCTATATTCAGCCTGTCCCCAAGACTGTCGCCAATGCAATCGCCGGTACCGCAGCCGATACCGTGGGTAAAAGCGCAGCCACTGCAGTCGGTGTCAAAACCGGCACAGGCATCCTGGCCAGTCTGGGAGGAAAGATCGCTGTAGGTATTCTCAGTGCAGCGCTGCTGGGAGGCGCTGTCTTTGGCGGCATCAAGGCAGCTCCTTACATTCTGGATGTCTCCAATGACAGTTCCAAGATCGTTCAGGAAGAGGATGTAAGCACCGAAGAGTCTTCTTCGATAAATAATGAAAATGCAGAAGAGGAGTCAAGTCCCGAACTGTCGCATCCGCAGACAGAACAACAAGAGCAAGAAGCACAACAAGAACAACTAGAAGAACAGAACAGCGAGAGTTCTTCTTCAAACCAGGATAAAAGCACAGAGATAACTCCTGCTCAGGCCCAGGCTATTCTTCCTGTTTATCAGGCTTATAAGGAGATCCTTGGTGATTATAAAGATAGTCTTGGACAGAAAATCATCACTGATCCCTATCCTGTAGAAGCAACTTATTCGGATCTTTCTGATGAAGGATCGATTGCTTTTTATGATGTATGGGGGGACGGAATTAAGGAAATGATCTTTTGTTCCTGTGAAGTAGACTATGGTTGGCTGCAGCCTTCTTTCTACTGTGTGACCAGCAGTGACGGACAGATTTACTATCTCACCGACAACGGATTATCTTCCCTGGAAACCGGGGCAGCGCTTACAAATAACAATGCAGCTCTTCAACATAAGTTTTGTGTCTTCTCTATTTATGCTCCTTCCGAGGGAAAAGGACTTTACCTTGACCTGAATATGGATAAATATCTGGCCCTGCCCACAGGGGATATCTCTGATCCTCGGACTGCAATGCAGATCGAAAGGATTCACACAGATTTTACATATGCCTATGATCCTACGACCGTTTATTATTCCCATGGCTATGGATTCTCAGGAGATTTGGAAAAAATAACGAAAGAACAATATGATGAATACATGGAAGACTTTACCAGTCATAGAGGCACCTTGTTATTAACTACTACCAATGCCGAAGAGAGCATTGGCATGAACTATGAGGAAGCCATCGCTTTTCTGGATGGAGAGATCTCAAGGTTGAATGCGATTCTCAATGGACAGGTGGCAGTATCTCCGCAAAACAGTCAGAAAGAGACATCGGAGGAAGCCGGCTCAAACTCTTCCGAATCTGAAGCCTCCACTTCTAAGCGTGAAGGTTATACAACGCAAGATCTTCCTTATCCCTGGGGGGACGACATTGTCCACAAGATTCTTGATGTCGTAATCGATGGGGAGACCCTTTTGGAAAGTGCTGAAAAAGGAAAAGGCTTAGATTGGCTGACCACTTATTATTACAAAGCTATGAAAAATAGAGAGCAGGGAACGAACTTTGGAGTTTGGCTAATGGATGTAGGTTATCACGAAGCGAAGGCCGCCGGTTGGGGCCTGGCATGGCTACAGGCGTGTTCCCAGTCACAGGAAACGAGAGCATATGTAAGCGAAGTCACAGCCTCTTCAGAACTTGATGAATCAGACATCGGTATTGACCATTCTGCTGACATGATCTGTGACGGGTCTTTAATGAATGCCTGGTGTGAAGGCGTTTCTGGCTATGGTATCGATGAATGGGTCCAGCTGAAGCTTGGACAGGGATTTGCAATCGACAGTATGGAATTCAATATGGGCTATCAGAAAAGCAGTGAGCTCTATTATGCCAACGGCCGACCGGCAGAGATTCTTATCGTCTTTGATGAGGGCGATGGGAATACCACCAGTGAAACTGTGATACTCGAAGATATGTTGGGCGCCCAGACTATTACTTTTGACACGATTCATTATGCGGAAACCGTAACGATCTATATCAAAAGTGTCTATGAGGGAACAACGTACGAAGATACAGTAATCTCTGAGGTGTCCTTCAATTGATCCGTCAATGGCTTGATCGATTCTTATGGCTGGCAATGATCGTCGGGTTGATTCTATTAATGAGTGCAGGATGCTGTGCATCCTCGGCAAACCAAAAGATTCACGCAGAAGATACAGATGAAGAGAAGTTTTCTGTTTTAACCCAGAATAAAACAACTGATCCTTCTGAGACTTCTCTTATCGAGATCAAAGTCCCAGAAGGATCAGAAGAGAAGCCACCCAGGGAAAGAGAAATAATGAGAATCAAACAAGGCGGCGGGATATTGGAAGTCGAGGAAAGGTCCGATTCTGTCCCTGTGGAAGAAGCGGATGATACTGATTTCGTGAGAGTGAAGGACTATATTCCCGATATCGAGGTGCTGCTGATATATGCAACGGACCAAAATTTCACAGGGGAAATCATCTATCCTTTTACAGAGGCTTATCTTCGATACGGAACAGTAAAAAAACTGGCGGCTGCACAGGAAGCATTGAAACAACAGGGCTACAGGATCATGATCTGGGATGCTTTCAGACCGGTCTCGGCACAGTTTGTCCTCTGGGATGTTGTACCGGATCCCAGATATGTAGCTGATCCACGGACGGGCTATTCATCACATAGTCGAGGCAACACGATCGATCTGACAATTGTTACATTGTCCGGTGATGAGGTAGAAATGCCTACGGGATTTGACGATTTCTCTTATCTGGCAGACAGGGATTATTCTGACTGCTCGGATATAGCTGCTTCTCATGCTATCATGCTGGAAGACATTATGATGGATGCTGGATTTGAACCATATTCGGGAGAATGGTGGCATTTTTCCGACTTCGATGATTATCCTGTAGAAGAGGACTTTGAGCCGCCAGCTTCGACGTACTGAGGTAATACTTCAAAGGCAGTTTTAGATAGCTCCGAAATCCTGCAGGACCTTATGGACTTCACTTCGGATTTCTTCTTCTGTGCCATTTACCAGAACGCCGCTGCGGTTGGCCAGGCCTCCCATGATGGCAGCATCGGGGAAGAGGCTTTTACCCTGCTGAAGGGAGAAGGGAGCCTCATAGACACCCCAGTTGGCCGCATTGCAGAACGGGACGTAATCCCGGAAGCGGTTATTCTGACGGGATCGTTTCCAGAATGGCATTCAGCAGGCTCAGTTCCTCCTTCGGAGAGTCCTGATTGATCTGCCATATCATGATGCCGCCGGCATTTTCCAGGGCGAAGTGTGTCTTGGCTTTCATGGTGTCGATGCCGTTGTAATGGACGGTCTGACCCAGATATTCAGTGGTGTCGCGATGGGCATTTTCCGGATCGGCGCTGACCAGGCTGCTGTAGGCGTTCCAGGTGGGCCGCTCGTAGAAGGGAACGCCCAGAGTTACATTGGCGGCAGGGATTCCTCGGTCCTTTGTCCAGTAGTGAATATAGTTTTCAGCGAGGCTCATGGGAGAATGATCTTCCCCTTCGCCGCCATCGTAGGCCATCACATTGATCCAGTCGAAGCATTCGGCTGCCTGGTCGGTAATGGCTTCTGTCATGTCGGGGGAGCCTATGACGGCGCAGGTTAAATACAGATTTGCTTCTGTGCAATGCTTTCGGAGACTGAGCACCAGGGATTCGTACAGGCCGGCAGTATCGCGGTTGGGATGCTCCCAGTCCAGATCGACTCCGTCAAACCCGTATTGTAAAGCCGCCGCAACGATATTTGAAGCTAGACTTTCTGTTTTCTCCGGCGTCTCGCAGGCCTCCACGAAAGTGGGCTCCAGGGGTATGCCGTTGTAGCTCCAGCCGCCCACGGAGAGCAGCACCTTGACGCCGTTTTCGTGGGCGCGCTCAATCAGCCGGGTGGTAAAGGCCTGGGGTAGATCCCGGATGGTACCTTCTTTGGTGGGTATGGCGAAGGCGTAGTTGATATGGGTATATTTTTCGATGGGCAGGGTGTTCAGCACCGGCACTTCGTACCAGTTTGGCATATAGCCGATCACTTTGAAGTTTTCTGAATTCATCTTTCCTCCTTCCCCGGCGGGGGATTGGCTGCAGGCACTGGCCAAAAGGGCCAGGCAGGCGAGCAGCAGGACAGTGGCTATCAGGCGGGGCTTGAGGTTTGGCGTCTTTTTCATAAGGACCCCCTTGTAAAGAAATGCACTTTCTTTTATCATATACAATATAGGAAGATTTGCAATGTTTTTCTTGGGCAGGCGATCAAGCATTTTTGGAGGTTTACCATGCGTAATCACGAAGTTGTGAATCATCAGCTCCTGCTTGACAGTGAAGGCGAACTGCGGGAGCCGGGCTGGTCCAGAAGTCAGGTGCAGCAGTATAAACGCAGCATGATCAAAGCACCAGCTTTTCGTATCAAGGAATGGGATTATTATCTGGTCATGTCGGATCAGTTTGCCGGGGCTTTCACCATCTCCGACGATGGCTACGTGGGGCTTCAGTCGGCGTCCCTGCTGCTTTTCGGTGACAAGCCCTGGGAGCATACGGAGACCGTGTTGAATTTCTTCCCCATGGGCAAGCTGAAGCTGCCGGAAAACAGTTCTCAGGGCAGTACAGTCTATGAGGATAAGCGGCTTCAGATGCGTTTCGACGCCCTGCCGGGGGAGAGGCACATCACCTGTCACTACGAAAACTTTTTTGAGGGCAAGACTCTGGATTGCGATATCCGCCTGGAGCAGCCGCCCATGGAGAGCATGGTGATCGCCACACCCTGGGATCAGAAGCATGCCTTCTATTATAATCAGAAGATTAACTGCATGCGGGCCAGCGGCTGGATCAGCTTTGACGGCCGGCGCTACGAGTTTAATCCCGCGACGGATTTCGGAACCCTGGATTGGGGACGGGGCGTCTGGACCTATGACAATACCTGGTTCTGGGGCTCCGGCAACTGCCTGGTGGACACTCCCGAGGGCCCGCAGCCCCTGGGCTGGAACATCGGTTATGGCTTTGGCAACACCAAGGCCGCCACGGAAAACGTGATCTTCTACCAGGGCAAGGTACACAAGCTGGATGATATTACCTTTGTGATCCCGCCCGATGATATTATGAAGACCTGGCATTTCACTTCTTCGGATCATCGGTTTGAGATGACCTTCGAGCCGGTGCTGGACCGAGCTGCCAAGCTGGACTTCAAGTTGATCGTGTCGGATCAGCATCAGGTATTCGGCCGCATGAGCGGCTCCTTGACTCTGGATGACGGGACTATTTTGAACATCAAGGATGTCCTTTGCTTTGCGGAGAAGGTGCACAATAAATATTAAGATGTTGGGAATAGTGTGATATAATAGGAACGTTATAACGTCATGTCATCATTTCATACGTAACTTTATGAAACATTTTTATTTTGCTTGAGAGGTGCAACATGGAATTTCAGAAACTGATTGAAGTACGCTGCAGCGTGCGCGATTACAAGAAAGAGCTCATTGACCACGATACCCTGGTTTCTATTCTGAAGCAGGCCCAGATGGCTCCCTCCTGGAAGAATCAGCAGACTTCCCGGGTCTATGCCCTGGAAACGGCGGAGTGCCTGGATGAATTAAGAGAAAAAATCCTTCCCAGCTTTAACGCTAAATCTTCTTCCGGCGCCTGCCTGCTGATCACTACCTTTGTGAAGGATGTGGTGGGCTTTGGTCCTGACGGCACCCCTACCAATGAACTGGGCAACTACTGGGGCGCCTACGATTTGGGACTCCATGATGCCTATATGGTGCTGGCCGCTGCCAATGAGGGATATGATACCCTGATTATGGGAATCCGGAATGAGGAAGTTATCCGTGAAGCCCTGAAGATTCCGAAAAATGAAGTCATTGTTTCTGTGATTGCCCTGGGCAAACGGAATCAGGAACCCTCCCTCCGCCCCAGAAAAGAGCTGGATGAGGTGGTTAGGTTCTATTAAAATATGATAGCCGATAAGGGCCACAGATTCAGCTGTGGCCTTTTTGCTGCCTTCGGGCGTCTTTTTGATGAAATACCGGTTGCATTTGTGCCGGGGGTTTGCTATAATAGGCAGGCTTGTCAATCGGCATTGCCGTCAGCTCGGCTGATGGACAAGACGACAGTTCATTTGTACCTTCCTGTCGATAAATAAAACCGGGACTGCAGCTAGTATAAATATATCCACCCAGAGCCTTTGCGGGCTCGGGCGGTTGATTATGGGCTTCGCAGTTTGCGGAGCCCAATTTTTATAGGAGAAAGAAATGAAAGCACTGGTACTATTCAGCGGCGGCCTGGACAGCTCGGTTTGTCTGGGACTGGCTGTCAAGGCGTATGGAGCGGATGAGGTGCTGGCCCTGTCCATATATTACGGTCAGAAGCACAAAAAAGAGATGGAAGCCTCGGAAAAGGTAGCAGCCTTCTATGGGGTTCAGCGCATCACCCTGGATCTGGGCGAGATCTTTAAAAACAGCAGCTGCACGCTGCTGGAAAGCTCTTCGGAAGCCATTGCCCATGAGTCTTATTCGGAGCAGCTGTCCAAAACCGGCGGCGCCCCGGTGGACACTTATGTGCCTTTCCGGAATGGACTGTTCCTGTCTTCTGCGGCGTCTGTGGCACTGAGCTGGGGCTGTGAGGTCATCTATTACGGAGCCCATGCGGACGATGCGGCCGGCAACTCCTATCCGGATACCAGTGAGGCCTTCAACAAAGCCATTTCCGAGGCCGTTTATCTGGGCAGCGGCAACGCTCTGAGAATCGAAGCACCTTTTATCGACCAGCCGAAGGCCAGGGTAGTGGCAGTGGGACAGGAAATTGGTGTTCCCTTTGAGCTGACCTGGAGCTGCTATGAAGGCCGGGACAAGGCCTGCGGCGTCTGCGGCACCTGCCGGGACCGTCTGGAGGCTTTCCGGATCAACGGCCTGACGGACCCCATTGAATATGAAGCAACAGAGGAACAGCGTCTGATTGATGACGCTGGTATGGAGGATTCTTGCCATGCCTAATGAAGTGATTTTTATTCTGACAGTGCTCATTTACCTGGGCAGCGTCCTCGGATTGTACAAGCTTTTTGGCAAGAACGGACTCTATGCCTTCGCCATTTTCGGCACGCTGCTGGGCAACATTGCCGTCTGCAAGAATATCGATCTTTTCGGCGCGTCCACCACTGCAGGTAATGTTCTTTACGCCTCCACCTTCCTGGTGACAGATATTCTTTCCGAAAAGTATGGCAAGAAAGCCGCCTCCCGAGCCGTTGCCTACAGCTTTTCCGTCATGGTCCTGTGGCTGCTGGGTTCTCAGCTGATTCTCTGGTTTACGCCCAATGCCAACGACTATATCAATGAAAGTCTGAAGGTGGTATTTGGTCTGGTGCCCCGAATCACCCTGGCCAGCCTGGCCGGCTTTATCGTCAGCCAGAATCTGGATGTTTTCCTTTATCACCTGATTTGGAGCAAAACTGGAAACAGTAAGAAAATGCTCTGGCTGAGAAACAACGGCAGTACTCTTACCAGCCAGCTCATCGATACAGTGATTTTCACCTTCCTGGCCTTCTGGGGCGTCTATCCCAATCCGGTGTTCTTCAGCATTCTGATTACCACCTATGTGTTTAAAGCAGTGGTGGCCCTGCTGGATACGCCCTTCATGTACTTATCAAGAAAAATCAAACCCTTAAGCGAGGAACAATAAAATGAGAGAAAAAGAAAACCTGACCAAGCTGGGCAGCGGAAAAACCCAGTATTCTATGGACTACGATCCTTCCGTGCTGGAGTCCTTCAGCAACCAGCATCCGGAGTATGATTACTTCGTCAAATTCAATTGCCCGGAGTTTACCAGCCTGTGTCCCATAACCGGCCAGCCGGACTTCGCAAATATCATCATTTCCTATGTGCCCGATGAGAAGCTGGTGGAAAGCAAGTCCCTTAAACTGTATCTGTTCTCCTTCCGCAATCACGGCGATTTTCACGAGGATGTGGTCAATAAGATCATGAAGGATCTGATTAAACTGATGGAGCCCAAATATATTGAAGTTTGGGGTAAATTCCTTCCCCGCGGCGGCTTGTCTATCGATCCCTACTGCAACTGGGGTAAGCCCGGCACACGCTGGGAAGAGGCTGCCTGGGAGCGCATGAAAAACCATGATCTTTTCCCGGAGAAGGTTGACAATCGGTAAGCAAAGATTGAAGGGTTCAATATTCTAAGGTTCTCATAGGAGAACCCGATGTCCCTTTGTTTGGCTTAACTATTTTTTGCCACAAGAGCTTCTTGTGTCTGTCAAGGCCATGGCCACTGCGCGGTTCATTCACATCGCTTCGCTTTGCGAATGCAGCCTTGACAGACAGAAGCCTTGTGGCATTTTATAATTAAGCCAAACAAAGGAAAGCTCTGCTGGATTCAGCCCCTCTCTTCGGGATTGGGGACATTTTGGCACGGCTGCCGCACAATACGGTCATACATGCCTGCTTTTCTTGGGAGATGAATGCTATTCCATGACGACAATCTGCCGGCTCATTGTTTGGATCCTGTGTCAGCTTGGGCTTGACATTTGACTGATACTCATGGCAAAATATGCAGGTATGTCCTAAATGAGCAAAACTGAATGGAGAAATGTCAGATGTCCTCTGTAACTGTGGATAATAAAGCTTTTTATACGAAACTGAAAACCATCTCACTTCCGATTATTTTCCAAAGCCTGATGCTGGCTCTGGTGGCCGCTGGCGACGCCCTCATGCTGGGGCGGGTGGCGCAGGAGGAGATGACCGCGGTGTCTCTGGCGACCCAGGTGCAGTTTGTACAAAACATGTTCCTGATGGCCATCACCGCTGCCGGATCCATCCTCGGTGCCCAGTACTGGGGAAAGGGTGACAAGGAAACCCTGCAGAAGATCTTTAATCTGATGCTGCGCTTTACCGGTCTGGTGTCTGCGATCTTCTTCACGGCCTGTGAGCTGGTTCCCGAGATGCTGATGAAAGTCTTTGCCAGCGACAGCGGACTGATTGAAATTGGAGCATCTTATCTGCGGATTGCCGGATGGTCTTATCTGATGACGGGTATTTCTCAGAGCTATCTGGCTGTGATGAAAGTCACCGATCATGTCACACCTTCTGCCTGGATCAGCTCCTGCGCAGTTGTTTTCAATATCCTTCTGAATGCGGTCTTCATCTTCGGCCTTCTGGGAATGCCCAGGATGCAGGCAAGGGGAGCAGCCCTGGCTACCACCCTGGCCAGACTCATTGAGCTGGGACTGTGCATCGGGATTTCCATGAAGAAGGATTATATCCGACCCAATCTGAAGAAGCTGTTGGCCAGCTTTGGACAGCTGACTAAAGATTTTGCCAGACAATGTTTGCCGCTGATGGGCGGTTCCCTGTTCTGGGGTGTGGGATTCACTTCTTATACTGCCATCATGGGACACCTGGGTGTTGATGCTGCCGCCGCTAACTCCGTGGCTGCGGTGGTAAGAGATCTGATCTGCTGTGCCAGCAACGGTGTCGGCAGCGCAGCCGGCATTATGGTGGGCAACGAGCTGGGTGCCGGCAACCTAGAGATGGGTAAGGCTTATGGCATCAAACTGAAAAATCTTTCTTATGTAATCGGTTTTGCTTCCACTGCTCTGGTACTGGCGGTGACGCCGCTGGTGGTTCGCATGGTGATTCTGAGCGACACCGCCCGGAGCTATCTGACTGGCATGATGGTGATCATGGCTGTATATATGATTGGACGCTGTGTGAACACGGTAACCATTAACGGTGTTCTGGATGGCGGCGGAGATACCCTGTTCGACATGTATTCCCTGGCGGTCTGCATGTGGGGCGTGGCTATTCCGCTGGCCCTGCTGGGAGCTTTTGTTTTCCACTGGCCGGTGCTGCTGGTGTATGCCTGCACTTGCCTCGACGAGGTGGGCAAAATTCCGTGGGTCATGCTGCGATTCAGAAAATACAAATGGGTGCAGAACCTGACCCAGGACTTCAGTGAAGAAAAATAATGATTGCTTAGCTGAGATTGGTGCCTTTTGAACCACAAAGTGAGGCATAGCACCATCGTTTGGTGCTACAGCATGATCTGAAACAAGTGTAGCACCAAATATTGGTGTTCTCATCGAAATTTGTGGTGCAATGCACCACAAAAAGCTGTTTTAGCACCAAAGAATGGTGCTAATCACCTTACGCGAATGGCCATAGCACCAAAGGCGAAGCGAAGAGTCATTAAATGAATATATAAACGCCCGAACCTTTCCGCAGAGAGCAGATTGGTTCGGGCGCTTGCTATATATGGCAGAGTAGTATGCAAGGAGTTAGTCTTGTACAATTCGACATTTTTCCTGATGCTGACTTGGCTCCTTCTCTAAGAGAAAGCAGTTCCGGCCAAAATGATAAAAATGCTGATTCTGGCCGTAATGCAGATATGACTGGGTCAGATATGTGAATTCTGTTTCTGTTGGTATTGTATTTTATTTCAGATGTGGCATAATGGACATATATCAGTCCATAAATATAGGAGAAAACAGACCATGGACAGGATCGAAGAACTGCTGAATCAGCCTTACTGGATTATAGACATTCTTCCCTATCAGGTGCCAAAGGACAGTCCCGGGCAGTATTTTGCTGTGGATAGTTATATCCGGGAAAAGCAGCTGAGTGAAATCAAAGAAAGGCATATCAATCTTATCCTGAAGCTGAACTGCTATATGGATATCACTGTGGATGAGGAACTTAATCCAGCACCGCAGAAAACAGCAGAGATTATGAAAAACAGATATGTGTATATCATGGCAGGAGATGGAATGATTCTCTCCGAACCGGATGATACTCACATGACCCTTTTTGGGCCGGATGAAAAGCTGCTGAAACTGGTGAAGCTGCTGGCTGCCGGCGAAGGGCTTTATGTATGGAACGAAGGAAGCAACAACTAAAACAGGAGGAGCTGGCTATGAAAATCGCGATTTCAGGCGTATGGCATGTCCACGCCGAGGGTTACTGCAAGACGGCTATGGAGCAGGGGGAGGTCCTGGGTTATTACGAGCCGGATAATTCCCTGGCTGCGGTGTTTGAGGAGAAATGCCCCGTCCCACGGTTTAACACCATGGAGGAGCTCCTGGCTTCCGATGCAGAGGGAGTGATTATCTGTGCGCCGTCCAATGAACATTTGGATTATATTCTTCCCGCCATCCGGGCCGAAAAGAAAATCTTCACCGAAAAGGTGCTGGCTCTCACCACCAAGGAGTGTGAGGAGATTGAGAAGGCGCTGAAGGAGCAGAATACAGACTTTGTCATTTCCTATCCGCAGCTGTCCTTCCCGGAGAATCTGGCTGTCATGGAAGTAGCCCGCAGCGGAGAGCTGGGCAAGATCAATTATGTCCGTTACAGAAACTGCCACAACGGCAGCAGCCGTGACTGGCTTCCGCCTCATTTTTACAATCTGGATCAGTGCGGCGGCGGAGCCATGATCGATCTGGGCGCCCACGGCATGTATCTGATTTATCATCTGCTGGGGCTGCCTGTGTCTGCGGCTTCCCAGTTTACCCAGGCCTGCACCAATCCCGGCGCGAACATTAAAAACACCGATGGAGCAGAGGATAATGCGGTTACGGTGATGCGTTATCAGGATGGGACCATTGCGGTCAATGAGACCGGCTTTGTCTCCAGCTATGCACCTCAGATCTTTGAGGTCAGCGGCGAAAATGGATGGGTGCGCCGCACGGGAAAAGAAGTGATTAAATGCACCGAGGCTACTGAAGGAAAAGTAGTGACGGTAACAGCCGAGTACGGTCCTCTACCCAAGCCACTGGAGCAGTTCCTGGCCGGAAATACGGTGCCGGGCTGCGGCATCCAGGAGGCGAAGGCGCTGACCCGCATGATGGAAATGGCCTACGGCCGATAAGAAAAAACCAGCTGGCATTTCAGTCAGCTGGTTTGCTGTTTTCAGGGATGAATACAACTCGAAGGAGCAAACGCAGAGAATCCTCTGCCGCGTTCATCACATTTCGATCTGATTGCCTTTTTCTTCCTGATCCTTCTGGATTTTCTTTATCTCCTCCTGAAGCGTGCGCTGCTCGGCGATGGCCTGAAGGTCTCTGCGCTGAGACATCTGAGCCTGAGCCTCTGCCGTTTCGGGAGCCGCGGATTTCTCACGATATTCCCTGACAGTATCCAGAACCTTCTTGGCATAGTCGATGTGCTTCTGCTCGTAGTCATTTTTGCCGCGAAGATCCTCCAGGGTGGCTGCCTTGCGCTCCTTCATTGATTTTTATTCGCAACGGGCTAAAGTTGACAATAAGTTTGAAGGGATCGGCATAAAACAGGCATATAATTATAGAAGAAAAATTTAAACCAAAAATTTATAAAATTGGGGGTTGACTTCCTAAAGGGGTAGTGGTATTATATACAAGCTGTCGCCGAGAGCGGTACACAAAAAGCTAAAGGCCGACAGCCGAACTTTGAAAACTGAACAGTGTAACATCTGAGAAACAGCAAAGAAATTTGCTGAGAAAGATGAGACGAATGGTAAACAAGTGAAACTTGTAACCAGTCA
>CACZRP010000113.1 GCA_902783575.1 uncultured Eubacteriales bacterium
ATCGGCCTTGCGAAGAAGGAGGCATGAGATGACAGATTATGAGATCGTAATCGCCGGATTCGGCGGCCAGGGCCTGCTGTTTTCGGGGAAAGTGCTGGCCTACGCGGGCCTTTTGGAGGGCCGGGAGCTTAGCTGGCTGCCCAGCTACGGACCGGAGATGAGAGGAGGCACGGCCAACTGCAATGTCATCCTTTCCGACACCCCGGTGGGAAGCCCCATCGTGGACCATCCCAATGTGCTGATGGTCATGAACGCCCCCTCCCTGGACAAATATGAGAACGCCGTCAAGGAGGGCGGCTGCATCTTCCTGGATTCCACCCTGATCACCAGAGAAGTGGAACGGAAGGATGTGAAGGTGTATCGCGTGCCGGCTACTCAGATGGCCAACGACATGGGCATGGCGGGCCTCGCCAACATGATCCTTTTAGGCGCAGTCATCGCCGAGACGGGCTGCATCAGCGAGGAAGGCATCCCGGAGGCTCTGAAGAAGGTCATTCCGGCCCGGAAGATGAACCTGCTGGAGGCCAACCTGAAGGCCCTGGAGGCCGGACGGGAATACGTCAAGGGATAAAACATTCCTGAGAGATCTTGCAATTTCGTTGCGCTATGAGCCGGATTATGTTACAATCTTCGGTACGAATGTTTAAACGTACTTGAAGAACCAGGAGTATTTTATTTATGGAAGCGAATCAGAAAAAAATCATTCTTACGGGAGACCGTCCCACCGGCCGGCTTCATCTGGGCCACTATGTGGGCTCCCTCAAGCGTCGGGTGGAACTTCAGAATTCCGGAGAATTTGATGAGATCAATATCCTGATTGCCGATGATCAGGCCCTGACGGATAACGCCGACAATCCCGGAAAGATCCGGGACAACATCATCAATGTGGTGCTGGACTATCTGTCCGCAGGCATTGATCCCGCCAAAACCACCATCTGCGTCCAGTCGGCCCTGCCGGCCCTGCACGCCCTGACCTTCTACTACATGAATCTGGTGACCACCGCCCGCCTGTCCCGCAACCCCACCGTCAAGGCGGAGATGCAGCTGAGGGGCTTCGAGGATGAGGGACTGCCTGCGGGCTTCTTCACCTATCCTGTTTCCCAGGCGGCCGATATTACGGCCTTTGATGCCACCGTGGTTCCCGTGGGAGAGGATCAGCTGCCCATGATCGAGCAGACCAGGGAGATTGTTGAAAAGTTCAACCGCACCTATGGGGAAACCCTGGTGCTGCCCAAGGCCATGATTCCGGAAAATGAATTCCAGCGCCGTCTTCCCGGCGTGGACGGAAAAGCCAAGATGAGCAAATCTCTGGGCAACTGCATCTATCTGTCAGACAATGCCAAGACGGTGAAAAAGCAGGTCAACGGCAAGATGTTTACGGATCCCACCCATCTTCGCATCGAGGATCCGGGACATACGGAAGGCAATGTGGTTTTCACTTACCTGGATGCCTTCTGCAATGACGATCATTTCAGAGAATACCTGCCCGAGTACGCGAACCTGGAGGAAATGAAGGATCATTACCGCCGGGGCGGTCTCGGTGACGGCACCTGCAAGAAATTCCTGATCAATGTCCTGGAGGAGACCCTTTCTCCCATCCGCGCCGAAAGAGCGAAATGGGAAGCGGACATCGATACCGTGTACGATATTCTGCTGGCCGGTACCGCTAAGGCGGTGGAAAAGACCAACGGCACCCTGGCCCGGGTTCGCCGCGCCATGAGGATTGACTACTTTGATGATCGCCGCATCGTGAGGGAATGGGAAGAACTCCTGAAAAAAGCGCAGCAGTAAGCAAAAAAGAAAAGGCCTTCGGAAAATGAATTCACATTTTCCGAAGGCCTGATTTTTGAGTAGAGAGATTAATAGTTTTCTTTTCTTACTTCGAAATAGCTCTGGGGATGATTGCATACCGGGCAGGTTTCCGGAGCTTTGGTGCCAACCACAATGTGTCCGCAGTTGCGGCATTCCCAGATGGTCACGCCGGATTTCTCAAAGACTTCGCCGGCATCGATGTTGGCCAGCAGCTTGCGGTAGCGCTCCTCGTGGGCCTTTTCAATGGCGGCCACGCCGCGGAACTGGGCTGCCAGCTCGGGGAAGCCTTCTTCCTCCGCGTCCTTGGCCATGCGCTCGTACATGTCGGTCCATTCGGCGTTCTCGCCTTCAGCGGCATGGAGCAGGTTGGCGGGAGTATCTCCCAGTTCGCCCAGCGCCTTGAACCAGAGCTTGGCATGTTCTTTTTCGTTGTCGGCGGTGGCCAGGAACAGAGCAGCGATCTGCTCATAGCCTGCCTTCTTGGCAGCGGAAGCAAAATAGGTATATTTGTTTCTTGCCATGGATTCTCCGGCGAAAGCTTCCCAGAGATTCTTTTCGGTTTTCGTGCCTGCATACTTGTTAGCCATGATGTTTCCTCCTGAAATTAAAGATTTTTAACATAACGGACAGCCAGATCCATCCAGACAGCCACATGGGGATCTATCTGATCGGGCTTGATGGCGGTGGTGGCATCCGCCAGAGACATGCCGTGGGGTCCCTTGGGGAACATATGGAATTCCGTGGGGATGCCCACCTCCTGAAGGGCGCTGACAAAGAACAGAGAGTTTTCCACCGGCACCGCTTCATCGGACTGGGTGTGCCAGATAAAGGTGGGAGGCGTGTTTTCGTTCACGGTGTTCTCCAGGGAGAGCCTCTCCAGCTGGGCCTCGGAATGATTGGGTCCCAGCAGGTTTTCAAAGGAACCCCGGTGGGCATAGGGACCGGAGGTGATTACCGGATAGCCCAGAATCTGGGCGTTGGGACGAAGCACCTCAGAGAAGGCCTCCTGCTCGGCCCGGGACAGAGGCATGTTCGGATCTGTCTGGGGATAGAGTCCCAGCAGATTCGCTACCTGCTTGGTTCTCCAGAAATTGCCGTAGCTGGCCACCAGATGGCCGCCGGCGGAAAAGCCCATGGTGATAATTTTATCGGTGTCGATGTCGTAGTCCCTGGCTGCGGAACGCACATACTTGACGGTGAGAGCCAGCTCCAGCAGAGCCGCGGGAAAAACGGAAGGAGCCACGGAATAGCGGAGAATCACCACGTGGATTCCCTGGGCCAGAAAACGAAGGGCCACGGGCTCGGCCTCCCGGTCGGAAGTGAAGGCGTAGGCGCCGCCGGGACACAGAACCACACAGGGCTTCTTGGTACGGGTAATCTGCTCGGTGGGCTCAATAAAATAAGTAGAAATATATGCGTCCTCTCCGGAGCCCTTGGTCCGGATCTTGATTTTCTTGTGAATCATGGTTTTTCGTCCTCCTTTGACATAAAAATAGTATACCACAGATGGGCTGCTTAGTACAAGAGAGGTTGTTCTTTCGGCTCATCCGTGGTATAATTTTTCAGAATTCTATAATGAAGGAATGCATCAACATGACGAAGCTTTTACATAATACGCGGCTTTTCAGGCCGCTGGTCATCTGCCTCGTCCTTCTGATGGTCCTGCCGCTGCTCACCGGCTGCCACAAGCGGAGCGAATATGACGATGCCACCGTGGGTGTGCCGGATACCTATGCCTCCTACGACGTGGGTGATTTCCATTTCCGCTTTGAAGCGGGCTGGGAGAGCACCAGCTGGGATGAGCTGACTCCGGTAATGGACGGACAGGCCCAGCTTTTGGGACTGCAGAACAATATGGCCATTTACTGGCGGCTGTATTCGCCCACCACGGCCATCGGCACCGTCAACTATGTGGATTTCGGCTACTTTGAGCTGGGCCGGACGGTGGCCACGGCGGATCTGGAGCCCATCATGGAAAAACTGGATGAGCAGGCCAGCACCCTGAAACGGCTGGGCATCAGCTGCGATGAGCTGCAGAAGGCCCGAATCCGAAGCTACAATGAGGCGGAAATCGAAGCGCTGACCTACTGCTACCTTGTCAAAAATGAATTTGTAACCGATGTCATCCAGGTAGCCCTGATTCCTCAGGGAAGCCGGATCTACACCATCACCGTCAATGACTTTACCAGCGGCGCGGATACAGCCCTGCTGGAGCAGCTTCTGTCCACGCTGACCATCACCTCCGAGACGCCAGACTCTTGACAAAAGTCCCATTTTAGGGTAACATACGCATATTTTCATAGGAGAAAAAAAACACATGCAAAACCTGCCGACAACCTACAGCCCGAAAGATCTGGAACCCCGCCTGTACAAGAAGTGGGAGGAAGGACATTATTTCCACGCCGAAGTTCCGAGAAAAGAAAACGGTGAAGTCGATTATTCGAAAAAAGCCTTCACCATTGTGATACCGCCCCCCAACATTACCGGCCAGCTCCATATGGGTCATGCCCTGGACAACACCATGCAGGATATCCTGATCCGCTGGAAGAGAATGCAGGGCTTTAATACCCTGTGGCAGCCCGGCACGGACCACGCGGCCATTGCCACCGAGGTCAAGGTCATCCAGAAGATCATCGCCGACGGCCATACCAAGGAAGAGCTGGGACGCGAAGGCTTCCTGAAGGAAGCCTGGGCCTGGAAGGAAACCTACCATAACCGGATCCTGAACCAGCTGAAAAAGCTGGGTGCCTCCTGCGACTGGGACCGCACTCGCTTCACCATGGATGAGGGTCTGTCCAACGCCGTGCAGGAAGTTTTCATCCGTCTGTATGATCAGGGCCTGATTTACCGCGGCAACCGGATCATCAACTGGTGCCCGGTGTGCCAGACCTCCATTTCCGACGCGGAAACCCTTCACGAGGAGCAGCAGGGCCATTTCTGGCATATCCGTTATCCCTACGCGGACGGCACGGGCTATATTGAAGTGGCCACCACCCGTCCCGAAACCATGCTGGGCGATACCGCCATTGCCGTGCATCCCGGAGACGAGCGCTACGCGGATGTGGTGGGCAAGATGGTGATTCTGCCCCTGGTGAATAAAGAGATTCCCGTCATTGAAGACGCTTACGTAGACAAGGAGTTCGGTACCGGCGCCGTGAAGATTACCCCGGCCCACGACCCCAACGACTTTGAAGTGGGACTGCGCCACAATCTGGAGCAGATCAATGTCCTCACCGATGACGGACACATCAACGAGAACGGCGGCAAATACTGCGGTATGGACCGCTATGAGGCCAGAAAACAGATCGTTGCCGATCTTGAAGAGGGCGGCTATCTGGTGAGAGTGGAGGATATGGTTCACGCCGTGGGCACCCACGACCGCTGCCATTCCACCGTCGAGCCCATGATCAAGCCCCAGTGGTTTGTGGCCATGGACAAGCTGAGAAAGCCCGCCATTGACGTGGTGCGTCAGGACAAGGTCCGCTTTGTGCCGAAACGCTACGAGAAAATGTATTTCAACTGGATGGAGAACCTCCACGACTGGTGTATCTCCAGACAGCTCTGGTGGGGTCACCGGATTCCGGCTTACTACTGCCAGGAATGCGGCAATATCCTGGTGAGCCGCGAAGCTCCCAAAGCCGGCTGCAAATGCGGAAAATGCGGCGCCGAGAACTGGAAGCAGGATCCTGATACCCTGGATACCTGGTTCAGCTCTGCCCTGTGGCCCTTCAGCACCCTGGGCTGGCCGGAGCAGACCCCCGAGCTTTCCTATTTCTATCCCACGGATGTGCTGGTCACCGGTTACGATATCATCACCTTCTGGGTCAGCCGTATGATCTTCTCCGCCCTGGAGTATACCCATGACATTCCCTTTAAGGATGTGCTGATTCACGGTCTGGTCCGTGACGAGCAGGGCCGCAAGATGAGCAAATCCCTGGGCAACGGCATCGATCCCCTGGAGGTCATCGATCAGTATGGCGCCGACGCTCTGAGACTGATGCTGGTCACCGGCAACGCCGCCGGCAATGACATGCGCTTCTACTGGTCCAAGGTGGAAAATGCCCGGAACTTTGCCAACAAGATGTGGAACGCCAGCCGTTTCATCCTGATGAACCTGGATGAGGAGCTGCCTGAGACCATGGATCCCGCTTCCCTGGAGGCCGCGGACCGCTGGATTCTCAGCAAGTGCAACAACCTGGCCAAGGAGGTCACCGAGAATCTCGACAAGTACGAGCTGGGCGTGGCCGCCGATAAGCTGACGGGCTTCCTGTGGGAAGAGCTCTGTGACTGGTACATCGAGATGGTGAAGCCTAGACTCTATAACAAGACTCCGGAAGGCGCTCCCTCCCGTACCGCTGCCCTGTGGACCCTGAAGAAGGTCCTGGTGGACGGACTGAAAATGCTCCATCCCTACATGCCCTTCATCACGGAAGAAATATACAATTATCTGGTGCCGGAAGAGGATACCATCATGTACGCACCCTGGCCGGTCTACGACGAGGCCATGAACTTCCCCGCCGAAGAGGACGAGGTGGAGCGCATGAAGGAAGCCATCCGCGGCATCCGCAATATCCGTACCCAGATGAACGTTACCCCCAAGACCAAGACCGAGGTCATTGTGGTTTCTGCCGATGATCAGGTGCGGGATATCTTCGCCAGAGGCGCCGGATTCCTGAGCCCCCTGGCCATGGCCACCAGGGTCAGCGTTCAGGCCGATGATGCGGGAATTTCCGAAAATGCCGTGACCATTCCCATCCGTGACGCCAAGGTCCGGATTCCGCTGGAAGAGCTGGTGGATTTCGCCGCTGAAAAAGCCCGCCTGGAGAAGGAGAAGAAACGTCTCGAAGGCGAGCTGAAGAGAGTTTCCGGAAAGCTTTCCAACCAGGGCTTCCTGGCCAAGGCTCCGGCGAATGTCATTGAAGAGGAAAAAGAAAAACAGACCAAATATCAGGCCCTGATGGCCCAGGTGGAGGAATCCCTGGCCAGACTTGGCTGAACAAAATAAAAAAGGAGCAGGGAGCCGCAAGCATCCCTGCTCTTATTTTGGAACCGGTGAGCCGCAATCACCGGTTCTTTGTTTTTGCGTCTGTTGGCAAAAACTCTACATGAAAGGCTCCGCTTCGGGTCGCATCCGAAGGGAAAGTGTTCCTTGCGGAATGAGGGTTAATGCTGCATAAGCAGACTGGGTGTTACCTGACCCTTCTGAAACCGATCCCAAACACGATCGGCGATACGCTGACGTTTATTGATGTAGGGTTTTGCTTCTCTTTTAACTGGACGACGATGATAATCGGCATACAGAAAATCTAAGAGCAAACCTGCCTGTACATCCTCAGCGAACAGAAGCGCATTAGTGAATTTTTTATCCATTATGCATACCCTCCTTTTTCCAGATTTCCGGATCGGCAGCTCCGTTCCGGGCGGCTTCGTTCTCGGGGTTCGAAAGCCGCTTGCACGGGAGATCTGGTCTCTGTATTGTCTTGACTTTTCTCTCACCTTGCGATATTATTATCTTACTTTTTTTGATAAATTCATACTCATATTTTATGGTTTACAATAACAATCCTACGAATTGCCGGACTTTTTGGTCCGGGGAAGGAGAGACAGCGCCATGGCCAAACATACCATGACCGTCCTGGCGGACGGTTCAGAACGGGTCGCCTACAACGATCCGGCTTATCCTGTTTATGCCGGTTTCGGACGGCTGGGACGGCTCCCGGGCATGAAAGTGATCCATCACTGGCACGAGGATATGGAATTCATTTACTGCCGCACCGGACACATGGTTTATTCCGTCAACGGAGAGCATGTCCGCCTGCGGGAGGGCGACGGAATCTATGTATCGCCCCGGCAGGTGCACCGGAACTATTCGGAGGACGGGACAGACGCGTCCTATCTTACTGTGCTGATTCATCCCTCGCTGCTGCGGACCCGTTTTCAGGAAATGGAGCAGATCATTTCCGACATGCTCCGGGGCGACGGATGTCCCTACCTGCTCCTTCGGCCCGAGGTGGAGTGGCAGAAGCAGATGATCGACGAGATCCGCCGGATTCATGTGCTGATCCGCCGGCCGGAGGAGAGCCGGATGATCGGCGTCATGGGCTGCGCCTTCGAAATGACTTTTCTCCTGCACGAAAACATGCCCCAGGAGACAGAAAGCGCCAGACCGGACCGGAGAATTCCCACCCTGAGAGACATGGTCAATTTCATTCAGAAGCACTACGCTGAAAAAGTGAGCATTGCCGACATCTGCAAGGCGGGCAAGGTGGGAAGCAGCACCTGCTATGATCTTTTTAAGAAGCATCTGGATACCACGCCGCTGGGATATCTGACCCTCTACCGGCTGGAGAAATCCCTGGAGCTTCTGGCCAGTCCCGGACTGTCCATTACCGAGGTGGCCTACGCCACCGGCTTCTCCGGAGCCAGTTACTACGCGGAGTCCTTCCGCAAGCAGTATCAGCTTTCCCCCACGGAATACCGCACCCGGATTCAGGCGGAGCTGAGGGAAGGAAATGAGGCGAAGGGATGACGGATCAATCTTCTGTTTTGATGATTGAAGGCGTGGGAGAAGCGGAGCTTCGCCTCTCCCGGCGCCGGAAAACCCTGTCCATTGAGATCCGTCCCGACGGAGGCATCGTTGTTCACGCCCCGGCCCGTTATCCCAGATATATGATTGCGGACTTTGTCCGCCGGAAGCAGGACTGGATTCAGGATCATCTGAAAAAGATGCAGGAGCGGGCGGATATTCTGAAGCGCGCATCCCAGGCGATTTTTGCCGGAAGGATCCGGGAAGCCGGCAGCGGCAAAAAGGTAATGGAGCAGATCCGCCGGAAAACCCGTCGGATGGCAGAAGAAAAGACAGCTGATTTTGCCCGGCTGATGGGTGTTACTTATCAGAAAATCTCCATCCGGGCCATGACCTCCCGCTGGGGCAGCTGCAGCAGCCAGGGGAACCTTTCCTTCCATCTGATGCTCAGCGAGCTGCCGGAGGAAATCATGGATTATGTCATTATCCATGAGCTCTGCCACCGCCTGGAGATGAATCATTCACCCCGGTTCTGGGCTCAGGTGGCCCGGATGGATCCGGATTTCCAGAGACACAGAAAGTTCCTGGCCCTGGAAGGCCCTCTATGGCTTGCGGCCATGGATGAGCTGCGGTATAATAGATAGACTTTATTATGTAAGGAAAATGATTTTATGCAGGAAACATTAATTGCCTGGTTTCAGGAAACGCTGGGAGGCCTGGTCTCTAACGAAGTGATTGTATTTATTATTTCCATGGTTCCCATCCTGGAGCTGAGGGGCGGCCTCATTGCCGCCAGACTGATGAGTATTCCCTACCTGAAGGCGGCGCTGCTCTGCGCCGTGGGAAATCTGGTGCCCATCCCCTTTATTCTCTGGTTTATTACCCCCATCTTTAACTGGCTGAAAAAAACAAAGCTTTTCCGACCGATGGTGGAAAAGCTTGAAAAAAGAGCCATGGGAAAGGCTGACAAGATAGAAAAAGCGGAGTTCTGGGGGCTGGTGCTTTTTGTGGGCATCCCGCTGCCGGGCACCGGCGCCTGGACCGGCGGCCTGATCGCCAGCATGCTGGGCATCAGGTTCAAAAAGGCCTTCCCTGCCATGGTGCTGGGCGTATTTCTGGCACTGACCCTCATGAGCATCTTTACCTACGTGATTCCTTACCTGATCAGCCTGATCTGATTTGTGTGATAGAAGCAGCCTGATTATATCAGCCTGATTATATCAGGTGTCTGAAGGCGGATTATTTCACCTTCGGCAGCAGGTGCGCCTTCTCCAGGGCCGGCCGTACCGCCATGTAAAGCAGGGTGGATACAATGACGGAAACCACAGAGTTCAGAGCGGTGGTGGCGAAGCGGAAGGAGATGGACAGCTCGGCCGCCGGCTTGCCCAGAATCAGCAGCTTATAGAAATAGCCGATGATGGGGTCAAAGATCGCGTTGAACAAAAGACCGGCGATGGAGGCCATAAGTACCCATTTGAAATACTTTTTGGGATCGGACTCGTGGGTGATTTTGCCCAGTCTGTGGGCTACAAAGCCCACAATCAGGCCGATGAGGAATTTCATCAGGAAGGTCTTGGGGGCGGAAAGAATATAAATGGGATCAAAGAGGTCTCCGATCACCAGGCCGATGGCTCCGCCCAGTCCGCCGTAGAGACTGCCCAGCAGCAGGGCACCCAGCACTACGATGGCGTTGCCCAGATGGATGGACTGGGTATCGCCGCCGATGGGGATTTTAATCTGAAGGAAAGTGAAGACAACATAGGCCAGGGCCGCGGTAAGACCGGTGAGAACGATTTTCAGAAGCTGTTCGTTGTGTTTTACTGTACTGGACATGGATAACTCCTCTCCCGAATGTGAATACCTTTCGGATTAGTCGGTTTTGAATTTATCTCTATTATAACCATGGCTGACCATATGAAAAGTACCAGTTTTTGAATCTTTTTCAGTACCAGATGGGGCCGGAACAATTCCTAAAAAAGGGTTGCCAAAAGAGGGCGCCGCGGGTACAATCCCGTCTTTGACAGTAAAAAAGAGTTAAACCCTCTGAAGCCCGCTTAAACAGCGGACATCGGAGGGTTTTTATGTTGTATA
>CACZRP010000114.1 GCA_902783575.1 uncultured Eubacteriales bacterium
CTTCCTGGCCCTGCGGAACGGAGACATGTGCAAGGTGGGTGAAGACCTGATGGATACCACCCGGGATCTGGTGGACGCCATGATCAGCGAGGATACCGGTATCTTCACCATCTACTTTGGCAGCGAGAGCTCCAAAGAGCAGGCGGAAGAGCTTAGCTCCTATATTCTGGACAAGTATCCTTCCGTGGAAGTGGAGATTCAGGAAGGCGATCAGCCCATCTATTATTTCCTGCTTTCCGCTGAATAAAAATGAATAAGATGACATACAACGAGCTTGGCGCGGTACCGCTGACTTCCTTTAAAGGGATCGGTAAAAGCCGCGCCGAGCTCTTTTTCAAACAGGGAATCGTAAGCGCCCGGGATGTTCTTGATTATTTCCCGCGGAACTATCTGGATGAAAGACAGCGCACACCCATTAGCGAGATTATGGTGGATCAGGATGTCATCATCCGGGGGAGGCTGCTGGGGGAACTGAAGAACTTTCACAAGGGCCGCATGACCATTACCAACGGAAGAATCGCCGATGAAACGGGAGAGATTCCTGTGGTGTGGTTCAATCAGCCTTACCTGGTCAACAACCTGAAGGCCGGCGGCCTGTATCTGTTCCAGGGCAGGGTGAAGAGAAACGGCTACCGGATCCAGCTTTCTTCTCCGAAGGTACAGCCGGCTTCCGAGGAAATGCCCGGCATTGTGTCCGTCTATCCCCTGGGGGGAGGACTGACCCAGAAAATGGTCTCCGGCGCCGTCAGAGGAGCCCTGGACCTTCTGGATCCGCTGGATGATCCGCTGCCCATGAACTACAGGCAGACCTTTCCCGACAGGTTTACCGCCTACAGCGATATGCATTATCCCGAGACCTTCGAGAAGATGGAAAAGGCCCGGGCCAGACTCGCCTTCGATGAGCTCTTTATCCAGCAGCTGGCACTGATCCGGATGAAGCAGGGAAGGGACGAGCAGCGGACGGGACTGAGCCTGAAGGGGGATCCGGATAAAGAAAGGAACCTCACTGAAAGTCTGCCTTATCCCCTGACAGGAGCTCAGGAAAGATGCGTTACGGAGATCCGGCAGGATCTGGCATCGGATAAGGCCATGAACCGTCTCCTTCAGGGAGATGTGGGCAGCGGCAAGACCGTGGTGGCTTTTCTCAGCGTCTACAGAGCCTTTCTAAGCGGATATCAGAGCGCGCTGATGGTGCCCACGGAGGTGCTGGCAAGACAGCATTACCAGGAGGCGGCACGGGTGCTGGAGCCCTTTGGCCTGAAGGTTTCTCTGCTGACGGGTTCGGTGACGGGCAAGGAAAGAAAACAGCTGCTGGAGGATCTGGCGGAGGGCAGGATTGATTTGCTGATCGGCACCCATGCCCTGATCCAGGATACCGTGGCTTTTCACAGCCTGGGACTGGTCATCACCGATGAGCAGCACCGCTTCGGTGTGAGGCAGCGGATGGTGCTGGCGGGGAAGGGAGCCGAGGAGAAGGCTTCCATCAATGTGCTGGTTATGACAGCCACGCCTATTCCCCGGACCCTGACCATGATTCTGTACGGAGATATGGATATATCTCTGCTGGATGAGATGCCTCCCGGCAGGACCCCTGTCAAAACTTATTCGGTGGATACGGGTTATGAGGAGAGGCTGTACCGCTTTATGCGCTCTCAGGTGGAGCAGGGCCATCAGGTGTATATTATCTGTCCGGCGGTGGAAGCCCAGGAGGACAGTCAGGAGACGGAAAATCCCCTGCGCTCCGCCACGGACTACTCGGCATTTCTGAGTCAGTCGGTGTTCCCGGATCTGACGGTGGGGCTGCTGCACGGCAAGATGAAGCCCGCGCTGAAGGAAGAGGTCATGCAGGACTTTGTGGATGGGAAAATCCAGATTCTTGTATCCACCACTGTGGTGGAGGTGGGCGTCAATGTACCCAACGCCTCGCTGATGGTAATCGAAAACGCGGAGCGCTTCGGCCTGGCACAGCTGCATCAGCTCCGGGGCCGGGTGGGCCGCGGAAAGACGGAGAGCTTCTGTGTGCTGGTCAGTGATCAGAAACAGACCTCCACCAGGAAAAGACTCAAGGTGCTGGTGGATTCGACGGACGGTTTCTATATCGCGGAGGAGGATCTGAGGCTGAGAGGGTCCGGCGATGTTTTTGGCCTGAGGCAGCATGGCTTCCCTCAGTTCAAGGCCGCAGATCTTTACAGGGATATGGATCTTTTAAGGCAGGCTCAGCAGCTGTCCAGGACAGTGATGGAGCTGGATCCTTCTCTGAATCAGCTGGAGCACCGGGGAATCCGTCAGGAGCTGGAGAGATTCTGGGAAAATGCAGTCATTACCCAGGCGGGTACAGGCTGAGGATATTTTTCCCTCTTTATGACATTTCTCTTGACTTTTGTTTCGTTATCTGTAAAATAGTAGGAAGGGATAGAAAAGACCTTCTTCTTTGTATTGGAAAGGATTTTGATTTCATGACAAGGGTCATCGCCGGATCTGCCAGGGGCAGACACCTCGTTACACCGGAAGGAATGGGCACCAGGCCTACCACGGACCGCTGTAAGGAAGCGCTTTTCGGAGTGATCCAGTTCGAGGTTCCCGGCAGCCGTTTTCTGGATCTGTTTGCGGGCAGCGGGCAAATTGGAATTGAAGCACTTTCCAGGGGAGCTGTGTCTCTGGATCTTGTGGAACAGGATCGTAGGGCTATGAGCTGTATCCGGCAGAATCTGCAGTCTCTGAATTTCACATCGCAGAGCCGTACCTGGCTTATGAGTGTGGAAAAGGCGATACTGTATTTTCATCAGGAGCACCGTCAGTTCGATATGATCTTTATGGATCCTCCCTATGAACACGGATTTGAGGAAAAGATCGGTTCACTGATAGCTGAAAGTGATCTTCTTTCGGATCAGGGAATGCTGATTATTGAATCTTCTTCCCAGACAGATGTGGATCTTCCGGGTCTTGTGAAAATCCGTGAAAAGACATATAAAACGACCAGATTTAGCTTTTTTTCAAAAGCGGGAGATTAGCAGTGCGTATTGGAGTGGTTCCCGGAAGTTTTGATCCGGTGACGCTGGGTCATCTCGACATTATCGAAAGGGGATCCAGAATCGTTGACAGACTGATTGTTGGAGTGCTGGAAAACAGCTCCAAGCAGCCTATGTTTACCGTAGAACAGCGGATTATGCTTTTGAAAAAAGCGACGGAAAACCTGCCAAATGTGGAAGTCCTTCCTTTCTCCGGACTTCTGGTGGATTTTCTGAAGGAGCAGCATGCTACTGAGGTAATCCGCGGACTGCGCGCTGTAACGGATTTTGAATATGAGCTGCAGCTGGCTCAGGCCAACCGGTCGTTATATCCCGAAATGGAAACGATTTTCCTGACGACCAACGTTTCCTATTCTTATATCAGTTCAACGATCGTCAAAGATGTATTAAAGCACAACGGTGATGTAGGGCATTTCGTTCCGGCGTCAACCTTAGAAATGATTTATCAATTCAGGAGGTAAGGTAATGGACCGTCAGATGGAGATTGAGGAAATCTTAACAAGTATCGAAGAGATGTTGGAACAGGCAAAAACCGTTCCTTTTTCTGATAAAGTTCTCGTAGATCGGGAGGAGCTCTTTGATGCGATCACGGATATCCGTTTGAAGATGCCCACCGAGATCGAACAGTCCAAATGGGTGCTGGAAGAGAAGAACCGCATTATTGTTGATGCGCAGCACGAAGCTGAAGCAAAGATCAAGGAAGCCGAAGAAGAACGGCTGAAAATGATCAATGAGCATGAAGTTACCAGAAAGGCCTACGCGCAGGCCGAGGAGATCGTGGACAACGCGAAGCGTGTGTCCAAAGAGATGCGTATGGGCGCCAAGGAATACGCGGATGATCTTCTGATGCAGATCGATGACCAGATGAAGCAGCTGGCCGGCTTTACCAATGAGGAACTGTCCAAAATCGCCGGTATTATTGACAGCCGCTCCAAGGAGTTCGCCACCGTCATCGACCAGAAGAGCCGTATTCTTCAGCAGAACCGTAAAGAGCTGGATATTCATCACGAATAATCCCGCTTAAGAGTTATCTTCATCAATTATGACCTCCGGCTTGGCTGCCGGCCGCGCCGGAGGTGTTGTTTTGCCATTTGAAACTTTTAAAGTAAAAGAGGTTGTTTAATTATGGACACAAAAGCCAAAATCGATCAGAGACGCGAGGAGGCAAGGAAGCGGCAGCAGGCACTGAAAAAGAGAGAAAACTCCAAATTCTCTCCCAAACTGAAGAGCAGACTGATCGGAACCGGATGCACACTTCTGGTAATCATTCTGATCGCTGCGCTGATCTTCCCCAATACCGGACTGAGCCGCCGTATGCTGACTGCCCTGACCATCGGGGATACAGATATTTCAGTTGCTGAATACAGCTACTATTACCGTACGAGCTTCAACAACTATTATCAGACCATGTATTCCTATTTTGGCGGCGACTATATGCCTATTGACACCACCAAGTCCCTGGATAAGCAGGCTTATTCCGAGGATATGACCTATGCGGATTATTTCAGCTCTCAGTCGATTGACAGTCTGAAGCAGCTGGTGGTTCTTTCCTCTGAGGCAAAGAAAGCTGGCTTCACCCTGCCGGCAGAGCAGCAGGCCAGTCTTGACAGGACCCTCTCCAATGTCAAAACCAGTGCCCAGAATGCCAATACCACGGTCAGCAATTATCTTTCCACCAACTTTGGCATGGGCTTCAATATGAGCATCCTGGAGAAGTGTGTTTCCCGCGAGCTTCTGGCCGATGCCTACAAGACCGAAAAGGAAAACTCCTTCACCTATACCGATGCGGAGCTGGAAGCCTATTATCAGGAGAACCACACCCAATACGATATGGCGGATGTGCGCATGGTCCGTTTCCCCGTTACGGAAGCGACAGATACTGATCCCGGCGTAACGGCAGAAGAAGCCAAGGCCCAGGCAGATGCTTTCCTGGAGGGAGTCACCTCTGAAGAGGATTTCGCTGCCAAAGCGCTGGAAAAGGCCCAGGCGGAAGCGGCTGAGGGAGTCACCGCTGAGGACAATTCTCTGATTACCAATCTTCGCTACAGCACCGTTGCCAGCACCGATGTCAATGTTGCCAACTGGATCTTCATGATCAACACCCAGGCCGGCGCGTCTGAAGTGGTGGAAGCTGCAGACGGCAACGGTTATTATGCCATCTACATGATCAAGGCTCCCGCCAGATCTGATGAAAAGACTGTGGATATCCGTCATATTCTGATCTCTGCCTCCGACAACGGTTCGGAAGAGGGCATGGCAGCTGCCAAGGCTCAGGCTGAGGAAATTTACCAGCAGTTCTTAAGCGGCGGCGCCACGGAGGAGCTCTTCGCTCAGCTGGCCAACGAGCATACCGGAGACTCCGGTTCTGCCGGCAATGGCGGCCTCTATACCGGTGTCTATAAGGGACAGATGGTGCAGAGCTTTGATGACTGGTGCTTCGATGAAGCGAGATTTGCCGGAGACAGCGGCATCATTGAGAGTGAATACGGTTATCATATCATGTATTTCGTAGGTGATAATCTTCCCCGCTGGCAGATCGATGTGAAGGCGGACATGGCTTCCGCGGACTATAACGAATGGTATACTTCCGTTTCTGAGCAGTACACCGTTTCCGAGCATCCCTTCGCCATGAAGTACCGCAGTGAACCCTTCTGATACTGATCAGACAGAGCAATAATGAAGGCCGCAGTTTTTTTGAGCTGCGGCCTTTTTCACATCTTGTTTCCTGGCACGGTTCTTGTTATAATGAAAAAAACAAATATTCAGGAGGAACTTATGATGAAAAAACTGTTTTCTTTGCTCCTGACCTTGTCACTGATCCTGGTCCTTGCGGGATGCTCTTCCGAGAAGAAACCGGGCATTACTTTTGTCAACGGTCTTGATCAGACTTGGGATAATCTGTATATCAGTATAGAAACAGATGAGGAATGGGGTGACTCAGTCATCAGTGCGGTGGTAAATCCCGGCGGCAAGGTTCGGGTGGACATGGATAAGTTCACCGAGAACAACGCGGCAGGCGTTTACGACATCGGCGTCATCTGCCACAACAATATGAATTACGATGTCTATGCTGTGACTCTGGCAGATGGCTATGAGGTTAAATTCACATCCACCGGCAATACGGAAAATGACACGCTGACGGTTTCCGTGACGGATACCGAAGGCAAGGTCACCACTTATCAGGGCTATATTTACGCCAACGAATAATTCCTGCCCAGGATGACCATGGGTATGGAATCTTCGGCAGTGAGCCCGATTTCAGTGTTCAGACTTCGGTAAACTTCTGAGAATCGAAGCTCATCTTCCAGCATCAGCCTGGCTGCTTCGGGAAGAGAATTCATCTGCCTGAGCTGTGTGATCACAGGCAGACGGCTTTGCTGGCTGAGACGGCTCAGAAGATCCAGGTTCTGTCCCCTGACACCAAGAATCCTAAGATATCCCGGACCCGACTCGAATTGGAGCCGGGTCTTTTTTTCTTTGCTGATATCCAGCAGGATGTTCAGCAGAATCCTTCGGATGCGGGAAGTGGGGTAGCGTTTCGAACGGATCTGTCCCACCAGCTCCTGAAAGCCGGAGCAGTCGGAAGCGGCTTTTAAAATTCTGTTTTCCAGTCCTTCGCTGACCTCATCGATGCCGGCCAGGGTCTGGGCGCTGTGAAAGCACAGACGGTAACGGATCAGAGGAAACATGGAATCCGGGAAAACAGGGGTGCAGGGCAGCGGACAGGGAAGATCGTCCGTGATATCAAGGCCGTCGGCCAGCTTCTGCCGCAGGGTTGAGGCGGAGAGAAAGGCCTCGTACTGCAGATGGGAGAGCTGATGGGGGACGGTCCGCTTGACGGGAATGATCTCGGGATTCCAGCCGAGACGGCGGCAGGAAATGAGATACTCCAGGGCGAGAATTTCGTTGGGTTCTGCAGGCAGAGGTTCTCCTAAAAGGAGCTCCAGGGCCCGGCTGCGGGCAGAGGCAAAGGAAGGAGCATCCGGCAGACAGGAACGAAGGGTCTCTTCAAAGCCGGAATCAGGCCCGGCGATGATGTCTGCGGCCCGCTGCAGCAGGGGAAGATGGTCCGGTTCCTCCATGCCGAAGCAAAGGCTGTCCGCCAGCCCGGAATGAAAAAGAAGGCTGATGGCGCCAAAGGCAAATTTCTCGGCTGTGGCAGCCGCATAATAGGTGGGCAGCTCCGCCACCAGATCCGCGCCGGCCATGAGAGCCATCCGGGTCCGGGTCCATTTGTCGTAAAGAGCCGGTTCTCCCCGCTGGACATAATTTCCGCTCATGACACAGAAGATTCCGCTGCCGGGCTTTTGTGACGCGGCGGTCTGCAGCAGATATTCATGCCCCCTGTGCAGGGGATTGAATTCACAGACAATTCCTATCATGCCTATGGCTCCTTTCGTGGCATATTTAAAGAAAATTATAGACTGACGGCAAGACAGAGTCAACCAATAAAATCCAAAACAGAGGAAAATGGAGATTAACGGAGATAAAAAGAGAATACAGGTATAATACGTAATTATTCAGGAATGAACAGAGTTGATTCAAAGGCCTTTATAGAATATGATAGCAGTTGTGGTTTAGCACTCAATAGATTCGAGTGCTAACAATGACATATCTGTGATTCAGGAGGTAATAAAAATGAAGCTTGTTCCTTTGGGCGATAAAGTTGTAGTGAAACAGCTGGAAGCATTAGAGACTACCAAGTCCGGTATTGTGCTGACAGGTAATGCCAAAGAGAAACCTCAGGAGGCTGAGGTTGTGGCTGTGGGCCCCGGCGGAATCATCGATGGCAAAGAGGTCAAGATGGAAGTCAAGGTTGGCCAGAAGGTTATGTACAGCAAATATGCCGGTACAGAAGTGAAGCTGGACGGCACTGAATATATCATTCTGAAACAGAGTGACATTTTAGCGATTGTAGAAGATTGATCAGGAGGATTTGAATCATGTCTAAAGAGATTAAATTCGGTGTAGACGCCAGAACCGCTCTTCTGAAGGGTGTTGATCAGCTGGCGGATACTGTTAAGGTTACCCTTGGACCGAAGGGCCGCAACGTTGTTCTGGACAAGAAATACGGCGCTCCGCTGATTACCAATGATGGTGTTACCATTGCCAAGGAAATCGAACTGGAAGATCATTTCGAGAATATGGGCGCTCAGCTGGTGAAGGAAGTTGCCACCAAGACCAACGATGTGGCCGGTGATGGAACCACCACTGCTACTGTGCTGGCTCAGGCCATGATCCATGAGGGCATCAAGAACATCGCTGCCGGTGCCAACGCTATCATTCTGCGTAAGGGTATGAAGAAGGCTGCTGACTGTGCCGTGGAAAGCATCAAGGGCATCAGCACTCCCGTCAGCTCCAAGGAGCACATCGCTCAGATCGCTGCCATCAGCGCCGGCGATGAGGAAGTCGGTACCATGATTGCCGACGCCATGGAAAAGGTTTCCAATGACGGCGTTATCACCGTGGAAGAGTCCAAGACCATGAACACCGAGCTGGAGCTGGTGGAAGGTATGCAGTTTGACCGCGGTTATCTGTCTGCCTACATGTGCAACGATATGGACAAGATGGAAGCCAGACTGGACAATCCCTATATCCTGATTACCGATAAGAAGATCACCAACATCCAGGAAATCCTTCCTGTGCTGGAGCAGATCGTTCAGAACGGCGCCGCCCTGCTGATTATTGCTGAGGATGTGGAAGGCGAAGCCCTGGCTACCCTGGTAGTCAACAAGCTGCGCGGCACCTTTAACTGTGTTGCTGTTAAGGCACCCGGCTTCGGTGACCGCCGTAAAGCCATGCTGGAGGATATCGCTATCCTGACCGGCGGCCGTGTTATCAGCGAGGAACTGGGTCTGGAGCTGAAGGAAACCACCCTGGATATGCTGGGCCGCGCGAAATCCGTGAAGGTTCAGAAAGAGCATACCGTCATTGTGGATGGTGTCGGTGACAAAGCCCTCATCAAATCCCGTGTGGAGCAGATCAAGGCTCAGATCGAAGAGACCACTTCCGATTTCGACCGTGAGAAGCTGCAGGAGCGTCTGGCCAAGATGGCCGGCGGTGTGGCTGTGATCAAGGTCGGTGCCGCTACCGAAACCGAAATGAAGGAAAAGAAGCTGCGTATGGAAGATGCCCTGGCAGCCACCAGAGCTGCTGTAGAAGAGGGTATCGTCTGCGGCGGCGGCAGCGCTTTCATTCACGCGATTGATGCTACCAGAAAGCTGGCGGCAACCCTGACGGGAGACGAGAAGACCGGTGCCGAGATTATCGTTAAGGCTCTGGAAGCTCCCGTCCGTCAGATCGCTACCAACGCTGGCACCGAGGGTTCCATCGTTGTCAACAAGCTGATGGAGTCTCCCACCGGTACCGGTTTCAACGCCCTGACCAATGAGTATGTCAACATGGTGGATGCCGGTATTATCGATCCTGTGAAGGTTACCCGTACCACCCTGCAGAACGCTACTTCCGTGGCCGGCACCCTGCTGACCACCGAGGCTGTCGTTGCTGACAAGCCGGAACCCGAACCCGCTCCCGCCCCCGCAGGCGGCCCCGGTATGGGAATGATGTAATTTCTTAAAACAGGAATAACCAGGAACCCCTTGCCGAAAGACAAGGGGTTCTTTACCAATCGAAACCAGGGGGACGAATGATGAGAATAGGAATCGGATATGATGTGCACCGTCTGGCGGAAGGCCGGAAGCTCATTCTGGGAGGCGTGGATATTCCCTGGACCATGGGATTGGATGGCCATTCCGACGCGGATGTGCTGACCCATGCGGTGATGGACTCCATTCTGGGAGCGCTGGGCCGGGGTGATATCGGAAAACTGTTTCCCGATACGGATCCTGCTTTTCTGGGCGCTGACAGCATCGAGCTGCTGAAGCAGGTGGCGGAGCTGATGCATAGGGATGGTTATGTACTGGGGAATCTGGATGTGGTGCTGATTGCCCAGCGGCCTAAAATCAGCCCCTATACGGAAGAGATGAGGGATCATTTATCCGAGGCCCTTCGCTGTGACAGGAGCCGGATCAACGTGAAAGCCACCACTGAGGAAAAACTGGGCTTTACGGGCCGCGGAGAGGGCATGGCGGCGGAGGCTGTGTGCCTGCTGGAGGAGCGATAAACAGAAGCCTTTCCGCTGATCGAAGAAAATACAAAAATAGTTGTTGACTTTGATCCGATGATGTGGTATTATAATCCTTGTCGCGAATGACTGGCGTAGTCCTGCCTCGCCGACTGCCGGAGTGGCGGAATTGGCAGACGCACAGGACTTAAAATCCTGCGGGGTCAAACCCGTACCGGTTCGAGCCCGGTCTCCGGCA
>CACZRP010000115.1 GCA_902783575.1 uncultured Eubacteriales bacterium
ACAGCGCCGTCTGATACATGGCGTTCATGGAAACATAGATAAAGCCCTCAATGTTGGCCGCGGAGGTGTTGCCCGCCATGGCAATAGAGCCGAAGGAGTTGACCGAGGACTGGATCAGCACATTGGAAATGGAGAAAACGCAGCCCTGAAGGCCCGCCGGCAGACCGATCCGCACCATTTCCTTCAGCTTGTCCGGGTAGATCTTCAGCTTTTTCAGATCCAGATGGCAGATACCCTCGTCCCTCAGCAGACAGCCGGTAATCAGCAGGGCGGAGACAGCCTGAGAAATAATGGTGGCCAGCGCCACGCCCGCCACGCTCATGTGCAGCACGATGACGAAGAACAGATTCAGCACCACATTGATGGCGCCGGCAATCATCAGGAAATACAGCGGCCGTTTGGTATCGCCGGTGGACCGCAGGATGGCGGAACCGAAATTGTAAAGCATATTCAGCGGCATGCCGCAGAAGAAAATTCTCATATAAACCGCCGCCAGGTCCAGCACATCCTCCGGAGTTCCCATCAGGGAAAGCAGCGGCTTGGCCAGCACCAGACCGATTACCACCAGCGCGCATCCGCCAATCAGTGACAGCAGCACCGAGGTATGCACCGCTTCATGGGCGTCTTTCCAGTCGTTGGCACCCACATATCGGGCCACCACCACGTTGGAGCCGATGGACAGACCGATAAACAGATTCACCAGCAGGTTGATGAGGGCGCCGGTGGAGCCCACCGCTGCCAGAGCGGTATTGCCGGCGAAGCGGCCCACCACGATGACATCCGCGGCGTTGAACAAAAGCTGAAGAATACTGGACAGCATCAGGGGAAGGGCGAAACGGAGCATCTTACCCAGCAACGGTCCATGGGTCATATCAATACTATAGGATTTTTTAGTCATTCCCTTTACCTTGTAACATTAATTTTCCTTGCAATCAAATATCCATGCCATTATAATGAGATGGACTTTATTTATCAAGAGATAACCTGCCCTTAGTTTCGGCTTTTTACAAGCTGCTCTTAGGCAATATTTCCCAACCCCGAAAAACAAAGGAGCAAGCCATGCCTGATTATGCCCTGCTGGCGGACCAGATGAAAGCTCTGGTCCAGGATGAACCCCACTTTTTGCCCTCTCTGTCCAATGCCTCGGCTCTTCTTTACGAGTCTCTGCCGGATCTGAACTGGGCAGGATTTTATCTTTCCATCACGGGAAAAGACGAACTGCTCCTGGGCCCCTTCCAGGGAAAAACAGCCTGCATCCGGATCCCCTACGGCAAAGGAGTCTGCGGAACTTCCGCCGCCCAGGACAAGGTGCAGCGCGTCCCGGATGTCCATCTGTTTCCGGGCCATATTGCCTGCGACAGCGCCTCCGCCTCGGAGATTGTCATCCCCCTGCACAACACCCGGGGAGAAGTCATCGGCGTGCTGGACATCGACAGTCCCGTCAAAAACCGTTTCTCCGAGGAAGATGAAGCCGGACTGACGGCCTTCGCCAGGGTTCTGGAACAGTTTTGCCATTTAACCAGAATCTGAAGACCTCACTGCGGAATCCACTGATAACTGATTATTTATTATAGGAAGGAATCGACTCATGAATCTGCTGGACGCTTATCAGAAATACAATGAACTGAACATTTACCCCTATCATATGCCCGGGCACAAGCGCAACACCGAGCTGTGCCAGATGCCCAATCCCTACGGCATCGACTACACCGAAATCGATGGACTGGACGACCTTCGGGAAGCCAGCGCCCATCCCGGCCGCGGCTCTCTTCTGGACCAGGCCCAGGCCAGAGCCTCCAGACTCTTCGGCAGCAAACACAGCTTCTATCTGGTGGGCGGCTCCACCTCCGGTCTGATCTGCTCCATTCTGGCCTGCACCAAACGGGGCGACCGGGTGCTGATTCCCCGCAACTGCCACAAATCCGTATACAACGCCCTGGCCCTGGCCAGCCTTCATCCCGTGTACATTTATCCTTCCGTGGACGAGGAAATCGGCATCTATGCCAACCTACGTCCGGAGGATGTGGAAAAAGCCCTCATCGAGTATCCTGATATTAAGCTGGTGGTAACCGTCTCTCCCACCTTCTACGGCGTGGTGTCCGATATCGCGGAGATCGCCGAGGTATGTCATGCCCACGGCGTCCCGCTGATGGTGGATGAAGCCCACGGTCCCCATATGGGTCTCTCCGATCATTTCCCCGACAGTGCCGTGCATCAGGGAGCCGATATCGTGGTCCAGTCTCTGCACAAAACTCTGCCGGTGCTCACCCAGACCTCCGTGCTTCATGTCTGCTCCGACCGGGTGGACCACGAAGCCGTATCCCGTACCATTGCCATTATCGAATCCTCTTCTCCCTCTTTTGTGCTGGTGGCCAGCGCCGATCAGTGCATGGACCTCATCGAGAAGCGGGGACCCGAGCTGTTTGAAATTTACAACGACCGCCTGCATCAGTTCTCCGAGGATATGCGGGCTCTGAAGCATCTCACCGTGCTGTGCAACGGCAACGATACCCTGGACAGGCATCCCAATATCTACCGTTACGATCACGGCAAAATTCTTATCTCCACCCGCGGCACCAATATGACCGGTTCCGAGCTGTACCACCTGCTGCTGGACAAATACCGTCTGCAGATGGAAATGTGCCTGGCGGATATGGTGCTGGCCATGACCAGTATCGCCGATACCCAGGAGGGCTTCGACCGTCTGAGAGATGCCCTGCTGGAAATCGACTCCACCCTGAGCGAGGGCGCTCCCGGCGAACGCTTCATGCTCAAGCAGCATACCTTTGAGGTCTCTCCCATGAGCCCCGACGAGGCCTACGCCCTGCCCGGTGAATTTGTCAAGCCTGAGGAAGCCATTGGCCGCGTGGCAAGGGAATTCGTCTATGCCTACCCGCCCGGAATCCCCTACTTTGTTCCCGGTGAGATCATCGATCCCGACACCATGGCCACCATCATGAGGATGGAAAAAGCCGACATCAAGTTAATCAGCACCAGGCATCGCTATCCCGAATTGATTGAGGTGTGTGTCACGGAATAAAAAACTGAAGAAGCCAAAAGAAGACCTGACATGGTTTTCGCGGCAACGATTCGAACGCTCCCTTCTGTCAATGACAGTCGGGAGCGTTCTGAATATGTTGCCTGAAAACCGTCAGGTATTCTTTTGGCTGTTTAGTTCTTTATCTGATATCGTACACGCTTCTTGCGGTTACCGTTTCAGGCAGAGTTCCTCTGACCACCTTGACAGTCTTTTCTCCAGCATTCATGTCGAAGAAATTATCAGATAACACGGTATCGGGGCCAGCTTGAATCTCGACTGAGCGGGCATAAGCGGAAGCTTTGACGGTGATTTCGTCGCCATTCACGCTGACGCTGAGCTGAGGATCCTGGAACTTGAAGTGCTTGGGCGGGCAGAACAGCACGGAACCGGAGCTGATGACCTCGTCCTGCTGATTTAGAAGCTCATAGCTGTAGTAAACGCCATAGGTATCCTCATCGTGGAAGTCCTGAAGGGGCAGCCAGACAGCGGACAGAGCCGGGCAGGAAACCTCGTACTCGCCGCAGTCGATGACGGAAGCGTCGGGACGGCGCAGCGCCCAGCGAGCCTTGCCCTTGAAATCCTGCATGGTTTCGTTGGAGACGTTCAGGCGGGCGGTCTTCTTCAGATCAAAGGGCTCCGCGTTGACGTTGGTGTTCTGGGTGATGATACCCTCCTCCTCGCAGGAGATCAGAATGGGCTGGAAGAAGCGCTTCTCCGCGTAATGCAGGGCTTTCCAGCGTCCGAAATAGTCCACACTGGCCCAGCTCACCACCGGCCAGCAGTCGTTGAGCTGCCATACGATGGCGCCCATGCAGCGGCCGCGGTTGCGTCTCCAGTGCTCCACGCCGTACTGAATGGCCTGAGCCTGCAGCAGCTGGGAAGCGTAAACAAACTTGTCAAAGCTGTTGGGGTACAGATAGGTGGCGGACAGGTACTCGGCGATACGGCCGTTGGCGGATTTGTTCCGCTGATGCTTCTCCATGACATAGGAGAAGGGATTCATCTCATCCTCTTTCGCAAAGGTACGGATGGTATCCATGCAGGGGAAGGACTGGAAGCCAAACTCGGAAGCGTAACGGAAGAAATATTTGCGGTAAGCGGTGAAGGGCTCCAGAGAGTGCCATACAGCCCAGTAATGGACATCACCGCGGTTCTCGTCATTGGGACCGTCGAAAGAACCGCCGCTGGAGGGGCTGGCCGGCCAGTAGAAGGTATCGGGATCCTCGGCTCTCAGCACCTGAGGCAGAATGTATTCATACATCTTAATATAGTCCGCTTTCTGGGCCGGGCTGGAAACATAACGTCCCACGGCAGCGAACATTTCCATCTCGTTGTTGCCGCACCACAGCGCCAGGGAGGGATGGTTTCTCAGACGGCGGACATTGTCCACAAACTCCGCCCGGATGTTGTTCTCAAAGTCCAGAGTCAGATCGTAGGCAGCGCAGGCGAACATGAAATCCTGCCACACCAGCAGACCCAGCTCATCGCAGGCATCGTAGAAGAAATCATCGGGATAGTAGCCGCCGCCCCACACACGGATGGCGTTCATGTTTGCGGCCTTGGCATCCTCCAGCAGCCGGCGGGTGCGCTCCGCGTTCACACGGGGCAGCAGGTTGTCCTCGGGAATATAGTCCGCGCCCATGGCGAAAATATCCACGCCGTTCACCCGGTGGCAGAAGCTCTCGCCCCACTGATCCTTTTCGATATGCATGGTCAGGGTACGAAGACCGATTCTCTTCTCCCAGCGATCCAGCTCCCTGTCACCGTCCATCAGCCGGACGAGGACCTTGTAAAGGGGCTGCTCGCCAAAGCCGTTGGGCCACCAGAGCTGAGGATTCTCTATTTTTACAAAGGCGTCCTCACCCTGAGCCTGGAAGACCTGGCCGTCGGGAGCGGTGATGGAAACTTCCACCTTCACATCGCATTTATGAACCTTACACTGATTGGTGATGACCTCGCAGCAGACTTCGCCGTTCTCGTGGATCTGGTGAACTCTCACATCCTGAATCCGGGCAGTCTCGATACCGATCAGAGAAATATCTCTCCAGATACCGGCATCAGGCAGATGGGGACCCCAATCCCAGCCGAACATGCAGTGGGCCTTTCTCAGCAGCGGGAATCCCTGCATGGCATCGGCGGAACCTTCCTGCTGGCTCTTCTTGAAAGCTTCCTTAATCCAGAGAGTAGGAGAAGCGAAGACGATGGTGATCTGATTTAAACCTTCCTTAATAATAGGCTTAACTTCAAACTCCCAGGTCCGGTGCATATTGTCGGTTTTGGCAATCTCCTGACCATTGATGCAGATGGCAGCCAGGGTGTCGAGACCTTCCGCCCGCAGCAGCACGCTGTCGCAGGAAAGCAGCTCTTCACCGGCTTCAAAGGTTCTCTCATAGGTAAAATCATGGTCCATCAGTTTCAGGGCTTCATTTTCGTTGGCGCCCTTAAATGGATCATCAATCAGTCCGGCGCTCAGCAGATCATTATATACGGATCCGGGAACCGTAGCGTCCACCTGATTGAATCCGGTATCGGAAACCGTCAGCTTCCAGGCACCGTTTAAGGATAATTTTTTCATCAGGAACACTCCTTCATAAAAATACAGAATATGTCTACAATATATACATTTTTTTATTTCCAGTCAACATTTTTTTGGGATATCTTTGTTATTTATATTTTTTTAAAATGCTGAAATTCGCTATTTATGCAATAAGACGGGACTCTTAGTCTGACATTGTCAATTTAAACAAGATTCCATCGGCGGCCATTCATTTTTGTAGCAAGTTATTGACAAACGGCATGAGATTTACTATAATTGCTTCATTGAATTTTGATGATGTTACAGCACTTCATCAGTGCACCTTTACAAAGATGTCAAGGCCCCGATCGAAGGGGCGGAACGCAAGTTCTGCTCTGTAGACCGAGATTACCTTTACATAATACACATATTCTCTAAGGAGGAACAAAACATGAAAAAGATCAGCAAGTTAATTGCTTTGCTGCTCGCCGCATTCATGGTCTGCGGTCTCCTTGCCGGTTGCTCTGGCAGCGGTTCCGCAGATAATGCCACTTCTACTCCTACCGAGGCTTCTCAGGCAACAGAAGAGTCTAAAACTGAAGAGACTCCCGCTGCTACCGAAGAATCCAAGGCAGAAGAGACTCCTGCTGCTACCGAAGAGAGCACTCCCGCGGAGACCACCGGTGATGTCACCGACCTTCCCCGTAACGAGACTCTGTACTTTGGTGGTCTGCAGTGGGGTACTGTAAACGCATGGAACCCCATCGGCGCGAACCAGAACAACTTCGCGATCGCAGGTTCTCCTCAGGGTTCTCGTACTGTTATGTTCGAGACTCTGTACATGTACGACTTCCTGTCTGGTAAGCTGTATCCCCTGCTGGCGGATGGAGACTACACCTGGAACGACGACATGACCGAGCTGACCTTCAAGATCAAAGAAGCTGCCAAATGGTCTGATGGCACCCCCGTTACCGCAGCTGACGTTGCTAAGACTTTCGAAGCTTCCGTCGCTATCGGCAATGGTACCGGTACCACCTACGGCGCTTACATCGACTCCATCGAAGCTGATGGCCTTACCGGCGTTATCAAGCTGGCCAAGACTGAAGAAGGCGGCCCCAAGAACCCGCTGCTTGCCATCGACTACCTGACTGGTGTTTATGTAGCTCAGGCTGCATGGATCGACACCATGATGGCCCGCAACAACAATGATCCTGTTGCCTGCCTGAATGACAAGGCTGAAGATGTTCCCTACTCCGGTCCTTATGGACGTCTGTACGACGATGATCAGAAACTGGTCCTTGTTCGTAACGACAATTACTGGGGTCAGGACGCCTCCATGTGGGGAAGCCTGCCTGTTCCGAAGTACCTTGCTCATGCTATGTATGCTGACAACGCCGCTACTGAGACCGCTTTCAAGGCCGGCCAGATCGACGTTAACCAGCAGTTCCTGCCCAACATCCAGAATCTGTGGCTGAAAGACGGTCTGCCGATCTCCACCTTCTACGATGAGGAGCCCTATGGCGTGTGCCTGACCATGCCCACCGCATGGTACAACATGAACATCCCCGTGCTGAAAGAGAACCCTGCTCTTCGTAAAGCTATTGCTATGGCTGTTGACTATCCGTCCATCATTGCAAACGCTATGACGAACCAGTCTCCTTCCTTCGAAGATGTTCCTCGTTCTCTGATGAACCCCACCGAAGGTGAGCAGGCTCTGTACGATCATGACGCTGTCAAGGATCTGCAGTGGGCCGGCAACGACATCGAAGGCGCCAAGGCTCTGCTTGATGAAGCTGGCATTGTCGATACCGACGGTGACGGATACCGCGAGTGGAATGGCGAGAAGATTTCCCTGAACGCATGCTGCCCGAACGGCTGGTCCGATTGGCAGGCTGCTATGGAAATCGTTGCAGCTGCTGGTGAGAACATTGGTATTGAAATCACCACCCTGTATCCTGAGTGGTCCATTTACCAGACCGTATTCACCATGCATGATCAGACTGAGTATCAGATCTTCATGTACAGCCCCTCTGCTGCTTCTCCCTCTAACCCCTGGATGCGCTGCATGATGTTCATGAGCTCCAGCTTTGTTGGCATTGACAACAACTGGTCTGGTAACTGGGGTCAGTACGTGAACGAAGAGGCTGACGAGATCCTGAACAAGATCCCGACCATCTCTGATGAAGCTGAGCTGAAAGCTGCCTACACCAGACTGACCGAGATCTACCTGACCGAAGTTCCCAGCTTCTCCCTGATGTATCGTCCCGCTGCGTTCGATGCTGTCAACGAGACTGTTTGGACCAACTTCCCGTCCGCAGATGATGGACGTAACATTACGCCTTACAACTGCGTATCCGGTTATGCTATTCGTGCTCTGTACGAACTGGAACTGGTCGACTAATTAAGTCACACCAAAGTGGCCATGCTTCCGCAAGAAGCATGGCCATTTTACTTCCTAGAGGAGGAAACTCTACATGAAAGGCTACCGCAAATATTTTACAAAGAAGATCGTATGGTTCCTGATCACGCTCTTTGTTGCGATGGTTCTGAACTTCGTTCTTCCCCGCCTGATGCCCTCTGATCCCGTCGCAGCGATCACCGGTAAGATGGCAGGACAGACTACCGATACCGCCGCGGTCCAGGAGATCTACTCCCGGTTCGAAGAGGAATTCGGTACCAACAAACCCATGATCGTTCAGTTCCTTATTTTCTTAAGAAACCTTTTCAAAGGCGATCTTGGTACTTCCTTCAGCCAGTACCCCAGAAAGGTATCTGACATTATCTCCAGCTCCATCGGCTGGACCCTGGCCCTTCAGATTCCGGCCATTATTGTAGGATGGATCATCGGTAACGTTCTCGGTGCCGTGGCTGCCTACAAGAAAAAAGGCTGGGATAAGATCGTTATGCCTGTCACCATGTTCATCTCGAATATCCCCGCTTTCGGTTCCGCAGTTATCCTGCTGTACCTGTTCGCGGTTAAATGGAAAGTCGCTCCTGTTGCCGGCGGTTATGCCTTCGACATGATCCCCAACTTCAGCTGGGCTTTCGTCAAATCCGTTATTGAACATTATCAGCTTCCCTTCTGGTCCATCGTTCTGATCAGTATCGGTGGTCAGGCCATTGGTATGAGATCCATGTCCATTTACGAGCTGAATGCTGACTACGTTAAGTACTCCCGTTTCCTGGGTATCAGAGACGGAAAGATCGTCGGCTACGTGTTCAGAAACGCCATGCTTCCTCAGGTCACCGGTCTTGCCATGAGCATCGGTGGTTCCGTGAGCGGCGCTCTGGTTGCCGAGATCATCTTCTCCTACCCCGGTATCGGAAGCACCATGTACGCTGCTGTTACCGCTGCCGACTATCCGCTGATCTCCGCCTGTACGCTGATCATCACCATCATGGTTCTGATCGCCACCCTGTCGCTGGATATCATCTACGGCTTCATCGATCCGCGTGTTAAAGCGGCTCAGTTCGACGCATAAGGGAGGATTAATCAATGAGCAATACATTAAAGAATTTACTTCATTCTCCCAAATTTATGGTTGGCTTCATCCTTTTTATCGCCATCCTGCTGACCATCCTGATTTACCCGCTGTTCAACCCCGGCAACCCGCTGGAGATGATCGGTGTTGGTACCTTCGCAAAACCCGGTACCTACATTTCTCTGTATGACGCTACCAGTTCCCAGAAGGAAACCCTGAAAATCGCCAATGCAGAAGAAAAACGTATCGCTGCTGCTCTTTCCGATGAGGACAGAGTGAAAATGCTTGAGTGGCTTTCCGCTTACGGCGTGGACGTAACCGAAGTTGACGCTTCCAATACCGACGCGATCCTGGAGCTTTGGATGGCCAACTACAATCCCGATGCTTCCATCAAGGGCTTCACAAAGTCCGAAACCCGTAACTTCCGTCTGATCCAGAACCGGATCACCGAGCTGATGAGTGCTGATACACTGATCATCTACGAGGAAGGCGCGGAGGATTCCAAGTCCAAGATCGTCAAAACCGACTATGTCAACCTGAACGCGATTGCCAACGTCAAAACCCTTCCTCTGGGTACTGACAACTTTGGCCGTGACGTGCTGAAAGAGCTTGTCTCCGCAGCCGGCACCTCCATCATCATCGGTCTGATCGCCGGTTCCGTTGCTACCGTTATCGGTCTGACCCTCGGACTGCTGGCCGGTTACCTTGGCGGCAACGCTGATGAAATCATTATGTTCATCACCACCGTGTTCACCGTTATCCCCGGCTTCGTCCTTCTGATCCTTATCTCCTACTCTCTGGGTCAGGATCAGCGTGGTCCCACAATCGTTGCTATCGTTATCGGATGCACGTCCTGGACCTGGACCGCACGTTCCGTCCGTTCCCAGGTTATCTCCCTGAGAAACCGTGACCACGTTAACCTGTCCAAGCTGTCCGGACACAGCCTTGGCCGTATCATCCTGACGGATATCCTGCCTTACATCGCTTCCTACGTTGTGATGGCATTCATCCTGCAGGTATCCTCCGGTATTCTTTCCGAGGCTCAGCTGTCACTGCTCGGCCTTGGTCCGAAGACCACCACCACACCCACCCTGGGTCTGATGATGAACTGGGCCATGCTCTACTCCGCACACACCAACGGTTCCTGGTGGGCTTACTTCCCTGTTATCCTTACCATCGCCTGCATCTCGTTCTCTCTGAACCTGATGAATACCGGTATGGACCAGGTGTTCAACCCCGCGCTGCGCGACTGATGTTAGGAGGAAACTATGGGAAAAGTTATGCTCGAGGTCAAAAACCTCAAAACAAAATATATCACCCGCTTCGGCGAGGATGTATACTCTGTTGATGGTGTCTCCCTGAAGATTGAAGAGGGCAAATCCCTCGGTGTCGCCGGCGAGTCCGGATGCGGTAAGTCCACTCTGGCTCTGTCCATGATGGGCTACTACTTCCCGCCGCTGCACTACATCTCCGGTGATATCATTATCGACGGACAGAATATCTCCGGTATGGATCCCGATAAGGTCCGTACCACCGTTCTGGGTTCCGAGATTGCCTACATTCCGCAGGCAGCCATGAACGCCCTGAACCCCACCATGAAGATCATCCGCTTCCTGGAAGACGTTATTCACGCTCACGAGCCGAAAGCCACCAAGGCTGAGATCCGTGAGAGAGCTGAAGAGCGTTTCGCAGACCTGGGCCTTGGCAAGGAAGTTCTTGACCGTCACGCGGTTGAGCTTTCCGGCGGTATGAAACAGCGTACTGTTATCGCCGTTTCCACCATCCTTTCTCCCAAGGTTCTGATCGCTGATGAGCCCTCCTCCGCTCTGGACGTTACCTCTCAGAAGATGGTTATCAAGATGATGAAGGAAATGATGGAAAAGGGTTATATCCGTTCCATGATGTTCATCACCCACGAGCTGCCTCTGCTGTACAACGTTACCGATGATATCGCCGTCATGTATGCCGGCCAGTTCGTCGAGTACGGAACAGCCAAAGAGATGGTCTTCGATCCTCTGCACCCCTACAGCCACGGTCTGATGGGCTCCATCCTGGTACCTGAGGAAGGCACCAGAGGCATGAACCTGACCGCCATCCCCGGAACGCCTCCCAACCTGAAGAGACCTCCGGCCGGCTGCCGCTTCGCAGAGCGCTGCAAATATGCGACTCCCGAGTGCTTCTATACCGCACCCGCAGAGAAGATGTTCGGAGAAAACAGCACTCGTATGTACCGCTGCCTGATGAGCGAGGAAGCTCTGAGAGCTAAATATGCCGAAGAAGGAGGAGCGAGCAAATGAGTGAGATGAAAGAACGTAAAGACTATACCAAGGGCCCGCTTTGCCTCTCCGGCCGCGGCGTAACCCGTATCTTCGGTTCCGGCGCCAAAGCCAACACCGCAGTTGACCACGTCGACTTCGATTTCCACGAGGGCGAATTCGTCTCCATCGTTGGTGAGTCCGGTTCCGGTAAAACTACCCTTTCCAAGATGCTTCTCGGTCTGCTGAACGTATCCGAAGGCGAGATCCTGTTCCAGGGCAAGCCCAGAGATATCTCCACCAGAGCCAAGAGAAACGAATACTGGAAAGGTATTCAGGCCATCTTCCAGGATCCCTTCGCATCCTACAACATCTTCCACAAGATTGACGCTGTTCTTCTGGACTGCATCAACATGAGAGGCGGCAAGAACCTGCCCTACGAGAAGAAGGTTGAGATGATGACCGAGGCCTGCTCCTTCGTAAACCTGAAGTTTGCGGAGCTGACCAACAAATATCCCTTCGAGCTTTCCGGCGGCCAGATGCAGCGTCTGATGATTGCCCGCATCTTCCTGCTGAAACCCAAGATTCTGCTGGCTGACGAGCCTACCTCCATGGTAGACGCCTGCTCCCGTGCAACGATCCTGGATATGCTTCTGAACCTGCGTGATGAGACTGGTATGACCATTATCTTCATCACCCATGATATCGGTCTTGCTTACTACATTTCCGATACGGTTTACATCATGGAGCATGGTAAGTTCGTGGAATACGGCAAGGCTGACGAAGTCATCCTGAACCCGAAGGCACCCTATACCAAACGTCTGATCAGCGACGTTCCGAAGATCCACGAGGAGTGGGATCTTTCCACCGTCGATCTGAGCGACGATCAGTATTAATCGCCAACATGAGAAAAGAGCTGAGAGAAATCTCAGCTCTTTTTTAATGCCTTAATTCAATTGTTCACCGGCTTTGCCGGCGGTTTGCCGTCGGCTCTGCCGATGGGCTCTGCCGATGGGCTCCGCCGGTGGGCTCTGCAGGCGCCTCTGCTCTCCCCCGTCCTGCTGATCAGTTGCTGGGATGAGGAATATGGGCATAGATGCTCATGGCCAGGGCGTTGATGGGCATGGTCTGTAGCCACACACGGCCGGGACCGGTCACCACCGTATTGAACAGGCCTTCACCACCCAGCACCACATTCTTGAAGCCCTTGACGGTCTGAATGGTCATGGTGCAGGAAGCATCCATGGCGGCCACATATCCGGTGTCAATCACCAGGCTCTCGCCGGGCTGCAGGGTTCTCTGCTGCACGGAACCGTCGATTTCCAGCCATACAAGGCCGTTGCCGCTGAATTTCTGCATGAGGAAGCCCTCGCCGCCGAAGAAGCCTGCCATGCCTCTCTTCTGCAGATAGATATCCATGTTCACGCCCTCGGTAGAAGCCAGGAAGGACGTTTTCTGGGCAATAATAGGCGTCTGGCCAACGTCAAATGTCAATATGTCTCCGGGGCACTGCTTGGCCAGGGTCAGCTCTCCAGGAGCCATCGCCGTATAATGATTCAGTGCCAGAGATTCTCCGATCAGAGCCTTCTTGAACATACCGCCGAGGCCGCCGGCCTTGGTCTCCATCTGAATGGAGGGACTCATCCAGGCCATCGCTCCGCTCTGGCATTTGACAGTTTCTCCCTGATTCAGCTGGAAGTTCAGCACGGTAAAGGGCTGATTTGTAATCTGGTAATTCATGTTTTCTCCTCCTCTTGATAAAGTTTTTATTGCTGTGCCGCGGAAGGCGTGTCGTTTCTCACCTCCAGGGCATAGATCTGCAGATAACTGTAGCTCTCGTCACGGTTGACCAGAACCGGCATTCCCACCACGGTAATCGTACCGTTCGGGTCAAAGGTAAAGCCCGCCAGCTTTTCCGTGGTACCGTAAAGAGTGATCCAGACCACCTGGTCGGTTCCCTCGTTCCAGGCCATTATTTCGAAGCATGTCATATTGTTGATCGAGTTTTCATTATAGTAGGAATTGGCGACAGTGAGACCGCTCAGCTGCATCAGCTTTCCCGGATACTGATCGGGCGCCCCATAAAACTGATCATAGGTAAGAGCACCATCAACCTGTGAAAGCAGGGCCGAATGATCTTCTCCGAACATGAAGGCTGTCCCGTTCTGATTCATAAAATCAAAGGTTCCGATGGGCACTGACCGGTAGAGATCTCCTTCAGCCGCAGTTACCATCTCATGCATCAGCCAATCCGAGCCGTTTCTGTAAGATGAACCGCCGTTCTCGTAGAGTCTGGTGACATGTAGCTCTCCCTGGGGCAGATAGTATACCGCCGCTACTTCCCCATGGAACCGGCCGCCGGAAAGGGGTCCGGTGAGGGTATATGCGTTGCCGGCGTTATTGACGGCACTGAAGGTGCAGGCCCCTTCTCCGACGCCACCCACAATCTGTCCGTCCAGAGTTCCGATCCGCTCATAGGGATCCGGGGCCGCGCCATTCCAGGGTTCGTTCAGGAAGATCATATGATAGCCGTTGGTTTTCAGCGCGCCGTCTGCGATGGTGCCGCCTGCGAAGGAGCCCTCAAAGTAGAGATAATAGCCCTCCGGGCCTGCGGGAGCGTCAAAGACACCCGCTTCTCCGGCGGGAGCCATGTCGGATACCGGGCCGGTATAGGTTCCCTGGTAAGTAATATCCTGGTATACCAGGGTATAGGGAATGGACACCATATCGTTGTCCGCGGGTACGCCGCCCCGGAAGATGCCTTCAAAGGAGAAATTATCTGAAGTGAAGGTTCCCTTTCCAGTCAGGGTTCCGCTGACCACCTGACCGTTATAGGTGCCGCTGAAGCTGGTTTCCCCGATCTTCAGCGTAAGAGGAAGCCCCACAATGTCGCCATCCTCGGGAATACCGTTCACAAAGGAGCCTTTATAGTTCAGAACGCCGTCAGAATATTCTCCCTGTCCCGAGGGGATCAGACCGTCCACGGAGCCGGTGTAGCTGCCTGCGCTGGTCTGTTCCATGAAGTACAGGGTAAAGGGCATCTTCTGCACCTGGCCGTAGCCGGAGGGGACGCCCTCCTTCCAGCCGCCGGAGAACTGAAATTCAAAGGAGCTGAAGGAAATCTTGCCTCCCAGCACACCGTCCGTGATGCTGCCGTCCAAAGTTCCGGTATACTTCTCGCTGCCCACGTTCATCTCATAGGGCATCTTCTGGAAGGATCCCGTCTTAAAGCTGCCAGCCGCAAAGGTTCCTGTATAGACAAAATCGCCAGCTGTAAATGTGCCTTCCCCCTCGGGAATACCGCCGGCGGCAGCGCCGCTGTAGATCCCGTCAAAGGTCTGTCCCAGGAAGGAGATCTGGACCTTGGCCTTGTCCAGCCTGCCGGTATCAGCCTGAGCCGGCTTGGCCGCGCTGCTCTCCGGCGTGGCAGGGCTGCTGGTACTAAATTGCTCCTGACTGGAATTAAATTCCGGCTTGGCCGTCTTGGAACAGCCCGCCAGAAGACATACAATCAAACAAGCCGCGATGGCTTTACTGAGTATAGAAAAATGGTTCATGAACGGCACCTCCAATCAATCATACGAGCACAAAGGTCAGGGATGTCCTGTATTTATAGAAATAAAACGATATCTGTCATTAATTATCATTATATTCGATTATAGAAGGAAAGTACAGAGGAAAAGAGAAAAGCCCTGAATCCATACCGGATTCAGGGCATAAAAAGAGCTGCTAACCAGATTCGAACTGGTGACCTCATCCTTACCAAGGATGCGCTCTACCTGCTGAGCTATAGCAGCTTGCTTCGCTTCTTCTCGCGACGCAAGTGATATAATACCATATCACAGATGATTTGTCAACTTCTTTTTCAAATAACTTTCGGTTTTTCGATGTATTTTCTGCGGGGATATTTCCCGTGGATTATCAGGGGATTATTCCGGATAAACCAGCCTCTCCTCCGCAGGCTCCTCACCCATGACGCTCAGATACCGGTTGGCCAGATACTTGGCCATGCCCAGGTTCTGATCGAGGTAGTTGCCGCACTGCTCAGGCCGGGCTCCGGGGATTTCTTCCCCATCGAAGTCACGGATGAATTCGAACATACCCTTCACAAGGCTCCAGACGGCCCGAGAAGACCTGTCTCCCCCCATAACCAGGTAGAAACCCGTCCGGCACCCCATAGGCCCGAAATAAACGATCTGAGCGCCGTAGACGGGATCATTGCGCAGGTAGGTTGCTCCCAGATGCTCAATGGTATGCATCTCGGTGGTATTCATCACCGGCTCCCGGTTGGGCGCCGTCATTCTGATATCAAAGGTGGTGATGGTCTCCTCACCGATTTTGTCTTTTCTGGAGACATACAGTCCCGGCAGCAGCCGGATATGGTCAATGGTAAAGCTGGCAATGGTTTCCATGTGATTCTCCTTCTTCAGCGTCAAATTCGGTCACCCGGTGCGGCGGATTTATTCTTCCGCTTCCGCCCGGCGGGCTACCTGCATCATCAGCGCGTTCTCGATGCGGTTCTTGTGAATCTTGCAGCCCATCTCATACACTCCCGTTACGCTGCCGGTGGTATGGGAAGCGTTGGCCGCGCAGCCGCCGCTGCAGTACATCTTGGCGAAGCAGTCCTTGCATTCGGGATGAGCGTAGACATTGCAGAGCTTAAACTCATTGCGGATTTCTCCGTTGGTCACGCCTTCAAAGACGCTGCCCAGCCGGTACTTTTCTTCGCCGGCGAACTGATGGCAGGGATACAGATCTCCGTTGGGAGTCACCGCCATATACTCAGTGCCCACGCCGCAGCCAGAAACCCGCTTCACCACGCAGGGGCCTCCCTCCAGATCGATCATGTAGTGATAAAAGGTAAAGCCGCGGCCTTCCTTCTCTCGTTTAAGCATCTCCACCGCCAGCTGATCATACTGCTCCAGAATCACCGGCAGGTCTTCTTCCTTCAGGGCGTAATCCGCTTCCGGAGGCGCCACCACGGGCTCAATGGAAAGCTCCTTGAAGCCCAGGTCCGCCATATGCAGCAGATCCTGGAGAAAATCGGTATTGTAGTGGGTATAGGTGCCCCTCATATAGTACTCTTTGTCGCCCCGCTTCTCCACAAAACGCTGGAATTTGGGAACAATCAGATCGTAGCTTCCCTTACCGTTTCTGGAAGAGCGCATCCGGTCATTGACTGCTTTGCGGCCATCCAGACTGATGACCACATTGCCCATTTCCCTGTTGCAGAAATCGATGATTTCATCATCCAGCAGCACGCCGTTGGTAGTAACGGTGAAACGGAAATTCTTGTTGTATTTCTTCTCCTGCTCTCTGCCATAGGCCACCAGACGCTTTACCACATCCCAGTTCATGAGGGGCTCTCCTCCGAAGAAATCCACCTCCAGGTTGTGGCGGCTGCCGGAATTCTCAATCAGGAAATCCAGCGCTCTCTTGCCTGTCTCGTAGCTCATCAGTCCCCGCTCGCCGTGGTATTCACCCTCACCGGCAAAGCAGTATTTGCATGACAGATTGCAGTCATGGGCCACATGCAGGCAAAGGGCCTTCAACACCGACTGACGCTTCTTGAAGTCGATGGACATGTTTTCAAACAGATCTTTTGAGAACAGCTGGCCCGCATCCATCAGGCCGCAGATGTCCTCCAGGGTTTCATTCAGCTCTTCTTCATTCACGTCCGGCTGATCCCCGTATTTCTCCAGCAGCAAACCGATAATCTCTTTTCGAAGCTCAGGAGTCAGATCCTCCCTTTTGCACTCTTCGCCTGCTTTTTCCCTGATCAGCTCAATCATATCGTAAGCAACATCATCCACCTCGTGGACAGTGCCGCTGTTCACATCCAAAACAATGTCATAACCGTTCTTTTTAAAACAATGGACCATTCGTATTTCGTATTCCTCTTCAAATTAAACTAACTGCGGCCGTCTGTAGTCTGCCGCGATGGCGATCTGCTATTTGCTATCTGCCGTGGCGTAACGCTTCTACGAGTGTTTCGCCATTTACGCTAATAACAAAAAACGCTGTAAGGATATCCCTACAGCGAGTTTCGCGGCAAAAACCTAAATTACTTCTTCAGCTGCTCGCACTTCTGGTTAGCCACGCTGCAAGAGGTCTTGCTGGCGGACTGGCAGGAAGTCTGGCACTCGCCGCAGCCACCTTTTTTCGCGGACTCGGCAAGGTTTCTGGAATTCAGAGTTTTGATTCTTTTCATTATAAACCTCTTTCCTGCACGGCTAGAGGCCGCGCAAAAATTACTTATCGTAGTTTACCAGTTTTAGTCCCAGATGTCAAGCTATTTCTGAGCCTTCGGAGTATGGCAGATACCGCCGCAGGAGGCGCAGTCTCCCCCGCAGGAAGAGACGCCATTCCTCTTGTCCCGGATAAGGCCGTATACCAGTCTGCCCACAATCAACACTAATATCAATAAAACAACTGCTGTACCGAAATTCATATAAATGCTTAGCGGCGGAAACCCACCTGCTTTAGCAGGTGGGAGGAGCCGCTTCTCCTTCCCAAAAGTACAATTTTGTGTTATAATATTCCCATAGAGAAAACCGTTGGGCAACTCTCGTTGCTGAAGGCACTCTTTGAACATTGACAAGTTAAGATATGGGGTTTTTCCAACTAATCACTTGGAATGTAAAATCTTAAGTGTTGAAA
>CACZRP010000116.1 GCA_902783575.1 uncultured Eubacteriales bacterium
GCAGCCTTCTTGGAATCATAGACCCTCAGCACGAGGTCACGGCTGCCATCCTCCGCCGGCTTGATGGTATCCAGAATGGCGCTGTCCATATCCGACTGCACCTGGAAAGCGGAAAAGCCATCCGCACTCCCCACCGCCGTCTGCACCGGCACATTCAGCTCCCAGCCCTGACGCACCACATCCGATGCCTCAAAGGGGCCTTCAAAGGCCGTAAAGGCGTAGGTAAAGCTGTGAACCCGGTTATCGGCCCGCATCTCGGGAGCCGCCGGCGCCCGCAGCAGGGTCAGCTCCAGGGCATTGCCATTGGCGCTCATGCCGTATTTGCAGTCATTCAGCACCGCCGCGCCATGACTGCCGTCCGCCAGGGCGCTGTAATGATGATTGCAGACCTCAAAACGGTCCTTATCATACAGTCTGGAACGATGCACCGGACGGCGCACATATCCGAACTGCATCTCATTAATCACTTCATCCGTATAGACATTCACCGGGAAGCTGGCCTTCAGCAGGCGATGCAGCTCCTTCCAGTCAATCCGGGTCCTGAACTCGATTCTCCGGCTTTCCGCCTCCAGAACAATCTCCTGGCACAGTTCGGATTCGCTGATTCTTCCCTCCAGCCAGATCACCGCCCGGGCGCCCTCTCCGGAAAGGATGGTCAGCTTCGCGTCCTTCAGCCCTTCCACTTCCTGAAGCTCATAATTGGAATCGATATCCCAGGCATCAAAGAGACGGGGTACATCCTTGAAAAGCCGGAGATGATTCATCCTTCCGGCGGCAAATTCCCGATCGCTGCCCTGAAGCCGGAAGGAAAGGATTTCTCCCTCCTCGCTGATGAGGGCCCGAAGCTGGCTGTTCTCCATCACCACACCTTCATCGGTGCGGGTTGCCCGGGCAGGGACATAGTCCTTTTTCGCCCTGCTGAGAGGGATGAGACCTGCGGCAGGCACCTTGACCACCGCATCCTCCACCACCGCAGTTCGCTCGAAGCCCAGAGAGTTAAAGAGGATGGTATCCGTTCCTTCCTCCACCAGAAGGGCCCGCTGCCGGCCGGCTTCCTCTGTACTGTCGGTGATGACCTGTCCCACTCGCTGCTCCGCTTCCCGGTAGATCTCAGCAATACCGGAGCCGGGAAGGATATCATGGAACTGATGCAGCAGGGTTTCCTTCCACCAGGCGTCCGCCTGATCCAGGGGATAGGTGCCCTTCTCCAAAGCACTCACCAGAGAACCCCAGACCTCCAGTTCCCTCAGGGACAGCTCCGCCTTGCGGTTGTTCTTCTTGATCTGCGCCTGGGAGGTATAGGTACCGCGATGGGCGCTGAAATAAAGCTCTCCGCGGTAGGTGTTTTTCGGCCCGCCTTCTTCCTCCTCCAGGGTCTCGAAAAACTCCCTGGGGCTCACATGCTTCATCTTCACGCTGCCTTCCAGGTCATGCTGCCGCTCCACATACTCGATATAATCCCGCACGGGGCCGCCGCCTCCGTCGCCGTAGCCGTAGGGGAAGAGGAACGCGGAAAGGTCCCGCTTTTGGGTCCGGTTCTTCCACACCTGATTGGCTTCCGTGGGGGTGGTATAGTAGGTATAGCTGGTGGGAAGGAAGGAGGTGACTTTGGAGCCGTCAATGCCTTCCCAGGTAAAATAATGATAGGGGAATTTGTCTCCCTCATTGTAGGACCAGAAAATCTTCTGGGTAACCAGATAATCCACTCCGCAGCCCTTCAGAATCTGCGGCAGCGCCCCCGTATAGCCGAAGGTATCCGGCAGCCAGAGAGTTTTGCTCTCCACTCCCAGCACCTCTTTGTAGTAGCGGATGCCGTGAACCAGCTGGCGGATCAGCGCTTCGCCGGAGGCCATGTTGGTATCCGGTTCCACCCACATGGCTCCGTCGGCAATCCACTGCCCCTTTTTGATGGCCTTCAGAATGCGCTCGAAAAGCTCGGGATAATACTTCCGGCACATCTCATAGGAAGCGGGCTGGGACTGGATATATTTATAATCAGGATACTCATCAATCAGACGCAGCTGGGCAGCAAAGGTCCGGGCCGTCTTCCGATAGGTTTCCGCCATGGGCCAGAGCCACGCCAGGTCCAGATGGGAATTGCCGATGCAGTAGAACACGGGCATGGTGCTGCCGTTTCTGGCTTCCATCACCGGCTTCAGCGCTTCTCTGGCCTGACGGTAGGAAGCGATTCTCTTCTCCCGGCTCTGTTCGAAATCCACCATCAGGGTAAACTGCTCCAGGGCCTCGGCGATGCGGGAAGCGCGCAGGGAATCCTCGTCCAGAATCTGCAGCAGCTGGTACAGGGTATCCACATCCATATAGAGCTGATAGGCATCCTCATTCCAGATGCCGTAGGTGGAAACGCCCAGTGTCCGCCGTTTCCCCTCGGTGGCCGGATCCTCATAGCTGCCGGGCAGCACCGGTCCCGTGGCGCAGCCTCCGGTGGGGGCCTCCGGATAGAAATGGCCCGCGTAGACCTCCACCAGCAGATGATATCTGTCTCCGGGCTTTCCCTTGGTGGTCAGGAAATTGTCCACCATAAAATGATGGGGCTCCCTCACCCAGTCGGCGCGGTAATTGCCGAAGGCCTGATGATTGACAAAGACAGTGGATTCGCCCTGGGGCTTCAGGTTCAGCACAATCCGCTCGCCCTCGGCCTCCGCCGGCAGCTCCACGTCCGCCCGAAGCCAGCCGTATTCATATTTTTCTCCCCAGACCTGGCCGGCGCTGACGGGGGTAAAGGCCTGCTTCTCGGCCTCCTCCGGACTCAGCTGCTCCATGGTACGGAACATCTCCCAGGATATTTCTCCCAGGGGCTGATAAAAATCATCCTTCAGGGTGCGGATCCAGTGCTTCAGTCTGCCTGTCCATTCAGAATGCATGATACTCATAAGGGTACTCCTGTTCTTGATTGATAGGTTATGCGCTGACGCGGCGCAGCCGAACTAAGCTTTTGCGTTGGTGGAACCGAAGCCGCCGCTGCGGGCTTTGTGGTCTTCATTAAAATAATCCCGGTCCGGAATATAGGGTTCAAAGATTCCCTGACAGAAGGCCTCGCCCCGGCGGATCAGCAGCTCCTTCTGCCCTTCATTGCGCAGCTTCACGAAGATGCAGCCGTCATTTTCGGGATTGCCGTAGTAATCGGCGTCCACGGTGCCCACCGTATTGGCCAAGCGGGTATAATACTTGAAGCCGAGGCCGGATTTGGGAACAATGCTCAGCCTGGTGAAGGGATGACAGTGAGCCTTGATGCCGGTGGCAACACGGATCTCATCCCCCGGAGCCAGACGGATGTCCTCAGGAGCGAAAAAGTCAGCCCCCGCAGAGCCCCGGGTGGCGATTTTCGGAATAAACACGTTCTCTTTCAGAAGGCCGATCCTGTCAAGAACCTCCTGACAGACCGGCTCATAGTAGCACTGGGATGAAAGCTCCCGGATCATCTGTTCAAATAGACTGCAGCTGTTTTCCATCGGGTCCTTCCCTTCTTTTTAAGATGATTTTATTATAATCCAAGGCACAAAAAAAAGGAAGACATTTTCATGTCTCCCTTTTCTTGTAAGGTTCGAATTACTGACCCATCTGCTTGGCAACTTCGGCAGCGAAGTCTTCCTGCTTCTTCTCGATACCTTCACCGGTCTCGAAACGAAGGAAGCTGTTCACCTTAATGGTGGTGCCGTTCTCTTTGCCTACAGCAGCCAGATACTGGCCAACGGTCTTCTCGTTATCCAGGAAGAACTCCTGGTCCAGCAGGCAGACCTCGGTAAGACGTTTCTTCATCTTACCAACAGCCATCTTCTCCTGTACCTGAGCGGGTTTGTTGGCATTCTTGGGATCCTGGGCAATCTGGCCAAGGATGATTTCGTTCTCTTTAGCGGTCCACTCAGCGGGAATGGAAGCCTCATCAACGAACAGAGGAGAAAGAGCCGCGATCTGCATAGCAGTATTCTTGACAGCTTTCTTTACTTCGTCATTGACGACATCGCTGGAGATGTTCACCAGAACGCCGATTCTTCCGCCGCCATGCAGGTAAGCGCCGATGTAGGAATCAGAAACCATCTGCTCAAAACGACGGATCTGCAGGTTCTCATGGATAACGGCAACCTTCTCAACCAGAGCGTCACCGACAGTCTTGGAAGCGTCCTCGATCCAGGGCTCAGCCTTGAACTCGTCCATGGTCTTGGCGGTGGTAGCCAGAGCCTGAGCGGTCACGTTGGCAACGAAGTCCTTGAACAGGTCATTCTTGGCAACGAAGTCGGTCTCGGAGTTAACTTCAACGATGGCTGCCTTCTTGCAGTCATCAGAAACTTTAAAGGAAACCAGGCCTTCCGCAGCAATACGGCCAGCCTTCTTGGCAGCCATGGCCAGACCTGCTTTACGAAGCACTTCCACAGCGCTCTCGATATTGCCATCGGTCTCGATCAGGGCCTTTTTGCAGTCCATGATACCTGCGCCGGTAAGATCGCGCAGTTCTTTAACCATCTGTGCGGTTACGTTAGCCATTATTCATTCTCCTCTTCGACTTCGGTCTCAGCCTCTTCTGCCTCTTCGGTCTCCTCAGCGGGAGCGTTCTGCTCGCCCTGGTTTGCCTCGATGACAGCGTCAGCAACCATTCCGGCAATCAGCTTGACGGCACGGATAGCGTCGTCGTTGCCGGGGATAACATAGGTGATCTCTTCGGGATCGCAGTTGGTATCAACGATAGCCACGGTGGGGATACCCAGAATGTGGGATTCCTGAACAGCGATCTGCTCTTTGTGAGGATCAACGATGAAAATCAGATCAGGCAGACGGTCCATCTTGCGGATACCGTCCAGGTTCTTCTGAAGTTTCTCAAGTTCTTTGCGAAGGTTCATGACTTCCTTCTTGGGCAGAGCCTCAAAAAGTCCGTCCTCTTCCATCTTCTCAAGCTCTTCCATACGGGCCACACGGCTGCGGATGGTCTTGAAGTTGGTCAGCATACCGCCAAGCCAGCGGCTGTTGACATAGTACATGCCGCAGCGCTCTGCTTCGACCTTCATGGTCTCCTGAGCCTGCTTTTTGGTGCCTACGAACAGAACAGTACCGCCGTCAGCGACAATGTTCTTAACGGCTGCATAAGCCTCATCCACCTTGCGGCTGGTCTTCTGCAGATCGATGATGTAGATACCGTTTCTTTCGGTGAAGATATAGGGAGCCATCTTGGGGTTCCATCTTCTGGTCTGGTGACCGAAGTGAACACCGGCCTCCAGGAGCTGTTTCATAGAAATCACGCTCATGTTACATTCCTCCATGTATTGGTTTTTTGCCTCCTCTGCCGGCCCATGCACCGGATACCCCGCGGGGAACCGCCGGCGCACCGACAAAGTGTGGACTATTCACAAAATGGTATTCTACCATATTTGTTCGTAAGTGTAAAGAAAAAATTTAACAATTTTCCTCTTTTTCATCGCCTGGAATCTCTAAAAGAATGGCCTTCAGATGATCAATGGACCGCTGATGCAGCCGCCGGATAAAGGAATAATGGGCTCCGGTGCTTCTGGCAATCCCCGAAAGGGATTCATCCAGGAAATAATGCCGGATAATCAGCTCCTTTTCCGGTGGTGCCAGCTGGCTGAGACTTTTGTCCAGCTGCTGATAATCTTCTATTTTTTCCATCAGCAGGACGCTCTTCTCTTCCCTCTCCCTCAGCATCCGCTGCCGGATGGCCTGATCCGGCATCAGCTCGGGGGCGTACCGGTTGCAGGCTTCCGCCCTGGGACCTCTTTTATAGAACCAGTGATAGCGGCAGACGGCATCCAGGATGCTGCCGCGTATTCTCAGACAGGCGTAGGTGGAAAAGGAACCCTTTTCCCTGCTGTAGAGCCCGGCCGCCTGCACCAGGCCCACATACCCCTCCTGCACCGCGTCCTCCATGGTCATATCCATGGGCAGATAGGGTTTCAGATTGCCGACCACGAAGTTGACCAGGGCCATGTTTTCTCTGATCAGCCGCTCTCTGTGATCTTTGTCCACTCACAGCTCCTTTCAGCTGAAAGCGGGCATGGGCATTTTTTTTATTTCTCTGTTTTTTCTTCGTCGAGCTCTTTCTTATAGCCGCAGCCTTCCGTGAGGCACACCAGCTTGCGGACCCGGCCCTGCTTTTCATACAGGCGTTTGCCGCACCTAGGACAGGTTTCCATGGTGGGTTTATCCCAGGACATAAAGTCACAGGTGGGATTGTTTTCGCAGCCGTAGTAGGTGCGGCCCTTCTTGCTTCTGCGGATCAGGATCTGACCGCCGCATTTCTCACAGGTGACGCCGGTTTTCTCCAGATAAGGCTTGGTGTTTCTGCACTCCGGAAAGCCGGGGCAGGCATAGAATTTGCCGAACTTTCCGATCTTCAGCACCATGTTCCGTCCGCATTTGTCGCAGATTTCATCGGTTTCCTCGTCCCGGATGACAATTTTCTCCATCTCCTGTTCGGCCTTCTCCAGCTGAGGCTCAAAGGTACCGTAAAACTGCCTGAGCACTTCCTTCCAGTATCTTTTGCCTTCCTCCACCTGATCAAGCTGGTCTTCCATCTCCGCCGTAAATCCGATATCGTCGATGGAAGCAAAATACTCAGCGATGGTCTGATGGACAATCTGGCCCAGCTCTGTCACAAACAGCGCCTTCTTTTCCTTGGTCACATAACCCCGGCTCACCAGGGTCGAAATGGTGGGCGCGTAGGTACTGGGACGGCCCACGCCGTTCTCCTCCATGGCCCGGACCAGCAGTCCCTCGGTGTATCTGGCCGGAGGCTGCGTGAAATGCTGGCCCAGCTCCAGATCGGCGATGGCAAGAGCATCGTTCTCGTTAAAGCTCTTGGCATCCTTCAGGGGTTCCTCCTGGTCCTCGTCATCCTGATAAATCTTCAGGAATCCGGGAAAGCTCAGCGTGGAGCCGGAAGCCTCAAACCGGAAGGATCCTCCCTCCATGGTCAGATGAAGGGTCTCATATTCCGCCGGAGCCATGCGGCTGGCGATGAAACGCTCATAAATCAGCTTGTAGAGACGGTTCTGATCCCTGGACAGGGATCCTTCCACGGCCTTGGGGGAAAGCTCCAGGCTGGTGGGACGGATGGCTTCATGGGCATCCTGAATCCGGCCCCTGTTCTTCGGAGCTGTCCTGGTGCCCACGTATGCGTCTCCCAGGGTTTCTTTAATAAAGGAAGCGGCGGTTGCCTGCATTTCCTCGGCAATTCGGGTACTGTCGGTACGCAGATAAGTGATGAGACCTGTCTGTCCGAGACCGGCCAGCTCCACACCCTCGTAGAGAGCCTGAGCCACGCTCATGGTCTTCTGGGGAGTGAATCCCAGCTTCCGGCTGGCTTCCTGCTGCAGGGTACTGGTGGTAAAGGCCTCCGGCGCTTTTCTGCTCCTTTTGCCGCTCTTTTTCTGAGTGAGGCGGTACTCCTTCACCTTCAGGATTTCCTGCTTCAGCTTCTCCGCTTCTTTGGCGCTGTTAATTTCCACTTTGCGGCCATTCACCGCCGTCAGACGCATCACGATCTTTTTTCTGGCGTCATTGACGCAGGCAGCGTCAATGGTCCAGAACTCCTTCTGATCGAAGTCGGCGATTTCCGCCTCCCGGTCGCACAGAAGGTGAAGACAGGCGGCCTGAACACGGCCCGCAGAAAGGCCCTTCTTGATTTTCTTCCAGAGCAGCGGGCTGATCTGATAACCCACAATGCGGTCCAGTACACGCCGGGCCTGCTGGGCATCCACCAGATCCTGATCAATCAGACGGGACTGCTTCATGGCTTCCCGGACCGCGGATTTGGTAATCTCGTTGAAGGTAATCCGGTTCACCTCTTTTTCCTTCATTCCCAGCGCAAACGCCAGATGCCAGGAAATGGCTTCTCCCTCGCGGTCAGGGTCAGTGGCCAGATAAACCTTATCCGCTTTTTTGGCGGCTGTTTTCAGTTCATTCAGCACATCACCCTTGCCCCGGATGGTAATATAATGCGGTTCAAAATCATTGGCTATATCTACGCCTATCTGGCTCTTGGGAAGATCCCGCACATGTCCCTCTGAGGCAATCACCTGATAGCCGCTTCCAAGGAATTTGCGAATCGTTTTTGCCTTCGTCGGAGACTCGACGATCACTAATTTCTTCGCCATATAACACCTCTAAACAACTTACTTTCTGTAAATTCTCTGTCTTTCTCTTCTTTCAATCAGCCCGTTCAGCTCCAGCATGGTCAGACCTGTCTGAACCATCTGGGGACTTCGTCCGGTCCGCTCGCAGAGCTGCTCCGGCAGAGACCCGAACCCGTCGATCTGATCGTAGAGCCACTGCCATTCCCCCGCCGGATTTGCTTCGGGAGTCAATTCCCTTTCCGCGGGAATTTCCTCCGGCATCTTCCGCAGCACCAGGCTCTGCCGGGCCGGTGTCTTCTCCGGAAGATCTCCATCCTCCAGCGTCAGCTGCTGATCCCGGTAAAAATCCGTCACAGAATGCACCGAAGTAACCAGCCAGGCTCCATCCTGAATCAGGCGGTGTACGCCCACGGACCCAAATTCAAAGATACTGCCCGGGACAGCGAACACTTCCCTGCCCTGCTCGGCTGCGTGCTGCGCTGTATTGATGGCGCCGCTGCGGCCCCCGGCCTGCACCACCACGGTGCCCAGAGAAAGACCGCTGATCAGCCGGTTCCGGTTCAGAAAAAACCACTTTTCCGCTCTTACGGAGGGCGGATATTCCGACAGGGCCAGCCCTTCCGAACAGATTCTTTCAAACAGCCAGGCATTGGAAGGGGGATAACACTGATCCAGCCCCGCCGGCATCAGCGCCACGGTGGCTCCGCCGGCATCCAGCGCTCCCTTATGGGCACAGCTGTCAATCCCCCGGGCCATGCCGCTGACTACGGCAAAACCCTGGGAAGCCGCGTCCTTCGCAATTTCGTAGGCCGCTTTTTCACCATAGGCCGTGGCCCTTCGGGTACCCACCACCGCAAGGCAGGGACGGGACGCCAGAGACAGGTTTCCCCGGTAGAACAGGACCTCCGGAGGTTTTTCAATCTGCCTCAGCAAAGAAGGATATCCGTCTTCTTCCATAAAAATCAAACCGATACCGTATTTTTCCAGCTGCTGATCCAGTCTGGAAAGATATATGTCCCGGTTTTTTTCACCCAGCAGCTTCTGACCCAGCGACCACAAGCTGTCATTTTGTTCTTTTGTTCTTGTCTTAAGCATAGGATTTCCCTTCTGCCAGACTCTTAGACCAAAGTATTATAAGCGATTTTCTGAAGCTTGTATAGTTTTTTTTTGCAAAAACGGGAAAATCCGTAAAAACGCTATGTAAAACTGACGATAATAATATATAGAGGGGTTTTTATTTTCACCCGTCAATTTCTATCGCAAAGGAGATTTTACCATGTTTTTTCGTCTCAACAGCGCCGCCATCAGCGGCCTCACCGGGCTGCTTCTGGAAATCGAATGCTACGTTTCGGGAGGACTTCCCAGCTTCACCATCGTGGGAATTCCTCAGGCCCAGGCGGCCGCCAGCCGGGAGAGGATCCGCAGCGCGCTGAAAAGCGCCGGCTTTTCCCTGCCCGCCTCCCGGATTACCATCAACGTACGTTCCCTGAAGCCGTCCCTGCAGCCGGATTCTTCCTCTCTCCGGGCACTGGACCTGCCCATCGCCCTGTCGATCCTAGCCTGTGAGAAGCAGATTCCCACCGCAAAGATGGACCGGTATATCTATCTGGGCGAGCTGGGCCTGAATGGAGAGATCAAGCCGTTATACGGTGCCCTGTGCATGGCCAGGGAAGCCCTCCGGGCAGTTACTTCCCTCAGCGGCATCCTCCTGCCGACCGAAAACGCTTCAGAGGCCGCCCTCTGCGAATCCCTGCCCGTCTACGGAATCCATTCTCTCCAGGATCTGATGAATTCCCTTCGCAGCCGCCGCATGCCCGCCAAAGCAGAGGCTGTCATTCCCCAGCCCGCAGAAGCCGAATCGGTGTTTGACAGCATCAGCGGCCAGTCCATTGGCAAGCGGGTGATCACCATCGCTGCCGCAGGCATGCACAACATCCTGCTCATTGGCCCTCCCGGCTGCGGCAAGACCATGCTTTCCCATGCCCTGCCCTCGCTGCTTCCTCCTCTGGCCTATGAGCAGCAGCTGGAGCTGACGGAGATCTACAGCAACTCCCATCTGCTGCCCCAGGATACTTCCATGCTCATCGACCGCCCCTTCCGTCAGCCCCATCACACCACCACCGCTATAGCCCTCATCGGCGGAGGCAATATTCCCCGGCCGGGAGAAATCACCCTGGCCCATCACGGAGTTCTGTTTCTGGACGAGCTGCCGGAGTTTTCCCGCAGCGCCATTGAAAGTATGCGGGAGCCCCTGGAGGAACATAAAGTAAGAATCAGCCGTCTCAACGGCACCTTCAGCTATCCGGCGGATTTTCTTCTGTCCGCTGCCATGAATCCCTGTCCCTGCGGATACTACCCCGACAGAAATCTCTGCCGCTGTCCGGAAAACAAGGTGCAGGCATATTACGAGAAAATCAAAAGTCCCCTCTTTGACCGCATCGACCTGATCTGTACCCTCAGGGCCGTGCAGCCGGAGGATATCGGAAATACAGGAGACATTACCTTCAGTCAGGCCAGAGAAGCGGTGCTTAAGGTTCATGAGATTCAGGCCGGCCGTTTTAAGGACGGTATTGTCTATAATTCACGGATGGACCCGGATGCCATCGCCAGATACTGCACCCTGGAGGCGCCCATTCAGGAATTCTTCCTGAAGGCTATCCGGCAGTATCACCTTTCCATGAGGGGATATCACAAGATCCTGCGGGTGGCCAGGACCATCGCGGATCTGGAGGAAAAGCCGGATATCGGGATGACCCACCTGGCAGAAGCCCTGCAGTATCGCAGCGTACTGGGAATCTGAAAAAGGGACGCCTGAGGGCGTCAAGGGACGCCTGAAGGCGTCCCTTCGTTTATGAATGCGGGTTCCATTCTGCAGATAACAAAAAAACCACCGAATCATCGGTGGTTTCATGCGTGCAGTAGGATTCGAACCCGCGGCCTTCTGGTCCGTAGCCAGACGCTCTATCCAGCTGAGCTATGCACGCATAAGCGGGTGA
>CACZRP010000117.1 GCA_902783575.1 uncultured Eubacteriales bacterium
CCTTGCCCAAAGACTATGCCTGCGAAGTGACTATTCCTGTAGATAAGGAGAATCCGCAGGGGAATTGGTAGTACAGGAAGAATTCAAGTTGATCGACGAGGAAAAATCAAAGCCTCTATCATGATTTACAAGGCGGAACATAGAGATGAGAATAGAAGAACTGCTAACATGTGACCATACGGTCCGCTGTCTGAAGAAGGCAAATATCGAGACAGTCGAGCAGCTGAAGAAACTGTCGGAAAAAGACCTCATGGCGATCAGAGGCGTGGGGAAGGTGATCACACAGGATGTCCTTGCGGCACTGGAATCCGTAAAGCAGCATCGCTTATTTATTATTGCGGTGCTGGACGAGAAAACAGCGGTTTACTGCCAGCGCTTATGTGATATGGTCCTTCCTAAACCGTTGCCCGGTCTGCAGCTTAAACCACATATCACATTAGCGACGCTGGATGTTTTGGATGTGGATGAGTTTGTTTCAGAGAGCCGATCTTTGTTTGCTGGGATGGAAAAAGCGATGGTTCAGTTTGATGAAGCCGGGTTCTACCAGAATATTCGGTCCATCTCTATCCTGCCAAAGAAGGATGAGCCTCTGATGGAACTCTTTGAAAAGGCGACCAGCGTCAAACCGGAATGCCTTGCAATGTATTATGATGCCGGACCGGAAGAGTACATTCCACACCTGACCCTGTTGCATACGGGACATATGGACTGGCTGGACTTACAGGAAAAAGGTGAGGTGATCAAAGAAAACTTCCAACCGTTTACCGGGTTGATTGAAAAAATCGAATACTCCCTTCTTATCGATGAAGAACAATTTACAATTATCGAGTCAACGCAGTTGAAATAATTGCAGGATTAATTGGAGAGATATTATAATAATGCCGTGTTCGAGAGAACAAGATCAGAAAAACAGAATGGCACAAACCTGGAGAGCGCTTCCTACGTAGCAGCCAGGAGTCTTCAGAAACTTGGCAAGGTGATTCATTCAAAGGAGCCTTACACCGAGCAGCAAAAGTATCGGAAGTTCATCAGGAAGAGCCGGATGCGCAGTATTCGCTCGTGTGATCTTTTTTAGAAGACAGGCTTCGCCTGGGTGAATGAAAGGGGCTATCTATGAGCTTTTCCTCGATGGTTTTCCGATTACTCATTGTATTTTTTGGTTTCATTTTGAGCTACTATTCCAATGACAGGCCAGCCGCTGTGGAAACAGATAAAAAGGCTGATTCCGGGTGGCAGTCTGGGGAAGAGGCTGGGACCCAGGACAATGAACCGGTGGTGCCGCTGCCTCCCTTTGATGAGGCTGATGTGATTTCTTTTGTGCCGGAGGACGCGTTCCGGTACTCTGAAAGTGAGTTCGCCGACTCTCCCTTCGTGTCTTATGGCTTTGAGTATGGCACTTCATCGGTGCTCGATGAATGGCGTTTCTATAGACACGGGGATCTGATTATTGTGGAGTACTTCAGGTTCAACTGCGGAAACAGGTCGGCCGAAGCTGCGATTCTGACCAAAGAGCAGGGCGATGGCCTGATGAGCGCATTGGGTGAGACAGTGAATCTTACGGAAAATGCCAGGGATCGGTCTCAGGATGGGGAGATGGCGCCGGGTGATTATTATTACGAGGCATATATCCAAAACGCCACGGGCGCCTATGATATTGTGCCTGTTAAGCTCGATTTCGATCTGGATTCCATTGGCTTTATCACCGGCTGGGATATGGACGATGTCTTCCAGGAGAAGAATGGCCGCGGGGACGGCGGTGATGGCAGCTACCTTTGTTTTGCCAGGCAGCTGGAGCGACATGGTTTCCCGGATCGATATGAGTACATTGAGCATTTTGAGGTTGAGCCAGCCGAAAACCTGACGACCCTTCCGGAAGCGATGTACAGCATACGGATCAATGGCGAAGAGTACTGGCTCCACTGCGCGTCCTACTGTATTCTGGAAATCGTAAAACCATAGGCTTTCTGAGGCATTGTGTTGCTATGTGCGCCCTCGCTTGCGATGAATCTTGCTGCTCGCCGACGTTTTGGTGCAATATCGCTGTCAGATAACATGGCAGCACCAACTTTTGGTGCTAGGAAGAAGAAATGTGGTGCAATGCACCAAGAAAAATGCAAATAGCACCAATCTCTGGTGCTATCAACATGACGAGAGCTTTAATAGCACCAATTCTTGGTGCTATCAACGTGACGAGGGCTCTCACAGCACCAACCGCTGGCGCTATCCGCATGCCGCAGCTGCCATTTAGACAAAATTAAGAACCGCTTGAGCAATTTTCTGCGCCTGCGGGTATAAGGATGCTATAGTCAAGGTATCATAATTTCCAAAACAAATCGAATCATCAGCTTGGTGTAAGGAGGTGCCAAGAATGTTTGAAAAAGAAAAAGAGATAGTAGGACGCTATATCGTGGATGAAAACAAAATCGCAGCGCAGGCCAGAAACTTCATGAACTTTCCACAGCCCCAGCGGCAGAACGCCCTCAAAGATCCCATGGGTGTACCAATGATGCCGGATAAAGCGACGGGAAGAGTTGCGTGTTTTGCCGATGTGAAGACGGGAAGAATCTTCCGGCTTCGGTATGATGCTTCGATGGCGGCTCCAAGACTGGAGGATGGCAAAGAGTACAAGGTCAGATACAAGGGAAAGAACCTCATTTCTGTGGATCCCTCTGGTTATTAACAGCCGGGCATCATTCAAAACCATAGACGAGAAAAGAGAGATTCCTGAGAGGAGGTGACTGATTTGAAAAACACACGTCGTTGTCCCAAATGCGGAAGCTCAGACATCCTGTTTGTTCCCGGGTATGCCGGAGCCTACGGCAGTGGCAACAACATCAAAACGGGTTTCACGATCTTCAGCGCAGTTAAGGTAGACCGTTATGTCTGCGGTAACTGTGGCTATTCAGAAGAGTGGATTCGTAAAGAAGACATTCCATCCCTGAAAAACAATTATACCAACGTGTAAAATAAGGCAAGAGGCTGCAGCAACATTACTCAGCAAAGGAAGGTGAGTAATGTTGCTGCAGCCTTATTTCTTTTGCCCAGACTTGCGGCGACTTGCCTCAGTGCAATGCTGTCCGCAAAGAAGGCTCTGCAATGCTGTCCCAAGAGAAGGCGCTGAAATCACAATGTCCTTAACCTGCCAAGCACCATGGGAATTGCAGTTTGCCTTAAGCAATGATATAATGAGCGGGAAAAAATTCCCTGGAGGGGAATATGGCTATTATTCAATTACTGCTTGCCCTGATTGTATTAGGGATGTACGTCAGGATGATCCGAAGGGAAGTGCCGGAACGAATCTCCAAGGGACAGGCCTCGGTTCCGGTGATTCTGGGTGTTTTATCGAGTTAGAAAATGAACAAACAAGAAGTTAGACAATCTGTGCTCAAAACCTCCGGCAGGGGCTTCGAGGCGCTGCTTTTTCTGGTAACGCTGCTGTGGGGCACAACCTTCGTGGCGCAGAGCGTAGCCATGGATGACCTGCCGCCGTTTTCCTATGTTTTTGCCCGGTTCTTAGTTTCCGGCGTGATTCTTCTGTGCGTGACGCTGTGCCGTGACGGACTGAGGAAGCTCAGAAAGCAGCCGCCGATTCCCTGTGACAGGCGTCAGACATTGCTGGGCGGCACCATTACCGGCGCGGCGCTGTTTGCGGCCAGTATCGTCCAGCAGATGGGACTGGTGACCACCACCGTGGGAGAGGCCAGTTTTATTAACACTTTTTACATTATCCTGGTGCCCGTGGCCGGCGTGTTTTTCGGCATCAAGGCCACAGGCCGGTTGTGGATCGGCGTGCTGATTTCCCTGGCGGGCCTCTACCTGATTTCGGTGGAACAGGGCCTGCATGTTTCCACCGGCAACGCCTATGTCTTTCTGGGAGCGATCCTCTTCACGGTGCAGATCCTGGTGATTGACCATTTTTCTCAAAACGCGGACCTGATGTGGTACGCGGTGATCGAGTTTTTTGTGATCGCCATCCTGTCATTCCTTCTGAGTCTTCTTTTCGAGCAGGCCACCTGGCAGCAGTACCGGGCGGCCCTGATTCCGATTCTCTACGCGGGCATCGTCTCCGGCGCCTTCTGCTATACCATGCAGAACGTCTGCCAGAAGCATCTGGACCCAACGCTGGCCTCCCTCATCATGGGGACGGAGGCCGTGTTTGCCACCATCAGCGGCTATCTGATCCTGCATGAGACCCTGAGCCTGCGAAAGCTTATCGGATGCGGCCTGGTGCTGATCGCGGTGGCGATCGTGCTGACCTCCGGGAAAAAAGTACTGACAGTTGAAGGAGAGTAAATCGAGTGCTATGATATATCAGAGAAATGATTATGTGCCCGCCAGCATGTGCGACGGCGGTGTACAATTGTCCTTGATTGCGGGTTTCCAGCTGGTCCAGGATGCGGTGACCG
>CACZRP010000118.1 GCA_902783575.1 uncultured Eubacteriales bacterium
AGTACAAGGATCTGCCGTATAATTAAGAGCGGCCATTCCTCCCCGCCCTAAAGAGGACGGGGTATCCTTGCCAATATTCGATGAAAACTACTGACGAAAAGGAACAGGCAGCTGTTCCTTTTTTTGTTGTTAGTGAAAAACAGTTGCGTGGGGTCGAAAAAATGTATATAATGCTTTAAAGCGATAAATTTTCGGAGGTCATCCCACGTTCAAGTGCAAATCCTGGGTATGGAAATTTCCTGAGGAAGAGATATGCCGATTTTATGCTGAATTCGCAGCACATCTTGAATTATCACTGGTAAGGGTTATAATAAAGATAATTTAACTTGTGTCCGAATTCTGCAGAAAGGAAACGTACAATGGCTGATTATTTTAAAGCAAATCTGGATGCGAAAAAGAATATCGAAGAGCTGCAGAAGATTATCAACAGCGCATCCTTCTACAATGATGAAGAGTATCCCGCCAGGGAACGGAAAAAGATTTTCGCGACCCTTTTTGCTCTCCGGGCCACGGTAAACGCTGTACGGAAAAAGCCGGCCACGCTGGAAATGAATGTCAATCCCGAGGCGATGAAAGCCAATGTCCAGGCCCTGATGAAGAACAAAAGCTTTGACAGCTTTATCAAGGATAAGGGCTTGAATGCCATGAAGGATTTGACTGTCGCCGGTCATGGCGGCGCAGCGGAGGATGCCTTCAAAGAGTATATGATGCAGCAGCCGAAGCTGGATTATACCCTGGGTAACCGATATATGCCGACAGTGGCTGATCGTATCGAAACACTGCAGAAAAAGCTGGAGGGCGTTAACCCCAACAGCCCGGAAGCCTATCAGTATGCCTCTGAGATTTTCAGAGCCAGAAGATCCATTGAAGCTCAGCCGAACAATCTTTATATGCTGCAGAGCAATCATGTGAACGCGGATAATTTCGCTAAGCTTCCCAACTACGATAAGCTTCCCTGCTTTAAGGCCTTTATGAAGAAAAAAGGCAAGGAATTCATTGCGGCAATTCAGAAAGGCCATGGCGGAAAAGCCGAAGAGATGTTTTCCGAGTATATTCAGAATCTGGATCATCTGCCCAAGGACGCGCCAAAACACTATGCCGGCACAGCCATGAAAAGAATTGAGATTCTTCAGAAGAAAATCAAGAATGCCAAAGATCTTAAAACCAGGCATGCGCTGGCGCTGGAGCTGATGGCCACCAGAAAGAGCATTGAGGCCAAGCGGGGGGACAAAAAGTCTCTCGACAAGGATTTTGATCCTAAAGTCATGAGAACCAAGCTGGAGGCCATGGCCAAGGATGATCTGTATAAAGGCTTCATGGCCAAGACTCCGGAGAAAACTCTGCTGAGCGCTGCTGAAGACGGTCATGGCGGCGCCCTGGAGGATCTGTTTAAGGATTATCTGGCAAACATCGAGCATCTTCCTGCCAACGCGCCTAAGGAGTATATGCCCAATGGCGATGAGCGGATCAGCAATCTGCAGGACAAGGTGGGGCAGAAAGCCTTTGAAAATATCTCCGATGAAAGAAAAGAAGGTCTGTATATCGAGATTCTTGCCACCCGGCTTTGCCTGGAGACAAAAAGAAATCAGCCGGAAACCCTTCATAAACCAATCGATCCTGTAGAACTGAACAAGCAGATTGCGAAGCTGAAGAAATGCAAGATGCTTAAGGACTTTATCGCGAAAGATCCCGCCAAGGCCAGGAAACTGATCCAGCAGGGCCATGGCGGCGCTTTTGAGGATGCCTTCAAGAATTATGTAAAAACGGCGGATCATATCGAAGGCTCAGTACCGGATCAGTATATGCCCACCGGTAAGGAAAGAACTGAAGCTCTGCAGGATAAAATCAAATCCAGTGGTTTTAAATACAAATCGCCGGAAGAGCAGAACAAGATTTATCTGGAGCTGGTGGCCACCCGATCAGCCGTATCCGCTGTCAGGGGAGATAAAAAATCACTGGAAGTGCCTCTGATCTCTAATAAACTCGGCAAGGCCTATAAACAGATCGGAAACAGCTCTGAGTGGAAAGGATTCATGGAAGAACCTTCCCGGGATCTGCTTAAGGACGCTGCCACGAGCGGCCACGGCGGCGCCCTGGAGGATCAGTTTAAGGGCCACGTGGGTATTGAGATCATCAAGAACGGCGGAACTTCTGCTCAGTTTGATGAGAGATACTGTCCTGCGCCTAAGGAGACTCTTGCCACTGTTAAAAAGGATCTGAAAGAGTACGGCAAAAAAGATACCGCCTGGATTAATGCGAATCAGGACCTGATCAAAACCAAGGTGGCCACGGCCATGTACCTGATGAAGGAAAACATGACCCAGCCTGATAAGAAGGGTGATTTTGAAGTTGACTATAAGCTGATGCATAAAAATGTCAATATTCTTAAAAACTCAAAGCAGTTTGATCGGATGCTGCAAAGAACCTCCCTTCAGGGAGCCGTCAACGCGGTGAATTCCGGCAACTTCACTATTTTTGAGAAGTTTAATCAGGCGAATCTGCAGCTCTTCCCGGGAAGAGAAAACTTCCATGTGCTGGAAGCCCAGCAGCAGAATCTGCAGCAGAACCAGCAGCCGAACTTGCAGCCGAACCTCCAGCAGAATGATCCCAATCTTCAGAATCCGCAGCCCCAGCCGCAGCTTCAGCCGCACCCTTAAGCATGAGGGAATTCTCCTGAAGGTTGACACATTTCTTTTTCCATGATATCTTTATTGACAGATGAAACCTTGGCCAGTTTTTTTCGTGTATAAGGATAGAAAACAATCATACTCGGAGGATTCAGTCATGAAGAAAAAACTGACAGTTATAATCATTGCCATTTGTCTTGGAGTACTGATGATGGCAGGCTGCTCTGGAGGCAGCAGCGCTAAGAGCGACAGTTATTACTCGTCTTCCAATGGATATGCGCCTGCGGCGCAGGAGGAAAGCTATTCAGCTTACTCTCCGGCTTATGGCGGAGATATGGATATGGAGTACGCCGCTGAAGAAGCAAAGGCTGAGGCTTCTGTCACTGCGGAGAACGGGGATCTCATTTCCGGAAATTCTGCTCTGGCAAATGCGAAGCTGATCTATACTGCCCATATCAACATGGAGACACTGGACTTTGATGCCGCGAATGCGGATCTGAAGGATAAGCTTGGAAAAGCCGGCGGCTATATTGAAAACAGTACCCTTTCCAGTTACGGAAGTTACCGGTACGCCAGCTATGCCCTCAGGATTCCTGCCGATCAGTATCGTTATTTCTGCGATATCACCAGTGAAATCGGCCATGTGCTCTCCATCAACGAGAATGTGGAAAATGTCAGTGAAGCCTATTTTGATTCCGAGGCCCGTCTATCCTCCGCCAAGGCAAAACTGGAGTCCCTCCAGGAACTGCTGAAAAAGGCGGAGAATATGGAAGATATCATCACCATTCAGAATGCCATCAATGATGTGGAATATGACATTGATTATTATTCCGGCAATCTGAGAAGATATGATTCGCTAGTAAGCTTCTCCACGATTTATCTCGAAATCAATGAAGTTGGCCGTCTCTCCGGTACCGAGGAGCCTGCCATTGGTTTCGGCCAGCAGCTTTCCCAGGCCTTTAAACGGGGATCAGAAAACTTTGTTTCCGGAATTCAGGATTTTGCCCTGGGATTCGCGAGACATTATGTCGGCTGGCTGATCTTTATTATCATAGTGATAGCGATTATCATCTTCATCAAACTTCTGGTGAAACGGGATAAAAAGAAACAGCAGAAGCTCATGCAGCAGCAGATGATGATGAACAACCGGCCTCCCGTCGGCAGTTATCCTGTGAACTACACACCACAAGCACCTGTACAGGAGGAGAAGGCGAATGCCCCTGTTTCCAATCAGGAACCTTCCGGCCATTGATGAGCTGAGGGAAGAATGGAAGAAAGATCATCTGGAGGACAGGATTATCGAAAATCCATCCCGGATTGATTTTCAGAATGTCAAACATATCTCGATCTTAAATCTGATGCCGGTGAAGGAGCGAACCGAAAGGCAGCTCCTTCGCCGGTTAGCCATGTCTGAATGTCCTGTCAGAGTTTCCTTCTGGATGACGGAAACCTACCGGCCCACCCATACAGACCCTGAACATCTGAAGCAGTTTTATACTACTTTTTCCGGGGGAAAGGAAGACCGGCCCGATGGCCTGATTATCACGGGGGCGCCTGTTGAGTTTATGCAGTTCGAAGACGTGACATATTTCGATGAACTGTGCAGGATTATGGACTGGGCCAGGGAAGAAGGCATTCCCGTATTGTTTATCTGCTGGGGAGCCCAGGCTGGCCTGTACCATCATTATGGAATTCAGAAATTTGTACTTCCTGCCAAGCAGTTCGGTATTTTCGAGCATCAGCTGGCGGAAGAGACCAGATTGACTGAAGGCATGCATTCTCCTTTTTATGCGCCTCACAGCCGTCATACCTTTACCAGAGAGGATGATGTGGCAAAGGTCCCGGATCTTCGGATCGCTGCCAGATCGGAGAAGGCCGGCGTCTATCTGATGGTGGATGAAAAGCATCAAGAGGTTTATGTCACGGGACATTCCGAATATGAGGCAGATACATTGAGCTTTGAATATTTCCGTGATATTAATAAAGGCCTGAAAATCGATGTCCCGGAGCATTATTTTCCTGAGGATGATCCGGCCAGGACGCCGGTGAGCATCTGGCGGGCTCATTCAGAGGAGCTTTTCAGGAACTGGGTTGACCGGTATGTCTGTCGAGAGGAAAAACAAGGATGAAAGTATATCTTGACCACGCAGCATCGACCCCTGTAAAAGAAGAAGTTTTACAGGAGATGCTGCCTTTTTTTAGGGAAATTTTCGGCAATCCCTCCAGCGTCCATACCTTCGGGCAGGACGCCAGAATTGCGGTAGAGAAGGCCAGGAGAAGGGTGGCTGCTGCTATCGGCGCCGAGCCTGGGGAGATCATCTTTACCAGCGGAGGGACGGAGTCCGACAACTGGGCGCTTCGCAGGGGCGCGCTGGCGGGCGCCGGTAAAGGAAAGCATATCATCAGTACCAGGGTGGAGCATCCGGCGGTGGTGAACTGTCTCAGGGAGATGGAGAAAGATGGATTTGAGGTATCCTGGCTTTCTTCGGATGCCACGGGCAGTGTCAATCCTGAGGAACTCAGATCGATGATCAGGCCTGATACGGTGCTGGTGACCTGCCAGTATGTCAACAATGAACTGGGCACCCGCATGAGGGTGGAGGAGCTGGGAAAAATCTGCCGTGAAAATGATATCCTCTTTCACGTGGACGCTGTCCAGGCCTTGGGGAAAATACCTCTTTTCATGAAAGAACTTCCCGTTGATCTGATGTCTCTCAGCGCGCATAAAATCTATGGTCCCAAGGGCATAGGAGCGCTTTATATCCGTAAAGGGGTCCAGCTTTCTCCCATGATTCTGGGCGGAGCTCAGGAGAGGGATTTAAGAGCAGGCACGGAAAGCGTTCCTGCCATCGTGGGATTCGGAAAGGCCGCCGAGCTGGCCGCCGGCTGCCTGGAGGAAGAGAGAAAGCAGGTTGAAGTGCTTCAAAATAAACTGCTGGAGCAGATTCAGGATATCAGCGGCCTGCATCTGAATGGACCTCTGGGACAGGCTGACAAGCAAATGCAGATGCCAGGATATATTAATCTGCGCCTTGACGGTATAGAAGCGGAATCCCTGATGGTGCTGCTGGACATCAACGGGATAGCCGTATCCGCAGGCTCCGCATGCTCCAGCGGTTCCCTGGAGCCGTCCCGGGTTCTTTTGAGCACTGGCCTTTCGGCCATGGAAGCCAGGGAATCAATCCGAATTACTCTGGGTTATGAAAATACGGAAGAAGAGATGATTTACTTTGCCTCCAAGCTGAAGGAATGCGCTGAACAGCTCCGGAAAATCAGAAGCAGAAGCTGACTTGACTTTCTTCTGCCGGAAACGTACAATATACTTTACACTATTATCTGGAGATGATTGAAATGAATCATATCAGCAGAGGTTATATACTGGAATGCTGCGTTGACAGCGTCGAATCCGCCCTGGCTGCGGCCGCGGGCGGCGCTAACAGGCTGGAGCTCTGTTCAAACCTGATTATCGGCGGCACATCCCCTTCACTGGCTCTTTTTCATCAGGTCAGACAGCAGGTGGATATTCCTGTCAATGTATTGCTGAGACCGCGTTTCGGAGACTTTCTCTATACGCCCTATGAGCTGGATATACTGAAAGAGGAAGTGGCGATGTTCAGAGAGGCCGGGGCTGATGGTGTGGTGATCGGATGTCTGACTGCCGATGGAGAACTGGACAGGGCAGCCATGGAGAAGCTGCTGGAGCTGCGGGGTTCCATGAACGTTACCCTGCACAGGGCTTTTGATGTGTCCAGGGATCCCTACAGGACCCTTCAGGAATGTATCGATATGAATATTCAGACCATTCTGACTTCCGGACAGAAAAACAGCTGCATGGAAGGCTGTGACCTGATCGCATCACTCCATGAGAAGGCGGAGGGAAGGATCGACATTATGGCCGGAGCCGGAGTCAATGCCTCCGTGATCCGTGAAATGTTGCCGAAAGTCCCCCTGAGAAGCTTTCATATGTCCGGGAAAAAGACCCTGGACAGCGGTATGCTGTACAGGAAACAGGGAGTCAGTATGGGATTGTCTTCCCTGAGTGAATTTGAAATATGGCGCACAGACAGTTCGAAGATAAAAGAAGCCCAAGAGGTATTATCATCGTTCTGGGGTGAGAAGTGATGGAATTAACTAGGAAAAACTATTTGGAAAAGATTTTCGCAAGGCGCAGTGAACAGCTGTCTGGCCTGGGGGAAAGGGTCAAAGAAAAGCTGCGGGAGACAGCGGCCCGGGATGCGGAAGAAGGGGACTGGCTCCTGTATCTGGCGGCTACCTTGCCGGTGGAGGATCTGGCCGAACATGAAGTGACCGATTATCTTCCCTTTGTCCGTCACGCCCTGAAGCTGAGAAAAGAGGTTCCGTGGTGCCGGGAGCTGCCGGAGGATCTTTTTGCGGAGCAGGTATTGTATCCACGAATCAACACAGAAGATATCTCCTTCTGCCGGGATCTTTTCTATGATCTGTTAAGGCCCAGGCTGACGGAGAAGGAGCTTTTCGGTGATCCTGCAAAGATGGCCGAGGCGGCGCTGGAGGTGAATTACTGGGCACAGGAAAACGTTACCTATCAGAGCGCAGACGACAGAACCGCATCCGCTTTGACGGTTTACCGTTCCGGCAGCGGCCGCTGCGGGGAGGAATCCACTTTTGTGGTGAATGCCCTGAGAAGTATCGGTTTGCCGGCCAGACAGATCTACGCCCCCTGGTGGTCTCATTGTGACGATAACCACGCCTGGGTGGAGGTATATGCCGACGGCGGCTGGCATTTTCTTGGTGCCTGCGAGCCGGAGCCTGTTTTGGATCTGGGATGGTTCACCAATGCGTCCTCGAGAGCCATGTTTGTTCATACCAGAACCTTCAGCGGTGCCGGAAGCATGGACGAGCTTGCCGGAATTTACGGAAAAGAGCGGGCTGACAGATGCTATCTCGATCATGCCGTTACCTATGAACTGGTGACGGATCATTATGCTCCCGTGCGGACACTGAATATCCGGGTTCTGACTCCGGAGGGTGCTCCAGCAGTAAATGCGGAAGTATTTCTTGAGATTCTGAATATGGCGGAAATGATGCCCGCCTGCCGTCTTCACACCGATGGGCAGGGCTGCGTCAGTTTGATGGCAGGCCTGGGAAATGTTCATGTACATGCCTTTGCCGAAACTGGCGGCAGAACTCTGCTGGCTGAAGAAAATGTGCTGGTCCGGGAGGATACCACGGTTTGTCTCAGACTTCAGGAAGCGGGACAGATCAGACAGCCGGATCAGTGGATCCCCTTTGACTTTACAGCGCCCCTGGACAGCCCGGTACATCACCTCATTTTGGACGAGGCCAGTAAGAAAAAACGGGATGAGAGAATTGACCAGGGCAGCGGCCTTCGTAACATGAGACGCGGCAGTTTCTATCAGAAGGACAGGGCTGAGGCCCTTGTCAGCGCGGACAGAAACGGCTATTGTTATTCCATGGATGTCAAGAAGCTGCTGAGGCTCTCTTATGGTAATTTCGAAGAAATCTGTTCTTTTTTGGAGGAGGACTGTCTGGGGGATGGACGGTACAGGGAAGCACTTCTGAAATCCATTTCTCTGAAGGATCTTCGGGATATTACGAAAGCGGTTCTCACGGATCATCTCATTACCGCCAGTCCCTTCAGCACGGATTATTCTGATGAGATCTTTATTCCCTACGTTTTATGCCCGAGGGTAGGAGATGAAAGGCTGACGGACTACAGAACAGCGATTGAGAACTTCTTTTCCTCTGATCTGAAGAAAAAGATGACCAAACAGCCCTGGCAGATCTGGTCGTGGATCAGAGAGAATCTGAAGCAGGTTTCGGAGATGGATTACAGAGATCTGTATCTGACCCCGGAGGCCTCTTTAAAAAGCGGGCTTACGGATGATCAGAGTTCCGAGATTTTATTTGTTGCCATTGCCAGAACCCTGGGAATTCCCGCCAGACTTAACCCCAATACGCGGCTGGCTGAATATCTGAAGGGAGATGCGTTTGTTTCACCCTCCAGGAAGAACAAGAGTCTGATTCCCCGAAAGAAACACGCTGAGCTTTCTCTTGTCAGTGAGAAACCGGAGGATTTTATCACAAGACAGTCCTTTACCCTGTGCAGATACAGGGACGGAATGTATTCCAGAATCAAGTGCCCCTCCCTCCCGGCGGAAGGACAGTTAGCCCTTTGCCTGAAGAGCGGAGATTACAGAATTCACACGGTCAACCGGCTTCCCAACGGAAATATGGCAGCCTATCTATATGACTTCTCTCTGGCTGAGGGTGAAAGAAAACGCATCGAACTCAGGAAAAGAGAGGTGAATCTGTCGGAGACTCTTTCCAGGAATGCCATTGATGAATTTATGGTATACACTGACGATAGACTAGAGGACAAGCAGCCGGTCAGCAGCCTGCTTTCCGAGGATATG
>CACZRP010000119.1 GCA_902783575.1 uncultured Eubacteriales bacterium
GCAAATTCCTTGATAAGAAGCAGACCGCCGTCTGAAGAAAGATCACCGCCGTTAAAATTTATTTTAAATAGCTTATTGCTTTCAAGTGAGGGTAATATATGTTTTTTTCTCCACAATATCCTTCGAAAAGTGTCTTTATATATTGATTTTCACCGTCTCTGTGCTATAAAATAGGAATGGTTCCCGTTTTAAGGCGGGTATGTCAAAAACTGAAAGGATGAGGCTTATGAAAGTTGTACTTGATCATCTGACAAAGAAATTCCCTAACCGGGACAAAAAGGGCAGCGACGTCATCGCGGTCAACGATTTTGATTTTGAAATTCCGGACGGAAAGCTGATTGGCCTTTTGGGACCCTCCGGATGCGGCAAAAGCACAACGCTGAACCTGATCTGCGGTCTGGAGAGCCCCTCCAGCGGCAAAATCTGGTTCGGTGAGGACGATGTGACCAAGCTTCCTCCGGAAGCCCGCGGCGTGGGAATGGTTTTCCAGAACTATGCCCTGTATCCTCATCTGACAGTCAGAAAGAATATCATGTTCCCGCTGCAGAATCTGAAGGGAGCCGATAAGCTCTCCAAAGAGGAGATGGAGCAGCGGGTGCTGAAGGCGGCCCAGCTGGTGCAGATCGAGAAGCTCCTGGACAGAAAGCCCAGCGAGATGTCCGGCGGACAGCAGCAGCGCGTGGCCATCGCCCGGGCCCTGGTAAAGACCCCCAGAGTGCTTCTTCTGGATGAGCCTCTGTCCAACCTGGACGCACGCCTGCGTCTGCAGACCCGTGAGGAAATCAGCCGGATTCAGAAGGAAACCGGCGTTACCACCATCTTTGTTACCCACGATCAGGAAGAGGCCATGAGCATCTCCGATATGATCGTTGTGATGAAGGACGGTATCCTCCAGCAGATCGGCAAGCCCCAGGATGTTTATGACGATCCTCAGAATCTGTTCGTCGCCAAGTTCCTGGGCACACCGCCTATCAACGTATTTGAGGGCAGCATCAGAGACGGCCGGATCCACATCGGCGATGAGGATCTGCTGCAGATTTCCGGCATTCCGGATCAGAAGGTCTGGGTGGGCATCCGCCCCGAGGGCTTTGTGCTGGCGGAAAACGGACATCTGTCCTGCCAGCTGGAGAGAGTCGAGGTCATGGGCCGCGATACCAGCGTGGTGGCGAAGCATCCCAACCTGGCGGGTGAAACCATCCGTGCCATTATCCCGGCAGAAAACAAGGTGGATACCTCCAAGTCGGTGGTGAAGTTCAACGTCAAGGTGCCCAAGGTATTTCTTTTCAACTACGAGACGGAAGAAAGAATCTACTATAAGGTAGAAATGTAATCGGGGGCAGAAATGAAAAACAACAATCTGAAAGGTTGGCTGTACCTGCTGCCCGCGATCCTGTTCCTGGGAATCTTCATGGTCTACCCCCTGGTGGACGTGGTGGTCTATTCCTTTGAGGAAGGCTACAACTTCGCTTCCCAGTCCTACCGCGGCGTGGGTCTGTTCAACTTCTCCTACGTGCTGCACGATCCCTATTTCCTGCAGGCACTGAAGAATACCTTCATTCTGGTTATCATCACCGTTCCGCTGTCCACCGGCATCGCCCTGCTGATTTCGGTGGCCTTAAGCTCCATCAAGCCTCTGAAGGAACTTTTCCAGACGATTTACTTCCTTCCCTATGTCACCAACACCCTGGCCGTGGGTCTGGTGTTCATGGTGCTGTTCAAGAAAACGGCCTACTCCGACGGTCTCATCAACCTGCTGATTCAGGCCTTCGGCGGCAGCAGCGTCGACTTTATTGACGGTCCCTACTGGGCCAAGATGTTCGTCATGTGCCTGTATACCATCTGGGTGGTTATGCCCTTTAAGATCCTGATCCTGACCTCCGCTCTGGCCTCCGTCAACCAGCAGTACTACAACGCGGCGAAGGTGGACGGCACCTCCAAGCTGAGAATCTTTACCCGGATCACTCTTCCCATGATCAGCCCGATGATTTTCTATCTGATCATCACCGGCTTCATCGGAGCCTTCAAGGCCTACGCGGATGCGGTCGCCCTGTTCGGCACCGATCTGAACGCGGCGGGCATGAACACCATCGTGGGTTATGTTTACGATATGCTCTACGGCAATTCCGGCGGATATCCGTCCTACGCTTCGGCGGCGGCGCTGATTCTGTTCGCTATTGTTATGACGATTACGGTCATCAACCTGATGATCCGCAACAAAAACCAGGTTGTCTAAGGAGGGTGCGTCATGAGTGATTCCAATCATCAGAAATCGCTGGATCAGATCGGCCGCGCCGCCAGAAACCGAAAGCGGATCCTGAATATTGTCATTTATGTCTTTCTGGGCATCTGGGCGCTGATTGTCCTGTTCCCCTTCTACTGGATGATTCTTACATCCCTGAAGAGCTACAGCGCCTACAACGCCGAATATATTCCAAGGTTCTTCACTGCGTCCCCGACGCTGCAGAACTACGTGGATGCCTTTACAACTGTGGATCTGGGAAGATATTTCCTTAATACCATCATCTTCACCGTGGCCACCACGGCCCTGATGGTGGTGGTCATTACCCTGGCGGCCTTCGCCTTTGCCCGGCTGGAGTTCAAGGGCAAGAACGCCGTCTTCGGTATTTTCCTGTCTCTGATGATGATTCCCACGGAGCTCGTGGTCATTACCAACTTCGTTACCATCACCAACTGGGATATGCGAAATACCTTCTGGGGCCTGATCCTTCCTTCGGTCACTTCCGTATTCTACATCTATCTGCTGAAGGAAAACTTCGAGCAGGTGCCCGATGAGCTCTACAAAGCGGCCAAGGTGGACGGCACCTCCGATCTGAAGTACCTGACCAAGGTACTGATTCCCATCTGCAAGCCCACCATGGTGACCATCGTAATTCTGAAGGTTATCGAGTGCTGGAACAGCTATGTATGGCCCCGCCTCATCACTGATGATGCCGCCTACTTCCTGGTATCCAACGGTATTCAGGAAATCCGCGAGAACGGCTTCGGCCGTGAAAACATCCCTGCCATGATGGCAGCGGTGGTGGTCATTTCCATTCCTCTGATCATCCTGTTCCTGATTTTCCATAAAAAGATCATGGAAGGCGTCAGCCGCGGAGGTACCAAAGGATGATGAAGAAAATTACCGCTGTTTTTCTGGCTCTTCTGATGGTGCTGATGATGTCCGGCTGCCACGGCTCCCTGGGCATCCCGGAGTTTTCCATTCCGGAAAGCTTCGATACCTCCCGGAACTATGAGTTGACCTTCTGGGCCAAGAACGATACCAACAAGGCTCAGACGGATATCTACTATCAGGCCATCGAGGATTTCCAGAAGGCCTATCCCAACATCAAGGTCAACATGAGGCTGTATACCGATTATGGCCGCATCTACAATGATGTCATCACCAATATTTCCACCAATACCACCCCGAATATCTGCATCACCTATCCGGACCACATCGCTACCTACATGACCGGCAGCGGCACCGTGGTGAGCCTGGATCAGCTGATGGACGATCCGAAGTATGGTCTGGGAGGCTCTGAGCTTCAGTTCGAAGGTCCCACCCGTCAGGAGATCATTCCTCAGTTCCTTTCTGAGTGTGCCATCGGCGGCGTCACCTACGCCCTGCCTTACATGCGTTCCACGGAAGCTTTGTATATCAACAAGGACTTCGTGGAGAAGCTGGGCTACACCGTGCCCGATGTGGTGACCTGGGACTGGATCTGGGAGGTTTCCGAAGCCGCCATGGCTCAGGATGCCGACGGCACCTTCACCCTCAACGGCCAGAAGGTCATGATTCCCTTCATCTACAAGTCCACCGATAACATGATGATCCAGTATCTGAAGCAGATGAACGCGGGCTATTCCACCGAGGACGGACAGATCGAGATCTTCAATGATGTAACCAGAGAGTTTCTGCGGGAAATCCGGCAGCACGCCGAGACCCGTTCCTTCTCTACCTTCAAGATCAGCAGCTATCCTGCCAACTTCCTGAACGCGGGCCAGTGCCTCTTTGCGGTGGACTCCACTGCCGGCGCCACCTGGATGGGATCCCACGCGCCTCTGATCGATATCGCTCCGGAAAACCTGGTGGAATTCGAGACGGTGGTCCGTCCTGTGCCCCAGGCGGATCCCGCGAATCCGCAGATGATCAGCCAGGGTCCCTCCATCTGTATCTTCAACAAGGCCGATAACCAGGAAGTGCTGGCCTCCTGGCTCTTTGCCCAGTACCTGCTGAGCAATAAGGTCCAGATCGCCTATTCCGAAACCGAAGGCTATGTGCCGGTGACCAGCAAGGCCCAGAGCTCCGCGGAATATCAGGATTACCTCTCCAGAAGCGGAGAAGACGGCAATGCCCATTACGACATCAAAATCCAGGCTTCCCAGCTGCTGCTGAACAACGTGGAGCATACCTTCACCACGCCGGTGTTCAACGGCTCCACCTCCCTTCGCGATGCCGCCGGCCACCTGATTGAGAATGTGGTGCTGTCGGTGCGCCGTGGTCAGACAGTGGATGAAAACTACCTGGATCAGCTCTATCAGGACACCACGTCCCTGTATCGTCTGGATCAGGTTTCCCAGCAGGCAGGCTCTTCGGGAACTGAAACAGATCTGGGTCCGCTGCCTTCCGCCGCCGTCACGCTGATTGTGGTGCTGGTATGCGCCTGGGTGATGATCGGTGTCGTGTACCTGGCTGGCTTCCTGAAAAAGAAGAAAGCGGCAAAATAAACAAATCACCATGTAAAAGCGTTCAGAAATCTTACCACATAAAGGTTGATTTTTGAACGCTTTTGGTTATAATGTAAATGTTGACTCTATTCAATCACCTTTAACAAAAAGGAGAAATCAAATGAAAAAACTGTTTGCACTTCTGCTGGCTGCCTGCCTGGTTGTCGGTATGACTGCATGCAGCTCCAATGCTGCGAAAGAGGAAGACATCAACGCAAAGAGCGAAGGCGTTATGACCTTCGACGAGTACTGGAATACCGCAGTTGATGCTCCTGTAACTGTTGAGACCTATGTTCAGGCCAAAGAATCCTGGTGGCAGGATGCCGCGGTTGTTTACACCGAAGACGGCAACGGCGCTTACTTCCTGTACAACCTTCCCTGCACTCAGGAAGAGTATGACAAGCTGACCCCCGGTACCAAGATCCGCGTCAAAGGCTACAAGGCCGAGTACTCCGGAATGGTTGAGATCTCTCCCGAGTCCTTCGAGATCATCAGCGGCCCCAGCTATGTCGCCAGCCCCATGGATGTTACCAATATTTTCATCACCGAGAACGAGCTTGCCAAGCATATGGGCCAGCTGGTTACCGTCAAAGGCCTCGTGGTGGAGCCCGCCAATGACGCTGGTGATGCCTTCATGTACAACTGGGATGGTTCCGGTCAGGAAGGTTCCGATGTTTACTTCAACCTTTCTCTGAACGGCCAGGTTTACAGCTTCAACGTTCGTTCCTATCTGTGCGGCCCCGAGACTGAAGTTTACAAAGCAGCTCAGGCTCTGCAGGTTGGTCAGACCATCGATGTTGAGTGCTACCTGTACTGGTACAACGGACCTCAGCCCCGTGTGATCAACATCACCGTGAAATAAGAGATCCTAAAACAACCAAATAGACTATAGCAACTTAGTCTAACAAAAAAGCCTGATAAGCAAAACTGCGGTACAACAGCTGAATGCTTATCAGGTTTTTTTATGGCAATAGGTTTCAAGGATATCTCTGCCGCTTCCGCGGCGGAGTGATCCTTTGTTTGGCTTAATTACCCTATGCCACAAGTGCTTTCTGTAACTGTCAAGGCCGCAGCCGCTTCGCGGTTCATTCGCAAAGCGAATGAAGCCTTGACAGACAGAAGCCTTGTGGCATTTTATGATTAAGCCAAACAAAGGATCTTCGGGTTCTAAACTCAGAACCTAAGGCAATGTTTGACTAGTCTATGCGATTCCTGTTATGCGTTAGATGTGGAAAAAAGTCCAGTTTGCGAAGAGTCGAGGAACTAGCATTTTCACAGATCTGGGCTTATATCCATGTTTTGTGACAATTTGCATGATGATTGTCACTGGGCAGATTTGACAGGGGTGTTTGTGACAGAATGCTGTCACAGATGGAGGTCGTCCCAATGATCTGTGACAAAAATGGCTTCAAATCCTAAAATTTGGCTATTTTTACAGTCAATTTTGTCACAAATCATATGCTTTCTGGTCTCCTGTGAAAGTGATTTGAAGATTTGTCACAGGATGAAGGTAGGAGGTTGATTTTGTGACAATCCAGTTTTGATGAGGTTTCAAGGTTCTGGGCTCATACCCATGTTTTGTGACAATCGGCCAGATGAGTTAGGCTGAATTTGCGGAGTTATTTCACAAAGTAGTGCCGGGCGATCCATTTGGACAGGCCGTCCAGGCCCGGGTAGACGATGCGCTCGGACATGTTCAGCTGATCCAGCATATCCCGGACACGCCAGCGAAGATGCCGGTCTATGACATACATCACGGTGTTGCTGGTGTTTTTATCCAGGAAACCTTCGATGTCCGTCATCTCGGTGGGGATGATGGAGAAGAAGGAATACTGGTTCACGATGCGGGAGTTGATGGAAGGGGGCTCGATGACCACCATGGAATGATCGCCCATGTCCGCGTCATACTGTTCCAGGGAGTTGGTGACCTGGGTCAGCATATCCACGGAGAAAACGCTGGAAACATTCTTTTGGATGACCTGCTGGTAGGGCTCGGGCAGCAGGGAGTGGAGCTCGTTCATATCGATGCGCCATACCATGCAGTCATGATCCTCCATCTGCTCCAGGTTCTCTTCGGAGGTGGCGAAGTGCAGGCCCACCAGGGCGGAGTGGGTCCAGTCCAGAAGCCGGGTGGGCAGGGAATGGTGCTGGCCCAGGATCATCTGCCGCCAGATGGAATGGGCGATGGTGGGATCTTCGATGACGGCATATTTGGCAAAGTTATTCAGGATCGCCGGCTCCAAAGACTTCTGCAGATCCTTGCAGCAGCGCCTCAGGCTGGTGACCATTTTGTAGTTGATATTGGGCATGCCCCGATAGACATAGGAGCTGCGGTTGCGGTGAAGATCCTCCCGCCAGTCCTGTTCCGACAGCAGCGGCAGCAGGCCCTCCACAGTGTCGATGCGAATGGTTTTGATCATGGTTTTACCTCGATAAACAGCTTGTTTACTCAGTTTAACATATTCTATTTTTTCAGTCAAACCCCTTTGCACAATGTGGGGATTGTGATAAAATTTTTACAGTATATTTTTTCATCCGAAGGAGGAGTGACGATGACAAACGTAAAACTGATTACTGGCAATCTGCCCGGCATGCCCTGGCAGGACAAGCCGGAAGGCTGCACAGCTCCCGTATGGCGCTATCAGGAAAACCCGATTATCGGAAGGAATCCTCTTCCCGGTATCGCCCGGATATTCAACAGTGCGGTTGTGCCCTATGAGGGCAGCTATATCGGCGTTTTCAGAGCCGAACAGACTAATGGAATTCCCTATATCTATCTTGGAAGAAGCGAGGACGGTATTCACTGGAACTTCGATCCGGAGCGGATCAATTTTGTGAACGCCAAAGGCGAGAGCTTTATGCCCCGTTACGCCTACGATCCCCGTCTGGTGAAGGTGGAGGATACCTACTACATCATCTGGTGTCAGGATTTCTACGGAGCTTCCATAGGCGTGGCCAAAACCACGGACTTCAAGACCTTCGAAAGAATCGAGAATCCCTTCATCCCCTTCAACCGCAACGCGGTGCTGTTCCCCCGCAAGATCGGCGGCATGTACACCATGCTGTCCCGTCCCAGCGACTCTGGCCATACGCCCTTCGGTGACATTTTCCTGTCCCAGTCGCCGGATATGGAGTTCTGGGGCCGTCACCGCCACGTGATGAGCAAAGGCTCCAACTGGTGGGAGTCCCTGAAGATCGGCGGAGGCGCCGCTCCCATTGAGACCAGCGAAGGCTGGCTGCTGTTCTACCACGGCGTCACCGGCACCTGCAACGGTTATGTCTATTCCATCGGCGGCGCGATTCTGGACATTGATGAGCCCAGCCGGGTCAAATACCGCTGCGGCACCTATCTGCTGACCCCTGAACAGTGGTACGAGGAGAGAGGCTTTGTGCCCAACGTCTGCTTCCCCTGCGCCACCCTGCAGGATGCGGAAAGCGGCCGCATTGCCATCTACTACGGCTGCGCCGACAGCTATGTGGGTCTGGCCTTCACCACAGTGGATGAAGTGGTGGATTATATCAAGAAGAATTCCCAGCTGACGGAAACCGACACCGAACTGGGCATCCGTTAAGAAAAGAGGCAAGCTATGGAAGAGCTTACTTACATCAAACAGGCGGCCCGCCGGATGCTGGAGGGCAACATCGTTCCCTTCTGGCTGAAGCTCATGGATCAGGAAAACGGCGGTTTCTACGGCTATATGGATTATGATCTTCAGGTGGATAAGAAGGCGGAGAAGGGCTGTATTCTGAACAGCCGGATTCTCTGGTTCTTTTCCCAGGCTTCCATGTTCTTTGCCCAGGAGGGCAAGAAGAAGCTGGCAGAAGACTGCGGCAAGGCGGCGGATCATGCCTACGCCTTTTTGAAGGACTGCTGCCTGGACCGGGAAAACGGCGGCATCTACTGGTCCATGACCTGGGACGGCAAGCCCCTGGACAGCACCAAGCACACCTATAATCAGGCCTTCGCCTGCTATGCCCTGGGTTCCTACTATCTGCTGAGGGGCTCGGAAGAGACGCTGGAAATCGGCCGCGGCATCTTTAAGATGATTGAAGAGCACTGCACCGACGATATCGGCTATCTGGAGGCCTTCACCGTGGACTGGGGTCCCGAATCCAACGAAAAGCTGTCGGAGAACGGCGTCATGGCGGAAAAAACCATGAACACCCTGCTGCATGTCATCGAGGGCTATGCCGGCCTCTATGAGGCGGAAAAGGCTGCGGTGGAGAAGATCCGTCAGGAGAAGGGCAGCGTCACGGCTGAAGAAGATGCTCACCGGGCAACCCTGGAAAAGGCCCTGCGCTGGGCTTTCCAGATCTACGCTGACAAGATTTTCTGTCCCGAGCTTCAGCGGAATCTGGTATTCTTCGATGCCCATTACAATTCCATTCTGGACCTGTACAGCTACGGCCACGACGTGGAATCCAGCTGGCTTGCAGACTGGGCGGCGGATCTGCTGGAGGATCCGGTGCTTTCCGAGAAAATCCATGGCATCGACAGTATTCTGGCCCGTCATGTTTATGAAGAAGCCTTTGACGGCCATTCCCTGGCCAATGAATGTGAAAAGGGCAAGGTGGATCCCACCCGGGTGTGGTGGGTGCAGGCGGAGACCGTTCTGGGCTTCCTGAATGAGTGGAAGAAGAGCGGCGATGAGAAGTTTCTGAAGGCAGCCGAGAGCCAGGTTCACTACATTGAGGACAAGCTGGTGGATCCCAGGGAAGGCAGCGAGTGGTACTGGAGCCTGACGAAAGACGGTGAGCCCATCGAGAAGCCCATCGTGGAGCCCTGGAAATGTCCCTATCATAACGGACGGTTCGCCATGAGAGCCATCCTGTTCTGATCGGGTTATTCATTATTAATTATTCGGAGGTTATGATGGCTATTCATCCCAAATACTTTGAGCTGGCGGCGGAGCAGGAGAAGTTCCTCAGCCGCAAGAATCAGAAAACATCCTTCTACAACGGCGTATTTGACCGCTATGAAAATCCGGTGCTCACCAGGGATTCCATTCCCCTGACCTGGCGTTATGACCTGAATGAGGAGACCAATCCTTACTTCATGGAGCGGCTGGGCGTCAATGCCGTCTTCAACTCCGGCGCCATTGAGCTTGATGGCAAGTTCTATCTGGTGGCCCGCATTGAGGGCAGCGACCGCAAGAGCTTCTTCGGCGTGGCCGAGTCCGACAGTCCCGTGGATGGCTTCCGCTTCTGGGATTATCCCATTCTGCTTCCCGACACCTGCCCCGAGGAGACCAACGTCTACGACATGCGCCTTACCAAACATGAGGACGGCTGGATCTACGGCGTCTTCTGCTCCGAAAGCAAGGACAAGGAAAATCCGGATCTTTCCGCTGCCGTCGCCGCGGCCGGCATCGTCCGTACCAAGGACCTGAAGAACTGGGAGCGGTTGCCCAACCTGGTAACCCTCCAGAGCCCCCAGCAGCGCAACGTGGATCTGCTGCCGGAGTTTGTGAATGGCAAATATGCTTTCTATACCCGTCCCATGGATGATTTCATCGACACCGGATCCGGCGGAGGCGTGGGCTTCGGCCTTTGCGATGACATCACTCATGCCGTCATCGATGAGGAGATCATCACCAGCGCCAGAAAGTATCATACCATCACCGAAGCGAAGAACGGCGAAGGCGCCACCCCCATCAAGACCGATAAGGGCTGGCTCCACATCGCCCATGGCGTCCGGAACACCGCGGCCGGCCTTCGCTATGTGGTCTATGTCTTCGTCACGGATCTGAAGGAGCCCTGGAAGGTCATCGCCGAGCCCGGCGGATTCCTCATCGGACCGAGAGACTGGGAGCGGGTGGGCGATGTTTCCAACGTCGTCTTCACCAACGGCGCCATCGCCCGGGACAATGGCGAACTGTACATCTACTACGCCGCCAGCGACACCCGGCTCCATGTGGCCTCCACCACCGTGGATAAGATGCTGGATTACGCTTTCAATACTCCGAAGGATCCCCTGCGCAGCCGCGACTGCGTGGCCCAGAGGTGTGATCTGATTCGGAAGAATCTGGAGCTTCTTTCCTGAGTTTTATAGCTTCCCGGCTGCAGCCCAAACAGGCTGCAGCCCTTTACTTTACTGCATTTTTCGTGTATAATAGATCAGATATGTAAAGATTTGGAGTAACGGGAGATAGTATGCCAAAAGTAACCCAAAAATATGATGAAAATTCGATTGAAGTCCTGGAGGGACTGGAGCCGGTCCGCCGCCGCCCCGGTATGTACATCGGTTCCACCGGTACCAAGGGACTGAACCATCTGATCTACGAAATTGTCGACAACTCCGTGGATGAGCATCTGGCCGGCTACTGCACCGAGGTCAGAGTCACCCTGAACAAGGACGGCTCCTGCACGGTCCAGGACAATGGCCGCGGTATCCCCGTGGGTCTCCACAAGAAGGGAGAACCGGCGGTCCGGGTGGTGCTGACCACCCTTCATGCCGGCGGCAAATTCGGGGATGGCGCCTACAAGACCTCCGGCGGTCTTCACGGCGTGGGTTCCTCTGCTGTCAACGCCCTGTCCACCTGGATGGACGTGGAGATTTCCCAGGACGGTTATGTCCATCACGACCACTATGAGCGGGGTGTCCCCACGGAAAAGCTGGGCAAGGATCATCTCCTGCCCAAAATCCGCACCACCCGGGCCCACGGCACCAAAATCAGCTTTCTGCCCGACGATACCATTTTTGAGAAAACCCGCTTCCGGGAGTCGGATATCAAGTCCCGCCTCCACGAAATTGCCTATTTGAATCCCGGTCTGACCATCTACTTCAAGGATCAGCGGGACGATGCCCAGGAACCGAAGGAGGTTACCTTCCACGAGGAGGGCGGCATCAGCAAGTTTGTGCGGGATCTGAACGCTTCCTCCACGGCTCTGCATGATCCCATCTACTTTAAGGGACAGTCTGAGGACATCGAGGTGGAATGCGCCATTCAGTACACCGACGACTTCCATGAGAATGCCCTGGGCTTCTGCAATACCATCTACAACTCGGAAGGCGGCACCCATCTGACGGGATTCAAGACCGCGCTTACCACCATACTGAACAACTATGCCCGGACCATCGGCGTGCTGAAGGAGAAGGATGAGAACTTCTCCGGTGCTGACGTGCGCACGGGACTGACGGCCATCGTGTCCATCAAGCATCCGGATCCCCGCTTCGAGGGCCAGACCAAAACCAAGCTGGACAACCCCGACGCCTCCAAGGCCGTGGCCAAGGTAACCTCCGAGCAGCTGGAGCTGTTCTTCGACCGGAATCTGGATACCCTGAAGCTGGTGCTTTCCCAGGCGGAAAAGGCGGCGAAAATCCGCAAATCCGAAGAGAAATCCAGAGCCAACCTTCTGACCAAGAAAAAGTTTTCCTTCGATTCCAACGGCAAGCTGGCCAACTGCGAGTCCCGGGATCCTTCCCAGTGCGAGATCTTCATTGTGGAAGGAAACTCCGCCGGCGGCTCCGCCAAGACTGCCCGGGACCGCTACTATCAGGCCATCCTGCCCATCCGGGGCAAGATTCTGAACGTGGAGAAGGCCTCCATGGACAAAATCCTGGCCAACGAGGAAATCCGTACCATGATTTATGCCTTCGGCTGCGGTTTCTCCGAGGGCTACGGCAACGATTTCGATATCAGCAAGCTCCGATACAATAAAATCATCATTGCCACCGATGCCGATATCGACGGATGTCATATCGACACCCTGGTGCTGACGCTGTTCTACCGGCTCATGCCGGAGCTGATCTACGAAGGCCATGTGTATATCGCCATGCCTCCGCTGTACAAGGCCATTCCCTCCCGGGGCGGCGCGGACAAGGAGGAATACCTCTACGACGACGCGGCCCTCATCAGCTACCGTAAAAAGCACAAGGAAGGCTCCTTCAAGCTGCAGCGCTACAAGGGTCTGGGTGAAATGGATGCCCAGCAGCTCTGGGAAACCACCATGGATCCCAAAACCCGCCAGCTGAAGCGGGTCAGCATTGATGATGCCGCCATGGCCGCGGAAACTACTGCCATGCTGATGGGAACCGATGTGCCCATCCGAAAGGAATTCATCTACAAGAACGCCAATTCCGCCGAACTGGATATCTGATAAAGGAAGAGACCCATGCCAAGGAAAAAAAGCGCCCAGGGACGCACACAGCTGGCCCTGGACATGTTAGAGGAAAAGATCATTGACGTCGAATACTCCGACGTCATGAGAAAAAGCTATATTGACTATTCCATGAGCGTCATCACGGCCCGGGCCCTGCCGGACGTGCGGGACGGCCTGAAGCCTGTTCAGCGCCGCATTCTCTACGATATGTCGGAGCTGGGCGTCAGCTCCACCGGCCCCTTCCGTAAGGTGGCCCGTATCGTGGGCGATACCATGGGTAAATATCATCCCCACGGAGACAGTTCCATCGGGGAGGCCATCGTGGTGATGGCTCAGGATTGGAAAAAGATGGCGCCCATGGTGGACGGCCACGGCAACTTCGGCTCCATCGAGGGCGATGAGGCCGCCGCGGCCCGTTATATTGAGTGCCGCATGACGGATTATTCCGAGAACGTGCTGCTTTCGGACCTGAAGGAAAACACCGTCGACTTTATGCCGAATTACGATGAGCAGGAAAAGGAGCCGGTGATCCTGCCCTGCAAGCTGCCGAACCTGCTGATCAACGGCTCGGAGGGCATCGCCGTAGGTATGGCCACCAACATTCCCACCCACAACGTGGGCGAGACCATCGATGCCGCCATTTATTACCTGGATCATCCGGAGGCCACCACCGCCGAGCTGATGAAGTTCATTCCCGGACCGGACTTTCCCACGGGAGGCATCATCGCCAACCAGAGCGCTCTCCGGGGCATCTACGAGACCGGCTCCGGCAAGATCCGCATCCGGGGCAAGGTCAGCGTGGAAAGCGAGAAGGGAAAGGACCGCATTGTGGTATCCGAGATTCCCTATACCATGATCGGCGAGGGAATCGGCAAATTCCTACAGTCCGTGGCGGATCTGGTGGAGAATAAGACCCTGTCGGACATCGTGGATATTTCCAACCAGTCCAGCAAGGAAGGCATTCGCATTGTCTTTGATCTGAAGAAGGGCGCCGACACCGAAAACATCATCATTATTCTGTACAAGAAAACCAAGCTGGAGGACACCTACGGCTGCAACCTGCTGGCCATTTCCAACGGCAGGCCGGAAACCATGAGCCTGGCCGCCATCTTTTCCGACTACGCCGATTTCCAGTATGAAATTTATTCCCGGAAGTTTCAGAACCTGCTGAGAAAGGCCGAGCGCCGCAAGGAGATCGACGAGGGTCTCATCAAGGCCATCGACTGCATTGACGCGGTGGTGGAGGTGATCCGCGGCTCCAAAACCGTCAAGCAGGCCCGGGAATGCCTGATGACCGGTAATATCAAGGACATTGTGTTCAAGACAGCGGCCTCCCGGAAAATCGCCGCCAAGTTCTGCTTCACCGAGATCCAGACCGACGCTATCCTGGAACTGCGGCTGCAGCGTCTGGTGGGTCTGGAGCTGGACGTGCTGATGGAGGATTACCGGAAGATCACAAAAAACATCGCCCGCTATGAGAAGCTCCTGGACTCCAACGAGGAGATGACCAAGGAAATCAAGAAGGAGCTGCTGGAGCTCAAAAAGCGCTATTCCAGACCCCGCCGTACCGAGATTGTGGAGGCAGCGGAAGTGGTGCTGGAGGAGAAGCCGGAGGAGATTCTGCCGGTAGTGGTGGTGGCGGACCGGTTCCACTACATCCGCTGCCTGGATCCTTCGGTTTACGAGAAAAACAAGGAAGTCCTGGATCAGGAGAATAAATATATCATTCCCGCCAGAACCGACGAGAAGCTGATCATCTTCACGGACAAGGGCAAGGCCTATACACTGAAGGTGAAGGACATTCCCCTGGGACGGCTGAAGGACAAGGGCACCCCGGTGGACAATGTCAGCTCCTACGACAGCAAAACGGAAAACATCATTGCCCTGCACCATCTGGTCAAAGAAGAGCAGTGGATCTTCGTTTCCTCCGACGGCTATGTCAAACAGGTGGACGCCGGCGAATTTGATGTCACCAGAAAAGCCATCGAGGCTTCCAAGCTGGCGTCGGGAGCCCGCCTGACGGCGGTGCTGGTGGCAGACGGCAGCAATCTGGCCCTGGAAACCGCCAAGGGCTTCTCCCTGTGCTTTAAGCAGGAAGAGGTTCCTCATCAGGGCAAGACGGCCCGGGGTGCCATCGGCATCCGACTGGGCACCGGCGACGAAGTGGTCAGCGCCGAGACCGGCAGCGCCATCCGTGCCAGCCGGCGGGGCGGCAAAGGTAAGAAAAGATAAATAAAAAGACGCTCATAGAGGGATGCTCCGGGAAGAGGATCCTTGTATGGGCGTCTTGTGATTTTCTGCGAGGAAGGCCGGCCGGGGCCCGGAAGGGCGGCGGGTTCTCAGGGCTGCTCCGCCAGTTCCCTTTCCAGGAAGGCTTTCAGCTCATCAAAACCGCCGTGGGGCCATTGATCGATATCCGCTCCCTTGGTGTTGATGAGGCAATTAGTCAGAAGAAATACGGAAAAGCCCAGCTTTTCAGCGGTCATATCTTCATAGGCATCGTTCCCCACCATGATGCAGTCCTTGGCTTCCAGACCCAGAGTTTTGAGAATCTCCAGATAGTAGAGGGGATTGGGCTTGCCGGAATGGGTATTTTCATAGGTTGTCACCAGCTGAAAATCATCAGGGGAAAGACCTGCCCAGCGAATACGGCTGTAGGTGGCAATCTGAGGGAAAACCGGATTGGTGGCCAGCACGGGCTTGATTCCACGGCCGCGCAGCCAGGCGATCAGTTCCGTCGCCTTCGGATCGGCTTCGGTGTAGATTTTCGCCTGCTGAAACTCGTTGGCATAGAACTCCTCGAAGAGAGGAATATGTTTGCGGACGCCTTCTCCGTAGATGGAAGAGAAGCAGTCCCAGAAGGTCTCCTCGCCCCGACTGCTGCCATCTCCGCGGACCATGGCTTCCACACCCTTCCAGATGGACTTGAAAAGGGTCTGGGGATCATAGCCATAGGGCTTCATCTTGGCAGCCAGCAGGCTGAAATATCCCTTCACAAAGGCATCCTGATCCATGGGGAGAAGGGTGCCGTCAAGATCGAAAAAAACTGTTTTCATAGAAACTCCCGTCTATTTGATGAGTGCACTTTTTTTGCCGTTATTCATTCTAACATAGAGTTTTTTGCAGAACAATGATAAAATATACATTATCGGTATTCCTGTAATGTATTCAATCCCATAAAGATTTTCGAGAGGAGAATTGATTGATGATAGAGATGGATTGCACCTGTGTGCAGAAGCATCACAGTATTCCCACGGAAGTGATTGAAGTTTCCGAACATGCCATTGAGAAAACAGCTGAGATTCTGAAGGACTACCACCGGATTTTCCTGGTGGCGGATGAAAACACCTACGAGGTGGCGGGCCGGCGGGCCGAGGAGCGCCTTCGTGAGGCGGGCCTTTTGTCCCACAGCCTGGTGCTGCCTTCTCCTGCCCTCCCCAATGCGGAGAATATCGGCAAGGTCCTCATGGAGGCCGGCCGGGATCGGGAGGTTTACGATATCAATGCCTGGTCTCTGAATCCGGACTACATTCTGGCAGTGGGCGGCGGGTCCATCAATGATACCTGCCGTATGGTCAGCTACCGGCTGGGAATCCCTTATGGCGTGCTGGGAACGGCTCCTTCCATGGACGGCTATGCCTCTGTGGTGGCGCCCCTGCTGAACGGCAGAAAGAAGATTGTCTATAACTGTTCCATTGCCCGGCATATCATCATTGATCTGTCCATCAATGCCCAGGCGCCTTATCCCCTGCTGTTAAGCGGCGTGGGCGATATGATCGGCAAATATATTGCTCTTCTTGACTGGGAGATCAGCCGGGAGCTGAACGGAGAATATTACTGTGAGAAGATTGCCGGAATGGTGAAGGAAGCCACAGATCAGTGCATGGCCGCGGCTCCGGCCCTGGAGGATAGAAGCCTGGAGGCCATCCGGGCCACCAGCGAAGGTCTGATTCTCTCCGGTGAGTGCATCGCCTTCTGCGGGTCCTCCCGGCCGGCCTCCGGAACGGAGCATATGATTGGCCAGACCTGGGAAGTCATGGATGTGGAGGAGGGCAAGGTTCCCAATCTTCACGGCATCGAAGTGGGTGAGGGCGTTTTCACCGCCATGGAGATTTTCCGCAGACTTTACGGGGAGATCGAAGAGGGCACCGTCAAGAATCTGATTGAAAAATACCTGCCTGCCTTTGACAAGATCGAAGCGCTTCAGAAGGTGCTGAAGCTGCCCTTCACCGTCACGGACCGGGCCAGGTTTGTGGAAGGCGTGCTGCGGGGACGGACCTTCCGGGAGCGGTACACCATTCTGCAGTATCTCTATGACCGGGGCAAGCTGGAGGAATACGCCGAAGCTGTCTATGATACGGTGATGGAGAAATATTTCCATCAGACCTTTAAAGAAGAATTTCCGGAGTGGGAAGGTTAAGTGAAAAAAGTAAATATCCGGATGGGCAGAGTGCTGATCATTCTCTCTGTCCTCCTTTTTCTGACGGCCTGCCAGGTGGCGCGGCGGCCGGAGGCGGAGGCAAACTCAGAGGCTGTCGAGTCAGTTGCAGAAGAGCCGGCGGAAGCTTCTTCTGAGTCGGCTGCTGAATCATCGGCGGAAGCTTCTTCAGAATCTTCCGAAGCATCCGAAACATCTGAAAAGCCTGAAGCATTCGAAGCATTTGAATCCTCCGAAATTTCTGAATCCCCGGAAGCTTCTGAATCCTTCGGCCTCTCTCCTGAAGCCCGGGAAGCCTATCTTCGGGCCCTGTATCCCGAAGCCGCCGCCAAGCTGGATGAAATCGGGTGGGATCTGAGGACGGCCTACGACTGGGTCGCGGCCTTCCGCTATGTAGAGGAAGCGCCTATCGACTGGGAGCTGGGCACCAAGTGGTACGCTCAGCTGGGATTTGAAACAGGCGAAGGTCATTGCTATACCTTCGCCGCCATGATGACTGAGTTTGCCAGGCTTCTGGGCTATGAAGCCCGGCAGGTGGCCGGCAACCTGATTGGAAACAATCCTTTTCACCATTCCTGGGTTGAGATCGATATCGACGGCACCACCTATGTGCTGGATCCCGAGGTCCAGCAGGAATGGGATCAGGATTGCTACCTGGTGATTTATGGCACTGACGAGGCTATCCCCTACGATACCGATGCCCTGACCTACATGCCGGATAACCCGACGCCCCAGAGCCTGGAGAGACTGGAGATTTCGGGCTGGAATCCGGGCGAAACCGAAGAAGAGTACGACCCGAACACAGGCTGCTTCAATTGATGGAGAAAGAACATGAAGAAACTGAAAGAATACCTCGACCCCAAACTGACTAAGAAGGAGAAAGAGACCCAAAACGAGCCCCAAGTGTAGCATGAAAAATTGTCAAAAGAGGAAATGGCTGTGGATGATTCCCGTCATCCTGCTTATCATCAGCTTTTTCCTCTATACAGGAAACTATTATCACGCTGATGAGACAGCAGCCGCCGCTTTGGAAGCAGACGAGACGGTGGCGGTCACGGAAACTGAATGTGGCTGGCTCTTTGACGGGCCCTCCGACAGCGACTGCCTCATATTCTATCCTGGCGCCAAGGTGGAGGAGACGGCCTACGCGCCGCTGCTTCATTCGCTGGCGGCGGAGGGGATGGATGTGTGCCTCGTGAAAATGCCCTTCCGGCTGGCAATTTTCGGGATGAACAAGGCCGATGATCTGATGGCTGAATATGACTATACCCACTGGTATATCGGCGGACATTCTCTGGGAGGAGCCATCGCCGCCGATTATGCGGCGAGTCACGGCCAGCAGCTCACAGGCGTTGTTCTCCTGGCGGCCTATGCGACCAAACCTTTAGATGGCCATCTCCTCGTGACCTCCATTTATGGCTCCGAGGATGGGGTGCTGAACATGAAGAGGCTGGAAGAGGGCGATCAGTACCTTCCTGACAGCGCCGGCCGCTATCAAATCGAGGGCGGCAACCATGCTCAGTTCGGAAACTATGGACCGCAGCAGGGAGACGGCGAGGCGGCGATTACCCCGGAAGAGCAGCAAGCTCAGACCGTGAAGCTGATTATCGACCGGTGATCATCGACGCATTTTTTGGCGGGTAGCCTGCTTTTAGGCAAATGCCATCAGGCATTGGTATCAAGCAGTGTACACAAAATGACTTTGTATGAGGTGTTTTGGGTACACTGCTTTTTTTGTTGGTTTGGGATTGTACACAAGATGGCTCTTTATGAGATGCTTTTGTGTACACAGGTATTTTTGTTGGCCTGCGATTGTACACAAATCACCCCTTTATGAGGATCACTTGTGTACAAATTTCAGTCTGATATCCCCGAATCCTCATCATCAAGACGATATTTAGACACAAATCGCTTAATATAACAGTCAATTTGTGTACACGGGCTTCTGATGCCGGTGTTCATGATTCGATTTGTCTTCATATATAGTTTTCAGGCGGCGGAAACCCACTTTTCTTGAAGGGTGGGAGGAGCCGCCTTTTCCTATCCTATCCTATCTTAACCTTGTTCAGCTATATATTTTTCGATAGCTGCAGAGGATACTTCTCCAATGCTGCACGCAAAATATCCATCGGACCAGAAGATTTGCTTCTTCCAGTAATGTTTGGAGAGACAGGATCTATAACGGATCCATAGATAGTGAGTTGTCTGCTTCTTCAGGATACTGATAATGTCGCAGATGCGCTCTGTTGTATCGTATTCCAGAAGGATGTGTATATGGTCTTTGTCAGTCTCCATAGCGATAATGTTCCAGTTGTTTTGTTCAGCGATATATCCGACAGCACGTTTTACAAAGTCATCGATTCCATTATTCAGCAAAGATTTCCTGTACTTTGTGACGAGAACGATATGTACCTTGAGATTGTACTTACGACGATTTCTATGCTTGTAGCGGTTTTGCATAAATTAACTTCTCTTATTGAGTATTCACTAAAGTACAGTTTACAAGGGACTACACAGGGTAGGTATCTGACGGGAGGGGTGCCGCCAGTCAGATTTTCCATGTGATGTTCAA
>CACZRP010000120.1 GCA_902783575.1 uncultured Eubacteriales bacterium
GAGTTCAGAAAGATTGGAGCTGATCTGATCTTTCTTATAAGAAGCAGGGAAGCGCTGAAGCAGCCTACGCTGTCCAGGACGCTTTTAGAAATTCCCCGGATCCGGGTTATCTATGATGATTTCCGTGATCATGTCAGCGCCCTGGGAAGACGTATGTATGTGGATCCGGAGAAACTGCCTCTGATTCTGGTCATGAGAAGGGATATGACCGGAATTTATGCCAGCAGCGGATATAATGTCGGCCTGGCCGACATTCTGATAAGAATTGTACACAGCTTTGAGTGATCAAGGGAAAGGAGAAGTCTTATGAAGTGGATCAGTAAGACCGATGCCATCAGACGTGCCGATCAGTATGCGATTAATGAACTGAAAGTACCCGGAATTCTTCTGATGGAAGCTGCTGCCAGGAAAGTCTGCAAGAAACTGAAAAGCCTCTGTTCCAAGGATGATGATATTCTCTTCCTTTGCGGCAGCGGCGGCAACGGCGGCGATGGATTTGCCGCTGCCCGGATGATGAAGTCTGCCGGTTATCAGGTGCGCGTGTTTTTTGCCGGCGATAAGGACCGGATGAGTGAAGATGCCAGGATCAATTATGATATGCTGGCAGGATATCAGATTTCCGTGCTGAGCATCGCTCAGGCTTCTGTTTTCAATCACCTGGCTTCGGAAAGCGAATGGGTGGTGGATGCGCTTTTCGGCACCGGTCTGGACAGGGAAATCCAGGGTCTCAATGAGCAGATCATTACCAGTGTGAATGAACTCCACAGAAAAGGAGTATTCAAGGTTCTTTCCATCGATATTCCCTCAGGTATTCAGGGCGATACCGGCAATATCATGGGATGCGCCATCGAGGCCGATGAAACCGTCAGTTTCTGCCGATGGAAGCCGGGCCTGCTTCTTTACCCAGGCAAGGATCATGCGGGAAAAATCACTGTGGAAAACATCGGTATTCCCGAGTCGATTCCGCCTCTGTCCGAGTCGAGGGATTTCATGCTGGAAAGACAGGATGTGGCCTGGCTGCTGCCCCAGAGAAAATCCCGTTCTCATAAAGGGCTTTACGGGCATCTGCTTTCTGTCTGTGGCAGCACCTATATGTCTGGCGCTGCCATTCTGGCGGGATCCAGCGCCTACCGTGTAGGCACAGGATTGGTGGAGGCGCTGGTGCCTTCCTCCATCCGAACCGTGATCCAGGAAAGGGTTCCTGAAGCCATCCTTTATTCCTATGAGCCTACCATGGACAATGATATGAGCTTCCTTCCCGAACTGCTGAAGAAGAGCACCGCTGTAATGGCGGGACCAGGTCTCTCTACTCAGGATTATGCCATGAAACTTCTGAAGAGACTGGTGGAGATCATGCCCAGGGATGTGGTTCTTGTGCTGGACGCTGATGCGCTGAATCTTCTTTCTGCCGATGAAGAGCTGAAGGAAATGGTCTGTGCCAGGCATGGAAACACCATTCTTACGCCTCATCTCGGTGAAGCTTCCCGGCTTACGGGCTGGAGCGTCAGGAGAATTATGGAAGATCCCATTGACGCGGCGAAACTGCTTTCCGAAAAATATCACAGCATCGCCGTTTTGAAGGATGCCATGACGCTGGTATCTGAACCCGGCGGCCGCATGTTCTACAACACCACCGGCAACAACGGTATGTCCACGGCTGGATCCGGAGATGTGCTCTCCGGAATGATCGGAGGATTGGTGGCTCAGGGAATGAGAGCCTTTGAGGCAGCCTGCTGCGGAGTCTATCTCCACGGCGCCGCCGGCGATCTGGCCAGAGAGGACAAGGGCGCTTATGCCATGATGGCCTCGGATATCATTGATCATATCAATGTTGAGAAAATCTGCCAGATGAAGGACTGATTTCATGGCACCCAAATTTAACAATGACTGGGCAGAACTTCTGAAGGACGAGTTTCAGAAGCCCTATTATCTCGAGCTGAGAAAGTTTCTCGCCTCCGAGTATAAAACCAGACTGATCTATCCGGATATGTATCATATTTTCGCAACCCTTCAGAGCACCTCCTATGAGGATGTGAAGGTTGTGATTCTGGGCCAGGATCCCTATCATGGACCGGGCCAGGCCCATGGCTTCAGCTTCTCAGTACAGCCTGGAGTGGAGGTGCCGCCTTCTCTTCAGAACATTTACAAAGAACTGAATACGGATCTGGGATGCCGGATACCGAAATCCGGATATCTGAAAAAGTGGGCGGACCAGGGTGTTCTTCTGCTGAATGCGGTGCTCACTGTCCGCGCGGGACAGGCCGGTTCCCATCAGGGAAAAGGCTGGGAAATCTTTACTGATGATATCATCCGGCTTCTGAACCAGAGAGAAAAACCCATCGTCTTCCTTTTATGGGGAAGATATGCCCGAAATAAAAAATCATTAATTACAAATCCTCAGCATCTGATTCTGGAGGCGGCTCATCCCAGTCCGCTTTCGGCCTATCACGGATTTTTCGGATGCAGGCATTTCTCGAAGGCCAATGAATTTCTCGCGGCCCATGGAGAAACCCCTGTGGATTGGCAGATTGAGGATTAGACAGCTTTAGGGAGTATATTTTCATGCAGCACTATGACAGGGTCAGCGCCGAAATCAACCAGTCGGCGCTGGCAGCGAATATCAGAAATATCCGCAGTAAAATCGGTGATAAAACCCGGCTGATGGCCGTGGTGAAGAGCAACGCCTACGGACATGGCATTGAACATGTGATCCCCTGCCTTTGCCGGGAGGGGGCTGATGCCTTTGCCGTGGCCTCCGTGGGGGAAGGTATCCTTGTGCGGGCGCTGACAGATAAACCGATTCTGGTTCTGGGCTATACCGATCCCCTCGAGTATGCGGATGCCCTCAAAAACAGGATTGATCTTACCATCTTCGGACTGGAGCAGGCACTGATTCTGTCGGATATCGCTCAAAAAGAGCAGCTGGAAGCAGGAGTTCATATCAAGGTGGAAACGGGAATGGAAAGAATCGGCTTCGAGCCCAATCTCGTTTCCTGTGAAATGATCCGTCAGATCAGTCATCTGCCCGGTGTTTCGATTCACGGGTTTTTTACCCATTTTGCCCGTTCGGACGAAAAAGATAAAAGTCATGCCAAAGCCCAGATGGACCGGATGATGAACTTCCTTGCCATGGTGGAGAAGAGAGGTGTACCGATTCCCCTGGTTCATATGGCAAACAGCGCAGCTATCATGGAATTCGAGGAAAGCTATGAATCCCTGCCTTATCCTGTCATGGTCAGGGCGGGAATTATGCTCTATGGCCTTTATCCCTCCGGGGAAATGGATCGTTCGGCCTTTGAGCTTCATCCTGTCATGACGGTAAAATCCCATGTAGTACATCTTAAATGGGTGGAGGAAGGAACGCCTGTAGGCTATGGCGGCACCTTTGTGGCTCCCAAAAAGATGAAAATCGCTACCATTCCCATCGGCTACGGCGATGGTTATCCCAGACATCTTTCCGGAAAAGGAGAGGTGGTAATCCGAGGACAGAGAGCTCCCATCACGGGCCGGGTCTGCATGGATCAGCTGATGGTGGATGTGACGGATATTGAAGGAGTCAGAATCCGGGATGAGGTGACGGTGTTCGGAGAGGATCCTTCTCTGGACGAGCTGGCTGAGAAAGCAGGAACCATCCATTACGAGATTATCTGCCAGCTGACTGACCGAGTCCGTAGAATTGATACATATTCCGAGGAGGCATAAAGAAAATGGACCAGGCAAGAAAAGACCGAATTTTCGCGTTGGCAAAGGAGCAGAGCCAGCAGCAGACCCTTCGCTTTTTTGATGAACTGAGCGAGGAACAGCAGGAGCATCTTTCCGAACAGCTGGAAGCTGTGGATTTCGATATGATCCGTGCCGCCATGACCATGGAAAACAGAGCTGAAAAAAGCCTTATTACACCGCTGAAAACCCTGACCGTCGCCGAAGCGGAAAAGGACCTGGGAGAATACCGGGCCATCGGGGAGAAGATGCTGAGAGAGGGTAAAGTCGCTGCCCTTGTTCTGGCGGGCGGACAGGGTTCCCGGCTTGGATTTGACGGTCCCAAGGGTACCCTGAATGTCGGAATTAACCGTGAGCTCTATCTTTTCGAGATTCTTCTCGGGAATATGCGTGAGAATATCAGAAATGCCGGCAATGTCAGAGATCTGCATTTCTGTGTTATGACATCGGATCAGAATCATCAGGCCACTGTCTCTTTCTTTGAGGACCATGGCTATTTCGGCTATCCGAAAGAAATGATCCATTTCTTCCGTCAGGATATGGCGCCGGCTCTTACTCATGAGGGAAAAATTCTGCTGGAGGCCAAGGACAGCCTGTCCCTGGCGCCGAACGGTAACGGCGGATGGTTTACATCCATGCAGCGCTGCGGCCTGCTCGATCTGTTAAAGAAAGACGGCGTTGAATGGATCAATGTTGTTTCTGTTGATAATGTGCTTCAGAATATTGCTGATCCCGTTTTCCTGGGAGCTACCATTGCCAAAGAATGCTATGCGGGAGCCAAGGTAATTGCCAAGGTAAATCCCGACGAAAGGGTCGGAGCCATCTGCTACCGCAACGGAAGGCCTTCTGTGGTGGAATACAGCGAGCTGACCGAAGAGATGAGAAACGCGAAAAATGCGGAGGGAGAGTACCTCTACAACTTCGGCGTTACCCTGAATTATCTGTTCCATATCAGCGAAACCGAGGAGGCCGCGAAAAACCAGCTTCCCATCCACCGCGCGGATAAGAAGATCAAGTGCATTGATGAGGCCGGTAATTCCGTCAATCCCGAAGCGCCCAATGCCTATAAGCTGGAATACTTTATTTTCGATATTCTGGAAGCCTTTGATGATGTGCTCTCCATGGAGTGCATCCGGGAACATGAATTTGCTCCCATCAAAAACCGTGAAGGCGCTGATTCTCTTGAAACTGCCAGGGCGCTGCTCGTGGCCAGAACCGGAATTGCTCTTTAATGATGAAAGGGACTGATCCATGAAAAAACCATTTGTGATCGCAGTGGCCGGCTGCTCCGGCAGCGGAAAGTCAACGCTGTCCTCCATGCTGCTGAAGGACTTCCAGGATCTGAAGGTTGAGCTGCTGGCTACGGATAAGTATTTTAACCGCCCGCTGCCCAAAATGATTTCTCCTCTTTCGGGTCTGGAATACGACGACTACAACTGCCCCGAATCCCTGAACTTCGATGCTTATCTTGCTGACGTCAGAAAGCTGATGGAAAGGGAGGATCTGGATCTGGTGATTCTGGAAGGGCTCACAGTACTGTATTTCCCGGAGCTTCTGGAACTGGAGGATCTGAAGATCTTTATTGATCTGGATCCGGAGATTCGTATGTACAGGAGAATTGTCCGGAATATGAAGGCCGGACGGGGAACGATGGAGGAAATCGCTGATTTCTACCTGAATTCCGCTAAATACAGTGAAACCAAATTTTTTCTGCCTACAAAACTGAATGCGGATATGATCCTTTCCGGTCATAACTTTGATAAAAAGGGTATTCAGATTGTGGAAAGCTATGTCAGGGCCCGCTTATGATCAGGAATGTTCTTGTTTTTTCAAATCTGACGAAGGATCCGGATCATAAACATACATCCCGTCTGATTGATTTTCTTTCCAGTATGGGCGCTCATGTATATATGTTTGACAGGGAACCTTTGCCGGGTGCGGAGTATCTTGAGGAGGGCAGATCCGAGAATCTGGATTTGGCCATTGCCCTCGGAGGCGACGGTACCATGATCCGCTGCGGACACAAGCTTCAGGGAAGCGGTGTGCCTGTCATCGGAATCAATCTGGGAACCCTGGGATATCTTACGGAAATTGAGCTGGACAGCATGGAGGACAGTGTCCGTCTGGCACTGTCCGGCAGCTTCACCGTGGAAGAGCGGGTGATGCTGGAGGCGAAAATCGGGGATGATCCCAAGCGTTATACCGCGATTAATGACATTGTCATTCACCGGGATCTTTCCGACGGCATACTGACCCTGCGGTGTGATATTAATAAACATTTTCTGGCTGAATTCAGGGCGGACGGAGTCATCATAGCGACGCCCTGCGGCAGTACGGCCTATAACTTTTCGGCAGGCGGCCCCATACTGAATCCCGTCTCTGATAATCTCATTCTGACGCCCCTCTGTTCCCATGCCATGCTGGACCGTTCCGTGGTGCTGAGAGGAGAGGATGAACTGGATTTCTATATCGGCGGGTTTACCAAGGAGGATCATGCCCTGTTTATTGCCGATGGAGGCAGGGCTGTCAGCATTCCTTCGGATACCTGGATTCATGTCAAGAAAAGCCGTTTCACATTTCCGCTGGCCAGAGTCACTGACCGCAGCTTCTATGAGATTGTGCAGAGGAAAATGCGGCCCTGACAGCTTACGGATCGCCAGGGAATAGTATAAAAAAGATATTTTTCACTGTTGACAGCAGCGAGAGTCTGGTATATAATATCCATCTGTCAAGCTCATTTACTTGACAGAGCCCAAACAGGTGAGGCTTATGGATACAATATACTATCGATCGCTGCTGTTTGATTTTTATTCTGAACTGCTTACGGATAAACAGAGAGACATTCTGAGAATGCATCTTCAGGAGGATCTGTCTCTGGGAGAAATATCCGAAATCCGCGGTATCAGCCGCCAGGGTGCTTCCGACGCGATCCACAGAGGTATGGAGCTTCTGGAGCAGATGGAGAACAAGCTTCATCTGACCAGAAAATACATCCATATTTCCGGTCTGATCGATCAGCTGGAGGAGAAGCTGGAGGAAGGCGCGGAGAAGCAGGAGCTTGTTGAGATTGCGGAATCCATGAGATCCGCGGTCGCCATCAGTATGGATCAGGAGTAACCGTATGGCATTTGAGAACTTATCAGATAAGCTGCAGGAAATATTTAAAGGTTTTCGCAGCAAAGGCACACTGACGGAGAAGGATCTGAAGGAAGGCCTCAGAGAAGTTAAGCTGGCGCTGCTGGAAGCGGATGTCAACTTCAAGGTTGTTAAGGACTTCGTCAACCGTGTGCAGGAGAGGGCGATCGGACAGGACGTTCTGAAAAGTCTGACTCCCGGTCAGCAGGTCATTAAAATCGTTAATGAGGAAATGATCGACCTGATGGGTTCAGACAATGAATCCGGTCTGATTTACGGAAATACATCGCCCACCGTCTTTATGATGGCAGGTCTTCAGGGTGCCGGTAAAACCACCATGGCAGCCAAGCTCGCAAATATGCTCAAGGCAAAGGGCAAAAAGCCCTTGCTGGCCGCCTGTGACGTTTACCGTCCCGCAGCCATTAAGCAGCTGCAGATTCTGGGTGAGCAAATCGGTGTTCCCGTCTTTGAGATGGGCACGGATATGCCGCCTGTGAATATCGCAAAAGAAGCCATTGCCAGGGCCAAAGTGCTGGGATGCAATCTGGTGATTGTGGATACCGCCGGCCGTCTGCAGATTGATGAAAGACTCATGGATGAGCTTTCTGACATCAAGGCAGCGGTGAATCCTTCCGAAATCCTGCTGGTGGTGGACGCCATGACCGGTCAGGAAGCGGTCAATGTGGCTAAGGGCTTCGATGAGAAGCTGGATGTCACGGGTGTTATCCTCACAAAACTTGATGGCGATACCCGCGGCGGTGCCGCGCTTTCCATCCGCGCTGTCACCGGCAAGCCCATTAAGTTCTCCGGTATCGGAGAAAAGATGGGAGACATCGAGCAGTTCCATCCCGACCGGATGGCTTCCCGTATTCTGGGCATGGGCGATGTGCTTACCATGATCGAAAAGGCGGAAGCCGCCATCGACGAGGAAGAAGCCAAGGAGCTGTCCAAACGGGCCATGTCCAGGGACTTCAACCTGGAAGACTTTCTGCAGAGCATGCACCAGGTCACCAAGATGGGCAGCATGAGCTCCATCCTGAACATGATTCCCGGTATGGCCGGCCGAATCAAGGATACGGATATCGACGAAGGCGCTTTCAAGCGGCTTGAGGCCATGATTTATTCCATGACCCCCGAGGAGCGCAGAAAGCCCCAGATCCTGAATGCTTCCCGTAAGCGCAGGATAGTGAAAGGCTCCGGAACCAGTATCCAGGAGCTGAACCGTCTGCTGAAGCAGTTTGACCAGATGAAGGCTATGATGAAGCAGTTCGGAGGCAAGAAGGGCCGCAAGGCGATGATGCGTCAGCTGGGCGGTTTAGGCAAGGGAATGGGTCCCTTCGGTTTTTAAATCAGGAAAAATCCATGTACTGCAAAGCAGCAGAACAGAGGTTTTCATATAAAATGAGGAGGTAAATGAAAAATGGTAAAGATCAGACTTAAGAGAATGGGCAAAAAGGGTGCACCCACCTATAGAATCGTTGTTGCTGACATTCGTTCTCCCAGAGATGGCCGTTTCATCGATGAGATCGGTTTCTATGATCCCACCCGTGATCCCAGTGTCATCAAGGTTGATCAGGAAAAGGCTAAATCCTGGCTTGGCAACGGCGCTCAGCCCACTGAAACTGTTAAGAAACTTCTGAAGATCGCTGGCATTGAATAAGTCGGTCTGGTAAGGAGGATGCAGTGAAGGAACTGGTTGAGATCATTGTTAAAGCTCTGGTTGATGAACCCGATCAGGTGGAGATTACCGAGGAACTCAAGGACGAGGAGCAGGTGATTTCCATTAAGGTTGCTCCGGATGACATGGGAAAGGTCATCGGCAAACAGGGACGCATCGCCAAGGCAATCCGTACGGTTGTTAAAGCAGCCGCTATCAAGGATGACGCCAAAGTATCAGTTGAGATCCTTCAGTGATCTTAATACAGCAAAGGTCAGCTAAGATTAGCTGGCCTTTTTACAAATCGGAGAAATACAGGAATTCACTATGGCAGGCAGATTCAGGGTTGGGGTTGTGACCTCGGTACATGGTGTGAAGGGCGCGGTTAAGGTTTATCCAACCACCGACCGGCCCGAGCGTTTTGAAAAACTGGAGCAGGTGGAGTTCTCGCCCAACGACAGGGAAGAAGATATTCGTGGCGTGCTGAAAATCGCCTCTGTACAGTATATGCAGGGAATGGTGATTCTGCGCTTCAAAGATGTGAACAGCGCGGATATCGCCGGACGGTTTAAAGGCGGCTCTCTCTGGATCCCCGATTCTGCGGCGGTGCCTCTGGAGGAGGATGAATTTTATATTCGTGATTTTCTGGATGCCTCGGTGGTTACCGATGATGGCCGTGACCTTGGAACTGTAACAGACATCCTGGAAACAGGTGCCAACTTTGTACTGGAGGTTACGGATCTGCGCGGAAAGCAGATCTTCCTGCCTGTGATTAAAGAATGTATTCTCGATATGGATCAGATGAATCATAGAATCACCATTCATCTGATGGAGGGTCTTGAATGAATTTTACGGTGCTGACTCTTTTTCCTGAGATGATCCGTCAGACTGCATCGGAAAGCATTATCGGCCGGGCTATGGACAAGGGAATTCTTTCTCTGAATACCATTGATATCCGAAAATACGCCCGCAACCGCTATGGGGCCGTGGATGATTATCCTTTTGGCGGCGGAGCGGGGATGGTGATGCAGGCTGAGCCCATCTTTCAGGCCTATCAGGAGGCGGTGGAGGGCAAAGACGCCTCGAAAATCCCCGTCATACTGATGTCTCCTGCCGGAAGAAGGTTCAATCAGCAGATTGCCAGGGATCTGGCCTGCTATGATGAAGTGATTTTTCTCTGCGGACACTACGAAGGGATTGACCGCCGGGTGGTTGATGAAATCGTCACAGATGAGATATCCATCGGCGATTATGTTCTGACCGGAGGAGAGCTTCCCGCGCTGGTGATTATGGACGCGGTTTCGAGAATGGTTCCCGGCGTCCTGGGAAACGATGAATCCGCTCAGGAGGAATCCTTCTCGGGCATGTGGCTGGAGTATCCGCAGTATACCAGGCCGAGGGTGTTTCACGACAAAGAGACCCCTGAAGTCCTGCTTTCAGGCAACCATGAAGCCATCCGCAAATGGAGGCTGAGGGAAGCGATCCGTCTGACAATGGAGCGGCGTCCGGACCTCATTGATGAGGAGCGGATGACCAAAGAAGAAAAGAAGATTTATCAGGAACTTTTGTCGAAATAGGTGTTTACAATACAGCGCGGCTGTGTTATAATATTGATTCGTGAATGCTGCTTTATGGGCAGCGTTTGCATAGTTCGGATATTCCGCTGGCATTTGGCCATGGTTGGCTGCAAAGATATTTGCTGCGTTCTTTCTTTTACATCATCAATTATTATTCAAACATGGAAAGAATGCATTTGCTATTGAGTGTCTGTGAAGAAAGGGGTTTTAAAACCATGAATGCTGAGATCATTCGCGAAATTGAACAGGAACAGCTGAAATCCGATATTCCGGCTTTCCAGGTAGGCGACACCATCCGTGTGTATGCCAAGATCAAAGAGGGTGCAAGAGAGCGTATCCAGATGTTCGAAGGAATTGTTGTCCGTCGTACCGGCGGCGGCATCCGCGAGAACGTGACTGTCCGTCGTCTGTCCTCTGGCGTCGGCGTCGAGAAGACCTGGCCTCTGAACTCTCCCAGCATCGATCATATTCAGGTTATGCGTCACGGTAAAGTCCGCAGAGCTAAACTGAATTACCTGCGCGACCGTGTCGGTAAAGCAGCTAAGGTCAAAGAGAAAATCTGAGCAAAGTTTATGTAAAAGAGGGACATTACGTCCCTTTTTTGCATAAATACCCAAATCGAGGAGAGCAGTCGTGGATCAACAAGATAACCAAAGAAACGAAGCGCTGACGGATACGGGCCGTCTCAGAGAACTTCGGGAGTTTGATTTTGAAGATATCCTGACGGACGATATACCCGCTGAGAACGAACATCCTGCCCCTGAGGCTCCATTGCCCCAGGCGGATGAGGCTGTCTCAGAAGAAGCAATCCCCCAGGACTCCGCTGAAAAAAAGAAAAAGAAGAAAAAGAAGAGTCCTTTAATGACGGACGAGGAATATGCCATTGCCCGTAAGCGCAAGAATAGATATATTCGCGGAAGAGTCTGGAAAATTCTGACCGGCATGCTGGTCTGGATCAAGGATATTGCCATTGCGGTGGCGGTGGTCTGGGTTATCCAGATGTTTGTGGCCGGTTATATCAAAGTAGACAATACAGCGATGGAGCCCACCATCCGGTCCGGAGAAACCGTGGTTTACAGCCGGTTTTCCTATAAGTTTGCGGAACCCGGCCGGGGTGAGATCATTGCTTTTACCATTGGCAGCAATACAAGACCGCATATGTCGCGAATCATCGGTCTTCCGGGTGATATCGTAAATATCGATGAACAGGGAAATATCTCTGTCAACGGAAAACCGCTGGTGACTCCCTACAGTGAAGGAATCACCACCTTCATTCCCGGTCAGGTGACGTATCCCTTTACTGTGCCGGAGGATTCTTATTTTATTCTGTGTGACAATCAGAATGCTACTTTGGACAGCCGTTTCTTATCGGTGGGCGCCGTGCCCAAGTCCAACATCGTCGGGAAGGTTTTCTTCTGTGTATGGCCTAGAGGATCCTGGCGTCCGATCGTACAAGGTCTGATCCATCCCGAAGAGTGATATTAATTGAAAACGACAAGAGGCTGCCATAACTGGCAGCCTTTTTTACACGGAGACGTAATATGAGTGAGAATAAACCTGCCATCAACTGGTTTCCCGGACATATGGCAAAAACCAGAAGGATGATGGAGGAAAACATCCGTCTGGTGGACGTGGTGGTGGAGATTGTGGACTCCCGGGTTCCCGCCAGCAGCAAAAATCCGTATCTGGATAAGCTGTGGTCCCGAAGGCCACGCGTCATTGTGATGGGCAAAGCGGATCTGGCCGATGAGAGAGTCAACCAGGCCTGGAAGGCATGGTATCAGAAACAGGGATACGAGGTTGTGATGGCAGATATTCTCCACGGAAAGGGAATCAAGGAAATTCCCAAAGCCGCTGCCAGGCTCCTGGCGGATAAGCGCAGGCAGCAGGCGGCCAAGGGGCTGAAGCCTCAGCCTGTCCGCATGATGATCACAGGCATCCCGAATGTCGGAAAATCCACCCTGATCAATCAGCTGGCCCATCGTTCCGACGCCGCGAAAACCGGCAACAAGCCCGGCGTTACCAAGGCGAAACAGTGGATCCGGATCGGAGAAGACGCGCTGCTGCTGGACACCCCGGGCATTCTCTGGCCTAAATTCGAGGATCAGTCCATCGGTGAGAAGCTTGCGTATATCGGTTCCATCAGTGATGATATTCTGGATATCTATACCATCAGCGCTAATCTGGTGAAAAGAATCGCTGAGGAATATCCGAAAGCGCTGATTGACCGTTATCAAATCGATCCGGAGATTCTCTCGCTGACGGGAGACCATCTGCTGGAAGCCATCGGAAGGAAACGGGGTCATCTGAAGCCTGGCGGCGTTGTGGATGTGGACCGTACGGCTGTGATGGTGCTGGATGAATTCCGAAACGGAAAAATCGGCAGGATTTCCCTGGAGAAACCTGAAACCACAGAAAAGGATGCGTTCAATGGCAAAGAGAATTGATCCCGTGCTGCTCTATGAGCAGATGTCCGAGTATGAGAAGAAATTCCGCGCCAGGGGATTGAAGCTGATTGCCGGCATGGATGAGGCGGGCAGGGGGCCATTGGCCGGTCCGGTGGTGGCAGCCTGCGTGATCCTTGATCCGGAGAGACCGGTATATGGAGTCAATGATTCCAAAAAGCTGAGCCCCAAAAGAAGGGCGGAGCTGAAAGCCGAGATTGAGAAAAAGGCACTGGCCATCGGCGTAGGCATTGTGGATGAAAAAACCATTGATGAGATCAATATTCTGGAGGCCACCAAGCTCGCCATGAAGCAGGCCGTTCAGAACCTGGGCGTGCTGCCTGAAATTCTTCTGATTGATGCTCTTACCCTGAAGGATCTTCCGATTCCTCAGGAAGGAATTATCAAGGGCGATGCCAAATCGGTTTCCATAGCCGCGGCCAGCATTATTGCCAAGGAAACCAGAGACGCCATGCTGATGGAGCTGGATCAGCAGTATCCTGAGTATGGCTTCGCTTCCCACAAGGGTTATGGAACGCCTCAGCATATTCAGGCCATTAAAGAGTACGGGCCTCTGCCTGTGCACAGAAGGTCCTTCATCAAAAACTTCATCTCATGAGCAGTTCTTACGAACAGGGACTGGCGGCGGAAGAGATGGCCGCCCGTTATCTGGAAACCAAAGGATTCCGGATTCTGGAAAGGCGGTACCGGATCCGGCAGGGTGAAATCGACCTGATTGCGGAGGCGCCGGATGATAATGGTTCTTCAGTAGTTTTTTTCGAAGTCAAATACAGAAAAGATCTGGACTTCGGCAGGCCGTCGCTGGCCGTGGACCGGCGCAAAATGCAGCGGATTATCCAGACCGCGCGTCATTATATGGCGGCAAATCATCTGGGTGAAACCGCGGTGAGATTTGATATTTTGGAGATTTGGTGGGAAAAGGACCATCACAAGATCCATCACTATAAAAATGCTTTCGGGGAGGATCTATGGACGAATTAACAAGCAAGGTTCATCTGATCCGCCGTTTCGGACCGGTGGTCAGCGTGAAATTTCCTTCCTTTGAGGAAACAGGCCTGGTGAGGCATCTGTTTTCTACCAGAAGAGGCGGCGTCAGCAGTGGAAACCGCGCTGCCATGAATCTCGGCTTCGGACGGGGAGATAACGCGGAAACGGTTTATGAGAACTTTCGGAGAATTTCCTTCATTTCGGGCATCTATCCCGGGGATATGGTCTTTTCCGATCAGGTTCACGGGGACAGAATTATGGAAGTCGGTCCCATGGAGAGGGGGCAGGGGCTCATCAGGCCCAGAAAAATGTCCGGCGTGGATGCGCTGGTAACCAACCGCAGAGAGGTATGCCTGACAACCTTTCACGCCGACTGCCCGGCGGTTTTTCTGCTGGATCCCATTAAAAAAGCCATCGGACTGGCACATTCCGGATGGAGAGGCACTGTCCTTGAGATCAGCCGTCATACAGCGGAAAAAATGGGTGAGCTTTACGGATCCCGCCCGGAGGATATTCTGGCCGGGATTTCTCCCTCCATCGGACCCTGCTGCTTTGAAGTGGGAGAAGATGTGAGCGGTGTCTTTGAAGCTCTCTTCTCGGAACACCTGGATGAGGTCGTTCTGCCTTCCCCAAAGGAAGGCAAAAGTCAGGTGAACCTGTGGAAGGCCATTACCTACAGCCTGCTGGATGCGGGACTGAAGCCTGAAAATATCACTGTTACGGACCTCTGCACGAAATGTCAGGAAGAATATTTTTATTCCCATCGGCGCATGGGCAATGACCGGGGCACCATGGCGGCTTTTCTTGAACTGATTTAACATTAAGGAGCATTGTATGAGACAGATCATCAAGTCGGTGAATCCCGGCAGCATCGGGGAGGAGCTCGGTTTCGAACCCGGCGACAGTCTTCTTGGAATCGATGGTCAGGTGATCGAGGATGTCCTTGATTATTATTACTACTGTGAAAAAGAAACGCTGACCCTTCAGATCCTGACCAAAGACGGAGAAGAGGTGGAGTGCGTTGTCGAAAAAGATGAGGACGAAGATCTGGGTCTCGTTTTTGAAGAAGAGTTCATGGGCCATTACCGCCGGTGCTCGAATCAGTGCATGTTCTGCTTTATTGATCAGATGCCGAAGGGAATGAGAGAATCCTTATATTTTAAAGATGATGATTCCAGGCTTTCTTTCCTGAACGGCAATTACATTACCATGACCAACATGTCTGAGGAGGATTTTGTAAAAATCATCCGTTATCAGATGTCACCCATCAATATATCGGTCCAGGTCACGGATCCCGATCTGAGAGTCATGATGCTGAAAAACCGCCGCGCCGTCAATCTGATGCCCCGTATGAGGCGTCTGAAGGAGGCCGGTATCCGGATGAACGGCCAGATTGTTCTCTGCAAGGGCGTGAATGACGGCAGGATCCTCGACCAGACCATCAGGGACCTGGCAGAACTGAGGCCGGAGCTTCAGAGTGTCAGCATTGTCCCAGTGGGACTCAGCAAATACCGTGAAGGCCTGTATCCGCTGGAGCCTTTTACGAAGGAGGAGCTGGCCGCTGTGATCGACCAGGTGGAGCCTTACAGAGAAAGGTTTTATGCGGAGTCCGGCATGCATTTCATGCATCTGTCCGATGAGTTCTATATCGGCGCGGAGCGCCCCATTCCTCCGGAAGACGCCTATGACGGATATCTTCAGCTGGAAAATGGCGTCGGGATGATGCGGCTGTTTCTGGACGAGACAGAGCAGGCGATTTCCGGCCTGGATCCATCCCGGAGGATAGAGGGGCATGTTTCCCTGGTTTCTGCGGTGGCCGCCGGACCCTTTATCCGTCAGACCTGCGAAAAAATCATGAATATCTATCCCGGACTGCAGATTGATGTTCATATCATTATCAATCATTTCTTCGGGGAGAATATTACCGTCACGGGACTGCTGACGGGAGGAGACATTATTGACCAGCTGAAAGGTCTCGACCTGGGAGATGCGCTGCTTCTGCCGGGGAATCTTCTGAAGGCGGATGAGCCGATTCTGCTCGATGATCTCTATGTGACGGATATTGAAAGGGCTTTACAGATCCCTGTATCTATTGTACAATCTTCAGGAGAATCATTTGTTGAGTCAATCATTCAATGTGCGCAAAGTGCCTCAAAGAATGCTATCAAAAGAAAGAGGAAGAATATATGAAACCCATCGTTGCGATCGTAGGAAGACCCAACGTAGGAAAATCAACGCTGTTCAACCGGCTGGCGGGGGAGCGGATCTCCATCGTCAAGGATACGCCGGGAGTTACCAGGGACAGAATTTACGCCGAGAGCGAGTGGCTGGACCACAAATTCACGATGATCGATACCGGCGGTATTGAGCCGAAAACAAACGACCTGATACTGAAGCATATGCGGTCACAGGCCCAGATGGCCATCGATATGGCCCATGTGATTCTTTTCCTGGTGGATGCCAAGTCGGGCATGACTGACGCGGATTCGGAAGTTGCTTCCATGCTCAGAAAGTCTCACAAGCCTGTGGTTCTGGCGGTCAACAAGCTGGACAACATGAAGGATCTCACCCCCATTTATGAGTTTTATTCTCTGGGACTGGGAGATCCCATGCCCCTTTCCTCCGAACAGGGACTGGGACTGGGAGATCTTCTGGATGAGGTTGTGAAGCATTTCCCCAAGGATGACCAGGAAGAAATTCAGGAAGAGCAGCTGAAGGTGGCTGTCATCGGAAAACCGAATACGGGAAAATCCTCTCTGATCAATCAGCTGGCCGGCGAAGAGCGGGTGATTGTTTCTGACATTGCCGGCACCACCAGAGACGCCATTGACACAGAGATTACCTATAACCACAAAAAGTATACCTTCATTGATACCGCCGGCATCCGCCGTCAGAGCCGGGTGGATGAGGATATCGAAAGGTATTCCGTGATCCGGGCTGTCAGCGCCGTGGAAAGGGCGGATATCGCTATCATTATGATTGATGCGGTTACCGGCGTTACCGAGCAGGATGCCAAAATCGCCGGTATTGCCCATGACAACGGAAAAGGTGTTATTGTATGCGTCAATAAATGGGACGCGGTGGAAAAAGAGACCAACACCATGAAGGAATTCGAGAAGGATCTGGCGGAGGTTTTAAGCTTTATTCCCTATGCGGAAACCGTTTTTATTTCTGCTAAAACCGGCCAGAGAATTCATCGCCTGTTCGAGGCCATTGATACCGTGGAAGAGAACCAGCAGCGCCGTGTTCCCACGGGTATTCTGAATGATGTCCTTTATGACGCGACGGCCATGAATCAGCCGCCTTCAGATAAGGGACGTCAGCTGAGAATTTACTATATGACGCAGATTGGCGTTAAGCCTCCTACATTTGTCATATTTGTCAACAACCAGGAGCTGATGCACTACAGCTACAGCCGTTACCTGGAAAACTGCCTTCGCAAGCGTTTTGAGTTTAACGGTACTCCCATCAAGTTTATTATCAGGGAAAGAGGAGTACTGAACGAAAGATTCTGATGAATAGAGGTGGGTATGGATATGGTTCTTGAAAGAGGGATTTGCCTGCTCATAGGATATCTGTTCGGATGTCTTCAGTTTGCTTATTTCATTGGCAAGGTTACCAGACACATAGACATCAGGGATTATGGAAGCGGCAATTCGGGGACTACTAATGTGACCCGTGTGCTGGGACTGAAGTGGGGTGTTCTTACCTTTGTACTGGATGTCCTTAAGGGCGTAGGAGCTGTGGTGACAGCCGCGGCCATCTATGGCTGGAGTGCGAAATATCTGCTCTGGTGGGCCGGAGTCGGTGTGATTCTGGGCCATAATTATCCCTTCTTCATGGGTTTTAAGGGCGGCAAGGGTATCGCCGCCACGATAGGGGTGGTGCTGGCTGCGGATCCCAGGATTGTGGCTGTATGCTTCATCCCCATGATGATGATTCTGTTCTTATCCAGATACATGTCTCTGGCTTCTTTAAACAGCATGGTGCTGCTGCTGACATTCACCGTGGTGTTTTACTGGGGTCAGCCCTATGGACTGGAAATCATGATTCTGTCAGGTTTTCTCTGTGTGTCCGGATTCATCAGGCACCGTTCCAATATCAAGCGGCTGATTCAGGGAACAGAATCAAAAATCGGACAAAAAGTTAAGATTCCCGGATCTGATTCGGATCCGGAGAAGCAGAAATAAGGAGTTATTATGGATTTTCAGAAGTTAGCGGATCGTTTATTCCCCCAAATTACCGGCACCCCCGAGGAAATGGAAGCCCGGTATCCTGAAAGGAATCTTCCCGAAGGAGCCAAGGTGACCAGAATTGCGCCCAGTCCCACGGGATTTATGCATCTGGGAAATCTTTACGGCGCCATGGTAGATGAGCGTCTGGCCCATCAGAGCCAGGGAATTTTCTATCTCCGAATCGAAGATACGGATAGAAAAAGACTGGTGGAGAACGGCGTTGAGACCATCATCAAGGTATTTAAGAAGTTCAATCTGAACTTCGATGAGGGAGCGACCCTGGAGGGCGACAACGGAAATTACGGCCCTTACACCCAGAGTGAAAGAGGACCCATCTACCAGACCTATGTTAAATATCTGGTGAGCCGGGGAATGGCCTATCCCTGCTTCTGCACGGAAGATGAGCTGAAAGAGATTCACGAGACTCAGGAAGCCAACAAGGAGAACTTCGGTTACTATGGCAAATACGCCATCTGGCGTGACAGATCCGAAGAGGAGATTTACGAAAAGCTTGATCAGGGGGCTCCCTATGTCATCCGCTTCCGTTCCGAGGGCAGCATTGAGCACAAGCTGCGCTTTGAGGATCAGATCAAGGGCAAGATGGAGATCACCGAGAACGATCAGGACGTGGTTATCCTGAAGTCCGACGGACTTCCCACCTATCATTTCGCCCATGTGATTGATGATCATCTAATGCATACCACCCATGTGGTGCGGGGCGAGGAATGGCTGTCCACGCTGCCGATTCATCTGCAGCTTTTCGACGCCCTTGGTTTTAAACGTCCGAAATACGCTCATACTGCCCAGCTGATGAAGCTGGATGACGGCAAAAAACGGAAGCTTTCGAAGAGAAAGGATCCGGAGCTGGCTCTGGATTATTATTTTGAGAGCGGCATTCCCGTGGCTGCGGTCATCGAATATCTGCTGATCCTCCTTAATTCCAATTTTGAAGAATGGCGCCGAGCCAATCCGGACGCCTCCTACAATGATTTCGCCTTCTCTACCAAAAAGATGAGCGGGTCCGGAGCTCTTTTCGATATTGATAAACTGAATGATGTCTGCAAAAATGTTGTTTCCCGTATGGACGCAGAGACCGTCTATGAGGAAACCCTTCGCTGGGCCCAGGAGTATGACCCTGATTTTGCTTCGCTTCTTTCTAAAGACCCTGCCTATTCCAAGGCCATTCTCGGCATCGGAAGGGGTGGGAAAAAGCCCAGAAAGGATTTCGGACGCTGGTCTGAAGTGAAGGGATATCTCAGCTTCTTCTTTGATGAGCTTTTCAACCCGGACTTCAGCGAAATGCCGGCTCATCTTGATAAAGAGCTGATCGGACGCATACTTCGTGACTACGCGGGCGTTTATCATTCCGCCGCCACCTCCGATGAGTGGTTTGCAGGGCTGAAGGAACTGTGCCCTAAGTACAATATGACCGCGGATATGAAGGCATACCGTCAGAATCCGGAGGCATTTGCGGGCAGTGTGGGAGATCTTTCCATGGTCCTTCGTGTTGCAGTCTGCGGAAGATCTCAGGCACCGGACCTGTATTCGGTCATGCAGCTTCTCGGAGAGAGCAAAGTTCTGGAGCGGCTCGAGAAGGCTGCCAAGGCTTTTGATTGATATTTTTTTCTGAATGTGATATAATATCTTTTAATTTTACTCAAAACGAGGAAGGTATTTTGTCTGAATATAGAAATAACCGCCGAGGCAGAGCCAACAGACAAACCGCGCCAAAAAGAACACGGCCCAGACAGGAAAAGAGCAGAATCCGTTTTACCTATCTGCTGGCCGGCATCATTATCGTCTACCTGGTGGCACAGTTTGTCATGTTCATGCAGCGGGATACCACGAACTATATCGTGGCGAAACAGGGAGATATCGTAGAAACCTTCTCCACCAAAGGGGTTGTCATCCGCAGCGAGCAGCTTGTTACGGCCCATGAGGACGGCATTGTCCAGTATTACTACCCCGGCGGCAAGGAGCTGCAGAAAAACACGCTGGTATGCACCCTGCTGGATGACTATTACGGCGAGATTCTGGATGAAAGAATCAACGAGATCTATGCCCAGATCCAGGATGTGGACACCGGTGAATACGAAGACGCTTTCGAGTCTCTGGATGAGGATATCGCCAGCTCCATCGCCTCCTACCTGCGTTCCCGATCCACCAACAACTATGATGCTCTGTACAACCTGCAGGGCGACCTTCAGAGCGCTGTTTCCAAACGCAAGGATATGTATTCCCTGATGAGCAATACCAAGGTTACCGCGCTTCTGCAGCAGCAGGGCGTTTACTCCCAGGAGCAGAACAAGGTCATCAGCAACATGTATCTTCAGGAAGGCGGCGTCATCGACTATTCCTACGACAAATATGAAGGATGGAATGTTGATCAGATCGGTCCTGACTTTATAGAGAACTATGATTCCCACTACAACTACTTTGAAATTAACATGCAGAAGGTAGAGCAGGGAACCCCGCTGTACCGTCTTGTTTCCTCACAGGTGTGGTACATAGTCATGTACCTGGATGAATCCCAGGCTGAGTATTTCTCCGGCGAGGAGCATATTTCCTTTATCTACAACAGTTCCCAGAAACTTTCCGGATACGTGGATACCCTGGAGGAATATGATCCAGAAGGCGGCACCTACAAACTGGTTATCAAAATGACGACCCGGGTCCAGGATTTCATGACTGACCGGATCGCTGATATTGTTTTCACCAAGAACAGCCATTCCGGAATTAAAATTTCCGACAGCTGTCTGGTGGAACAGGATTGCTATGTGCTTCCCAAAGACTATGTTGCCGAATCCAACGGCTATACCGGTGTTCTGGCCATTTCAGGCGAGGAAGTCAGATTCGTCAATCTGGATATTCTTCTGACGGACGACGGGCTGTCTTATTTCATGCTGCCGCCGGACCTTCTGCCCGGAACGCTGATACAGAAACCCAACAGCTCCGACCGCATGACAGTGGGTCAGACCTTCACCGTATCGGGAGTTTATGTGGTGAACGGCGGTTATGAGGAATTTAAGATAGTATCGATCTCTTATCGTTCGCAGGGTTATGCGATTGTGGAAGGTATCGAGATGTATGACCGCGTCAAGGTAGGAGTTTCCAAATAAAAGGAGTCTTTATGAAAGCACCCAAATTTATGATGGCCTGTCTGCTGCTTTGCTTGGCGATGCTGCTGGCAGGCTGCTCGGAGGACAACAATGTCAACAGTCTGATCAAGAACGGCGATCAGGCCTATGCGAATGGTGATTTTTCCGGCGCGGCTGAATCCTATACCAGAATTATTGAAATAGGAAAAGCCACTGATGAAATCTATAACAACCGCGGCATGTGCTATCTGAACATGGGCAACACCCAGGGGGCGGTTTCTGATTTTACCGAAGCCCTGGCGCTGGAGCCCGAGTCAGACGTATATCTGAACAACCGAGGACTGGCATATTTTGATTCGGGAGATTATGAGAAGGCCATTGCCGATTTTTCCAGTGCCCTGAATGTCAAAGGAGCCACGGCCGTTTATTACGCCAACCGTGCTGACAGCTATCTGGGACTGGAGATGTATCAGCGGGCCATTGAAGACTACAACGAAGCTCTGAAACTGAACGGCAACCTGATCAATGCCCTCGGAAACCGGGCCAACTGCTATTTCCGCCTGGAGGATTATGAGAAGGCAGCGGAGGATTATTCCACCGCCATTTCCAAGGATCCGGAGAATGCACTTTTGTACTGGAACCGGGGCGAAGCTTACCGCATGATGCTGGATAAGAACAAAGCTCTTCAGGATTATGAAAAATATGCCTCCATGGGCGAAGGCCTGACGGCTGATTTTTACCTGAAAAGAGCAGAGCTTTATGTGGATCTGGAACAGTATGACAATGCGCTGAAGGATTATGAGTCTGCGATCCAGATTGCGCCCGATCAGCTGATTCTTTATGAGGGCCGGGCCAACATCCATTTCCTCATGGGCAATTATAATGACGCCATCAGCGATTATAACCGCTTCTTATCCAAAACGGATAAGAGCGATCTTAAGTCTTATGCGGTGGCCATCGGAAACCGGGGCTTCTGCTATTTTTCCATGGAAGACTATGAAAACGCCCTTCGGGATCTGAATGAATGTATTCAGTACGATCCCGAATATGCCTGGGCTTATTTTACCAGAGGACAGATCTATCAGGCCCTGGAGCGCTATGATGAAGCCAAGGCGGACTACGACAAAGCCAACGAACTGCTTGAAAATAACCAATAATTCTTTCAAATTACGGCGAAGTCACTATTGACTTTCTGTGGTAAAAAGACAATAATAAATTAAATGAGACCCTAAAAAGGAGATTAGAGATGAGCGGAGTATTTAATAAATTAGCGGGTGTTCTTGGTTTTTCCAACGAAGCGGAAGACCTTGATGACGATTACGATTCCTACGACGAATACGGCTACGACGACGATTCTGATGATTTTCATTCATCTTACAATAATTCCGGCTATAACAATTCTGGTTACAGCAATTCCGGCTACAATAATTCCGGCAGCAATATAACCGGTTTCAGCGATTACAACCGCAGGAATTCTGATAACTATAATAATTCCTACAGCAATACCGGTTTCCGTACCAGCTCGGCCGGTTTTTCCCAATCCTCAAGAACCCAGACCCAGAGAACCTCTTCCCGTACCTACCGGAGCTCTCAGGATCAGGGAAGCAAGGTCGTCAATCTGAATGCCAATATTCAGATGGAGGTGATTGTTTCTTCCCCCGACAGTCTTGAAGCCGCCAGAGAAATCGCTGAGCATATTAAGCTGAAAAAGCCTGTGATTATCAATCTGGAAAGAGTCGAATACCGTGTGGCTCAGAGAATTACCGATTTCCTCTGCGGCGCCTGCTGCGCTATGAACGGCAATGTTCAGCGTATTGCGGAAAAGATCTTTATGATTGCTCCCGATAATGTGGATTTTGCAGGCGATATGGCTCTTCAGGAAACGCTGAACCAGGGAGATCTTGGATTTCTTTACGGAGAACGATAATGCCGCTTCCTGAAAGCAATGACAAATGGCTGATCGCTCACGCAGAAGACCTGTCCAAGCAGGCCGCATCCGGCGGATATATGACCGTCTCGGATTTTTTGGATGAACGTCAACAAGGCCTTCTATCCCATCTGGACGGAAGGCTTTCTTCTTGTATCTGGCTTTATGGCGGAGATGAACAGTGTGAAAGAAAGGCAGCCTTTTTCTATCCGGACTATCTGGAAGAAAACAGACTGGAGATGGCGAAAGAGGAACTGTGCCTGATTTCCATCCGTCCTGCTGATTCCAGATTTATTTCCAAAGAACTGACACACAGAGATTATCTGGGCTCGCTGATGGGCCTGGGCATTAAAAGAGAAAAAATAGGTGATATCCGTCTGACGGATGAGGGCGCCTTTGTGGTGGTCAAAGCAGAAATCGCTTCCTTTACATGTCAGGAAATTACCTCTGTAGGAAGAATCATTGTACAGGCGAAAACCACGGCCCTGGAGGCCATTCCTCCCGCGCCGGGCGGCGTTTTATCCCTGATCAGTGTTTCTTCACTGCGTCTTGACGCTCTGGTGAGCCGGGGATTCAACGCGGGAAGGACCGAGGCCGCCAAATGGATTAATGGCGGAATTGTATCGAAAAACGGTGTTATCACTACTTCGGCAGATAAGCAGGCCGCGATCGGCGATCGAATTACAGTCAGGGGACGGGGGCGCATGGTTCTGGTCGAGGACAAAGGAGTTTCCCGTTCAGGAAGGAAACAAATCCTGATTGAGAGGTTTGGAAAGTAACGGATGAAAAAACATCTTCTGATTTTTATCGAAAGTCTTTTTCTGATCGCCCTGCTGGGACTGGACCGGTGGGTGAAGCTCTGGTCTGAGAACTACCTGAAAACCAATGGTTCGGTGGTGCTGATTCCGGGAGTCTTTCAGTTCACCTACGCGCGCAATGTAGGCGCTGCCTTCAGTATTCTGGAAAATCAGCAATGGTTTTTTATTCTGATTGCAGGAGTGATTTCCTGTCTTCTTATTTATGTTCTTTTCAAAGTCATTCATTCACAGTCATTTTCCCTGAAGGGTCTTTGCGAGAAATGGCTGCTTATTTTGATTCCCATGGTGCTGGCTGGCGCGCTGGGTAATCTTTATGACAGACTCCGCTACGGATATGTGATCGATACCTTTGATTTTGTGCTGATTCATTATCCCATTTTCAATGTCGCCGACTCCTATATTGTCATCGCGGTGATTATTTTCGCTGTGCTGTACCTGTTTGTGAAACCCTTTAGCGTCAGGCTGGAGGAGCTGCTGAAGCGTCCTGAGGAGATAAAATCCGATGAGTCAGATGCATGAGTTTATTGTGGAAGACGGATCCCAGGGTGAACGGCTGGATGTGTTTCTGGAGGCCATGGATCCGGATCTGACCCGCTCCAGAATACAGAACCTCATCAGAGACGGCCTTGTCACTGTCAATGGCTCCGTAAAGAAAACCGGTTATAAGGTGAGAACCGGAGACCGCATTCTGGAGGAGGTTCCCGAAGTTAAAGCCCTGGACGCTGTTCCGCAGGAAATGCAGCTGGATATCGTTTACGAGGATGATGATCTGGCTGTTGTCAACAAGCCCCGGGGAATGGTGGTTCATCCCGCGGCAGGACACGAGGACGGGACCCTGGTCAATGGCCTTATGTTTCACTTCAGGGACTCGCTTTCGGGCATTAACGGCGTTTTAAGGCCCGGTATTGTGCACCGGATCGATAAGGATACCTCCGGACTGCTGGTGATCTGCAAATCCGACGCGGCTCATCTGGGAATCAGCCGGCTTCTGGAGACCCATGATATTGAGAGGGTATATCATACCGTTGTTCATGGCAGGCTTCCCCACCCGGAGGGAACCATCGACGCTCCCATAGGAAGAATGAAGGCTGACCGCAAAAAGTATACGGTGACCGAAGACGGACGAAGAGCGGTCACCCATTTTCGCGTACTGGAGGAGTTTGGCTCCTTCTCCTATCTTGAAATTAAGCTGGAAACCGGCCGGACACATCAGATCCGTGTCCATATGGCAAGTATAGGCCATCCGGTGCTGGGGGATCCTTTATACGGACCTTCCCGGGAAACTACTTCTAAAGCAAAGCTCCTGGAGAAAATGGATTTCTGGCCGGGGCAGATTCTTCACGCCAAGGTTCTTGGTTTTGTTCATCCCATTACGGGCAATACAATGCTTTTTGATTCTGATCTTCCTCCCTATTTTCAGACGGTTCTTCATGTTTTGAGAGGAGAATAACATTTTTCTGAAAGGTCTTTTCTATGCGCACACAACAAAACAATAACGAAATCATGCAGGGCGAAACAAACGCGAATGTTTTTGAATTCAATCAGCAGGAGGAGTGGAATGCCTCCTCTTCTGATATGCTTGAGCTTGAGAATGAAATGGCAGGCTCCATTGTTCTGCCTGTCCGCAAAAAAGCTGTGAGTGTGAGCGACCGCCCGGAAAACGCGGAACAGAGGAAACCCCGTCAGAGCAAAACTGTGCGTTCATCTTCTGGATCGGTGCGCTTCAGTGGAAAAGACAGCGGTTCTACCTTCCGTGCCAGCACGGCGGAAAAGACGGAAGAAGCACAAAGCAGAAGCCGTATCAATGATTATCAGAAGAACTTTGACCGGATGGTATATATGCCGCCCAAGGTCGTGGAGTTTCTCCGCAGAAAAGGCATGTCCGATCCTGCGGCGGTGCTTTCCCGGTCCTATATGAAGAGTATTGAGGATCAGAGCTTTGAACATAGGGGTATCACCATTACTTTTCCCGTCAGCTGGGAGAGGGGCGGCGAAGGAATGGTGGCCATCCTGAAGAGAAATGAAAAATCCTACGGCAGGCAGTGGTATCTTACCTATGTGGGCTTTCCCAAACTCCAGGAGGAGGCGGAAGAACAGGAGGAAAGAGAGAATCATCCTTCAGATACCCAGAATGGCCCTGATAAATCCCTGGAGACGTTTGCGGATATCGGTTACTGGCAGGAATTGCTGAAAGAACTTTCTGATCTTGCCGCCCCGGAGGACTGGAACGCCTCGAACCGCAAACTCGGAAAGAATTATCTTCTGAAAAAATATCTGCAGTTTATCTTTGCCAGGGCCATGGAGGAAGAAAAGGTTCTGATATCGGCGGACGATTCCCTGGCAGCCTTTAACACCGGTTTGCTGAATTCCCATTACGAGGATATCTATGCCTGTTTTACCCCCCAGCGGGGAGAGGGAGCCGTCACTCCCTGGAGATTTGAGGCATTTATCACTGCCGGTGCCAGAGACAAAAACGGCCTCGGCAAAAAGCTGACTTCCAGTTTTGATCCCTTGCCCCAGCCAGTGGCATTTTGTGATAATCCCGGTGATATGATGTTTGATACCTCTGCCGGCATCGAGGTGGATTGTTCCGATCTGATCGAAGATAATCTTCGCCGTCTGCCCCTGGGATTTCTGAGAGAGTCCTGCTATGGCGATGATGATGCCCAGCATATGATTGAGAATCTGGAAAACGCGAGAACCCAGAATCATCTGAAACAGGGCTATCAGATTTTTTCCGGCTATCTCAGGGAGAATGATAAGCTCAGCCGCCGGATGAGAACCAGGATGGAGGAGGCTGTGGAGGCCTCTCTGAAGAAAGTGCTGCGGTATCCGAGACTGGCCGTGCCCGGCGTCAATCCCAAAACCGGTGAAATCTGCATGCTGCTGGCTCTCTGCCTGGAGGCTGATCAGCGCACAGACGCTGTTCTGGTGCTGGCAAAGAACGAAGATCATGTATACATTTCCTCTGGAATTCTTACGACGGATCATGCTCTGATCTATGCCAGACTTCTGGGAAATCCGGTGCAGGACTGGCTTGCTTTGGGCCGGGAAGAAGGGCCCCAGAAAAAGAACAGTTGACAATCCGTGGGAATGTGAGTATAATAGTTTCTACATTGTTTTGGATGTTGTTTGGAAGTTCCAATACATAGAGAATAGAGCAGTTTCTATCCCGATCACTACATAGAGGCGCATAATAAAAAATGTTGCATCTAGATGCTAACGTCTTGGAGAAAAACTCTGAAAATCTCCGTATTTCAGAGACTTTCCAGGAAGGAGGTAACCGTGAAGGGAAAGATATGTTTTATCGTTCTCAGCGTTATCCTCGCCGTATCCCTGGGCTATACGTCTGATATCAGCGCGTATACTTACCGGGTGAAAGCGCAGACTGGCGCCAGGAATGGTAATGAAACAATGATCGTCACTTCCAACCTAAGCACAGATAGATCAAAAGAAATAGATATCGATCTGCTGGAAGATGCATCTGAAACAGTGGAAGTTCTTATCGCTGAAGCGAAGGCGGAAGCCGAACCGGTGGTTATGGTCAATGATATTCAAGTGGGTGCTGCCGAAGGAATTCATGAGAATATCTCCGAAGAAGAAGAAACAGCTGAGGAGACCTACGAAGAACCGGTAGAGACTGAGGTTCCGGCTGAAACAGAAGAAACATCTGAAGAAGCGGAACCGACTGCCGAAGCTGAAGAGGTTGTTTCCGAATCCGAAGAGGCTGAGGAAACAGTTTCATCTGTTGATGAAAGCGAGATCGATATTCTCAGAAGGATCGTCATGGCTGAGGCCGGATGCGAGGATATCCAGGGTCAGATTATGGTTGCGAATGTTATTCTCAACCGTATTGCGGCCGGATATGGTGAAACCATATCTGATATCGTTTTTGCACCTGGACAGTTCTCGCCAGTAGAAACGGGATCGATCTGGACAGTAGTCCCTACAGAACAGGTTATTGAGGCTTGCAACCGGGCTCTGGCCGGAGAAGATTACTCCTATGGCGCAATTTTCTTCGTTTCGCCTTATGGAGACACCTCGTGGTTCTACAGTGACTGTGAATTTGTTACTGAACATGGGGGCCATCTGTTCTTTAAATAAGGAACAGTGGTTACAAAAAGCCGCCGGGCTTTTGAGCTGCTTTGCTCATACGCCGGGCGGTTTTCTTTTTTTGTTTTTAATTGTTTTTCATCAGTGAATGAACATGGCATCGCCAAAGCTGAAGAAGCGGTAGCGCTGGCGGACGGCTTCCTGGTAGGCATTTAAAATATTTTCTCTTCCGGCCAGAGCGCTGACCAGCATGATCAGGGTGGACTCCGGAAGATGGAAATTGGTGATGAGGCCATCCAGAACCTTGAATTTGTATCCGGGATAAATGAAGATTCCCGTTTCCTGAGAGCAGGGGCGAATGATGCCATCTTCATCGGCTGCGGATTCCAGCGTCCGGCAGGAGGTGGTGCCCACCGCGATAATCCGGTGCCCGCTTTCTTTCGTCCTGTTGATGGCGTCGGCTGCTTCCTGATCGATATGGAAAAACTCCCGGTGCATGACATGGTCCTCGATGGTCTCAGCCTTAACAGGGCGGAAGGTTCCCAGACCCACATGGAGGGTGACATAGGTGATGCCCACACCCATCTCCTCAATGGAGGAGAGGAGTTCCTTAGTGAAATGCAGTCCGGCGGTGGGAGCGGCAGCGGAACCTTCTTCCTTGGCGTATACCGTCTGGTAACGGTTCTTATCCGCCAGCTTTTCATGAATATAGGGAGGCAGAGGCATCTGGCCCAGACGGTCCAGAATGTCTTCGAACACGCCGTTAAACTCAAAACGTACAATCCGGTTGCCATCCGGAAGCACGCCCATGATCCTTGCCCTGAGGGCTGGCTCCTGATTTTCGTAGGCACCGAAAACGAGCACATGACCTGCTCTGGCTCTTTTGCCTGGCCCCGCCAGGGTTTCCCAGTAAACAGACTGCCCCTGACATGCTTCACCCTGATAAGTAATGGAATCCTGTATTCTTGCGAGATCTTCCTCGGAAAGACGCTTCAGCAGCAGCAGTTCCACTTCGGTGCCAGAGTCTTCACGATGCCCGATGAGCCGGGCAGGAAGCACTTTGGTATTGTTTAATACAAGCCGGTCACCCGGAACCAGGAAAGAGGGCAGATCCCGAAAATGATGATGCTCATAGGCGCCGGTCTGTTTGTCCAGCACCAGCAGACGGGAATCTGAACGGTTGGCCAGGGGAGTCTGGGCAATCAGCTCCTCCGGCAGGTCATAGTAAAATTCACTGGTTTTCAATCTTGTTTTAACTCCTGTTTGTAAGATAATCGCCTGCTATTATACTATACTTTGAATTATAATGACAGCTATTTCCATTTTTTTAAAAAATAACATTGACTCCGAGGTTAGTTTGTGCTAACATACATTAAGTCGGTTAGGTAAATCTAACTGAAGTTAGGAGGTTTGTTTCTATGATGCCATTAACTGTTGCCGGATCTGATGCGGAAGTGACAGTCCGCCGGATTGCGGGCAATCCGGAAGTCAGGACTCATCTTGAAAATCTCGGGTTTGTTTCAGACAGCCGGATCCGCGTGATCAATACCATCGGAGGCAATCTGATTGTGGACGTGAAGGGTTCCAGGATTGCCATCAGCCGTGAAATGGCTATGAAGATTCAAGTCGAGTAACTAATCGGGGGAAAGGAAAAAAGATAGCATGAAAACGTTAAGAGACGCAGCCATTGGCAGTACGGTTAGTGTTGTCAAACTTCATGGTGAGGGCGCTGTCAAGCGCAGAATCATGGACATGGGTATTACAAAAGGCGTACAGATTTATATCAGGAAGGTGGCTCCTCTGGGAGATCCTATTGAAGTCACGGTACGTGGCTACGAGCTTTCTGTTCGCAAACAGGATGCCGAGATGGTTGAAGTTCAATAAAGGAGATTCTGTATCATGAGTATTCGAATTGCCCTTGCCGGTAACCCTAACAGCGGCAAGACTACATTGTTCAACTCTTTAACCGGTTCCAACCAGTTTGTAGGAAACTGGCCCGGCGTTACGGTGGAGAAGAAGGAAGGTAAGCTGAAGGGACACCAGGATGTGATCATCACGGACCTTCCCGGTATCTATTCTCTTTCTCCCTACACTCTGGAAGAAGTGGTTGCTAGAAATTATCTGATCGAAGAGCGTCCAGATGCCATTCTGAATATTATCGATGGAACGAACCTTGAAAGAAACCTGTACCTGACCACTCAGCTGACTGAGCTGGGCATCCCTGTGGTAGTGGCCATCAACATGATGGATGTTATCCAGAAGAATGGTGATACCATTAACACTCAGAAGCTCGGTAAAGAGCTGGGCTGCAAGATCGTTCCCATTTCTGCCCTGAAGGGTGATGGCGTTATGGAAGCGGCCGAGGCTGCCATTGAGGCTTCCAAATCCGCCAAGACGGTTCCTATGCACAAATTCAGCGGCGTTGTGGAGCATGCGCTGGCTCATATTGAGGAAGCCCGTCTTCATGATATGCCGGATGAGCAGCAGAGATGGTACGCCATCAAAATCTTTGAGCGCGATTCCAAGGTCATTGAGAAGCTGAATATTCCCGCCGATACCCTGGCACACATTGAAAAGGATATTCAGGCTGCCGAGAAAGAGCTGGATGACGATGCCGAAAGCATTATCACCAACGAAAGATACAATTACATTACTTCCATCATCGGCGGATGCCTGCAGAAACAGCGCAAGCA
>CACZRP010000121.1 GCA_902783575.1 uncultured Eubacteriales bacterium
CTTGTTGGGATTCTCATCGGATTTGCCCACCGCGAAGGCCACAATCTGGGCCGCCACGTTGGCCGCGAGCTTCTGCTGGCTGGTGCTTCCCTGGATCACCACGTCGTGGTGCATCTGGTTGTTCTTGTAGCCCACAAACTGCAGGGGAATGATGTCGGTTCCCTGATGCAGGAGCTGATAGAAGGAATGCTGTCCGTTGGTACCGGGCTCACCGAAGATGATGGGGCCGGTGACGTAGTTCACTTTTTCTCCGTAGCGATTCACGGACTTGCCGTTGGACTCCATATCCAGCTGCTGCAGGTGAGCGGCGAAGCGGGACAGGGCCTGGGAATAGGGCAGCACGGCAGTGGCGCCGTAGCCCAGCACATTGCGCTCGTAGATACCGATCATGGCATCCATCATGGCGGGGTTCTTGAACAGATCCTTTTCCTTGGACAGGGCATCCTCTGCGGCAGCGCCGTCCAGGAACTGGGCGAAGACTTCGGGACCGAAGGCCAGGGACAGCACAGCGCCGCCCACGCCGGAGGTGGAGGAATATCTTCCGCCGATATAGTCATCCATGAAGAAGGCCTTCAGGAATGCGTCGCTGTGAGCCAGGGGAGAGGTCTCGGAGGTCACGGCGATGAGGTGCTTGCTGGTATCCAGGCCGGCCTTTTCCAGTGCATCCATGACGAAGGACTGGTTGGTCAGGGTCTCCAGGGTGGTGCCGGACTTGGAAACGATAATAAACAGAGAATGGGCCACATCCACGGAGGAGAGCACGCCGGCGGCGTCATCGGGGTCTACGTTGGAGATGAAGTGAGCCTTCATCTTCAGCTTGCCCTGGGATTTTGCCCAGTTTTCCAGCGCCAGATACATGGCCCGGGGGCCCAGGTCGCTGCCGCCGATACCGATCTGTACCACGGTGGTAAACTTCTCGCCGGCCTCGTTGGCGATCTTGCCGCTGTGGACATCATTAGCGAAATCGGCGATCTTTTTCTGTTCGTTCAGGTAGAACTCTCTCTTGTTTACGCCGTCAGCGGTGACATCCTTACCAAGCTGACCTCTGGTCAGGTGGTGGAGCACCATCCGCTTTTCACCGGTATTGATGACGGCGCCGTTATAAAGCTCTTCGAATTTATCCACCAGCTGGGCTTCATCCGCCAGCTTCTGGAGGGCAGAAAGAATCTCATCATCCACGGCCTTGGCAGCGAAGTTATAGCTCATTCCTTCTGCCATGGGCACCTGGTATTTGCTGACTCTTTCAGCACCTTCCGCACCGGCCATAACCTTGGGCAGGCAGACTTTTTCAGTCTTCTTCAGAGCGGCAAACGCGTCCAGCTGATCCAAATTTTTCCATTCAATCATCATGTGACTCCTTTCGGAATGCGGTAAATATTGTAAGGTTTATATGATTCCACACTTCCTTGTAGTATACCAAATTTTACCCCTTCATGCAAGCAGATACGGGGAAAGACTGGGAGGAGATAACAAAAAAAGCCCGGGACTTTTTGAAGAGTCCCGGACCTTAACATATAGCTTAATTCTGCGGTTTTGCCGGAATTACTGGAAGGTGATGCACTCGCCCTGAACGGCTTCGTAATAGGACTTGCCGCAGTAGACGTGGGTTCTCAGCAGCAGCTGCAGCAGGTTTCTGGCGTTGCGCTCCAGATGGGCGCGGGAGATGACGCCTTCCTTCAGACCTTCGAGAATCCGCTCGTAATCGGACATCTCGCCGGGCTCCACCAGATCGTTCTGGGCCAGCACGCAGAGAGCAGCATCGGCCTTGTCGTACTTCTTCTCGGCGCCCACGGACAGCAGCGCGGAGAAATCGGAGGTGGTCAGCCAGTCGGTCATAACCATACCCTTGAAGCCCCATTCATCCCTCAGCAGATGGGTGACGGAGTCCGGATGGTTGGCGGCGTGAATGCCGTTGACCAGGTTGTAGGAGGTCATCAGGGACATGGGCTGAGCCTCTCTGACGGCGATCTGGAAGTTCTTGGTGTAGATTTCACGCAGGGCGCGCTCGCTGACATGGGAGTTGGTGAACATGCGGTTGTCTTCCTGATTGTTCACTAGGTAATGCTTGATGGTGGTGCCGTAGCCGGGATGCTTCTGCACGCCCAGGGTATCGGCAGCCGCGCACTTGCCGGCCAGCAGCGGATCCTCGGAATAGTACTCGAAGTTGCGGCCGCACAGCGGATTGCGGTGAATGTTCATGCCGGGAGCCAGCCACAGGGTAGCGCCGAACTCTTCCATCTCGGTACCCACAATGTCGCCCATCTGTTCAATGAGCTCCATGTTCCAGGAACCGGCCAGGGTAACGGCGATGGGAATGGCGGTCAGGTACTGGTAATGTCTCACGCCTTCAATCTTCGCGGCATCTTCCTCGGAAACGCCCCGGAGGCTCTGGAAGGTTCCGTCCGGTTTTTCCACAAATTCAGGAGTCAGGCGCAGGCCTGCAGGACCATCGCAGAGCTCCATGATTTTTAGCCCGCGGGTCTCAGCCAGCTTCTCGGTGGTTTCGCCGGCGGCGCCGGGCAAGTGCTTGGCAGCGGAGCCCAGAACATTCTGGAAGCCCTTGTTGTCGATGGAGTTACCCACCATCAGGTATCCGAGCTCTTCATCGGAAAGGTCGGCGATGAACTCGTCCAGGGTGACCTTGCCGGAGACAACCTCGTCAAACTGAAGCACATGATCCCAGGCCTTCTTGGGCAGAGGGGCCGGAAGCTCGGAATATTCGGCGGTTTCGGAGGAGATGGCGGCGGGATCCAGGGCCAGCTTGACGCAGGAAGCCTTCTCGGCCTCTTCGCCGGGCGCGGTCCAATGATTGCCGGTGGGCTCGATTTCCTCCACAGGGCCAGCGGGATCCTGCAGCAGATTCTTTACGGTGAGCACATGAACGGTTTCGGGAAGGTTGACAATGGCGGCCACGTGGGTATTGCGGGAGCTGTTGCCCACACGGATGACGTAGTCACCCTCGGGAAGCACCCAGGCCGGATGTTTGGGACAGAAGGAAGCGAAGGATTCGGCTTTCATGCAGATTTCAAGCACTTCGGATTCACCGGGAGCCAGCATTTTGGTTTTCTTGAAGCCGCGGAGCTCCTGATAGGGCTTCACGGGACCCTTCTCGGGAGCGGATACATAGACCTGCACCACTTCCTTGCCTGGATATTCGCTGCCGGTGTTGGTGACCCTGACAGCCACCTTCACCAGGTCGCCCTCGACGCAGACTCCCTGAGTCGCCACATCAAAGGTGGTATAGCTCTTGCCGTAGCCAAATTCATAGGCCGGGGTCACGTTGAAGGTATCGAAGTAACGGTAGCCCACGAAAATGCCTTCGGTATAATACTCATCGCAGACATCGCCGTCGTTGTGGCTGAAGCCTTCGGAAGAGGGATAGTCGCTGTAGTTTTCGGCCCAGGTATCGGTCAGCTTACCGGAGGGGATTCCGGCACCGGTCAGCAGGTCTGCCACGGTGAGACCGGTGATGTTGCCCATCTGTCCGGAAAGAACCACGGCATTGATGCCTTCGATGGCCCTAAGAGGCTTGGTATCAATCACGCCGCCGATGTTCAGCAGAACGATGAGCTTGTCATAGCTTTTGGCCAGGAGCCGCAGCGCGGCGCATTCCGCTTCGGAAATCTCGTAGTCGCCGGGCTCGGCGCTTCTGTCCTTGCCTTCGCCGGAGTTGCGGGAAAGCACATAGACCGCGGTATCGGTATCGCTGCTTTTGATATCCTCTTCGGTGATGGGCGCCAAGGCCTTGGGAGTCAGAGGATTAAGAACCAGCATCATCTGGGCGGTTTCCATGGACTGGCCGGCAGCCAGGGCCTTTTCGATGGTGGCCTTGTTGTAAGCTTCGCGCTCATCCTGAATAGCCTTGGCCTGGCGGTCCAGCCAGGCACCGGTGGTAACGGTAAAGCCTTCTCTCAGAAGACCCTGTTCCACGTTCAGGCTTTCACGGACATATACGTCACCGGATCCGGTGCCGCCCTTGACGGTGGCTCTGGCTCCGTTGCCATAAAGGGCAATATTGCCTTTTTTCTTCAGGGGCAGCGTTCCATCATTTTCCAGAATGACCATACATTCCACAGCCAGGTCACGTATCCGCTGCTGGCCGCATAATTCGCGCTCAGAAACCTCAGGTGAGGTGGGTGCTTTAAAATGAGACATGTTTTTCCTTCCCTTCATAAAAATAGATGAAATAACTGGTAAAAGTGTAACATAAAACCCTGCCTGAAATCAAGGGGATACCCGGGCTTCACCCGGGAGGGCGAAGCCCGGGGGCTCCGCTGAGGGCTCCGCCGGGAGGCTGCCCCGGCCGGGGCAGCCTCTCTGGTCAGCAGCCTTTTCTTCCGCTCTTATGATCTTCAATAGAACATGCTCCTGCGGAGCCGTATTCCACCAGGCCCGCATCGGCCGGATCGATGGAAATATGCCCGTCTTCGAAAACAAAGGCCGGGACGCCCACATCGCCGATCTCTTTGCAGTGGTCAAACACCGGGCTCTGATCCCGAAGCCGCATAAAGGTGCTTAAATAGCGAATGTGCTCACCGATATTGATATATTCAAATTCATCTTCCCGGCCCTTGATCTGCTCGTGCACAAAGTCGCAATAAGGGCAAGTGGGCATTCCGTAGATTTTGATCATTCCCAGTTCCTCCTGAAGCTTGATTTGCTTACAGTATAGCAATTCCGCTGGCTAGCATCAATAGATGATTTCATGTTTTGGGCTGGGTTTCTTGTGTGGGCGCTGAGGCAATCGTGGAAAATTACCTATATGATGAAATTTCCTCGATCACCGCTTTTTTGTCGAGGAAATTTCACGCAGGAGGTAGTTTTCCTCGACGTGATTTTTGTTGTTCGAGGAAATTTCAGTGCAGACGCAGTTTTCCTCGATTGTGAATTCTCGTCAATTTGATTTTTTCGAGGAAATTTCCTGCTTAGCGTAAAAATCCTCGAAATCAGGGAGACGTCGTCCTACTGATCAAAAGCAGATCGAGGAAAAGTGCAAATATGAGGAAATCTCCTCGACAAAAAACAGGCCAACTTTGAAGATTTCGAGGAAATCTGCTTATTTCAGGAATATTCCTCGACATGATAGATTTCAGGAGCTTCAGCGGTTCACGATAGACACCAGACCGCAGTCGTGGTAAGATAAACAAAAGGGATTTTAGCGGAGAAAAGCAAACGTGAATGTAGAAAGAACGAGATGGTACTATAATCAGCTGACGGAGGCGGATATCTGTGACTGCCTTTACTGCAGGAACTATGTCAGGGAGATCCGGGCTGCCTATCCGGCGCTGGCGGCCTATCTGGATCAGCGGGGGGCGGACATTGAGAAGCCCTTCGAGGCGATTCCTGTCGGGCCCGCGGATGGAGTCATGTTGTACAGCGGGGCGCAGTATGTCCTCATGGGCTCATCGGATGATTTCGAGGAGACCTCCATCGGAGATGTCAAGGTGTGGGTGACGGATTCGCATCCTATGACAGACATAGAAGAAGAGCATTTCGTGATAGAGATTTCACCCATCCGTCTTCCCTGGAAAGAAGAAATGCTTTCATCTCACAAAAGAGCGAGCCTTAAGAAGTGCTAATATATTAGCAACTGAAAACACCTTATGAAATGACCGAAGAAACCGCAAAAAGGTTTCGGAATGTCCGTAAATTAAAGAAGATTACATTAAAAGAACTAAGTGAAAAAACATAACTCATTTACCTACGGAGGCACGATCAACATGACGAAAGAACAGATCCGTGAAGCATGGCTCCATCAGCTGGCCGAGGATTTCAATTGCCGGGCCGAGGACCTTAAGAGCAGCCGCATCATTCTGACGGAGCCTGCCCTTAATCCCGGAAGGCGCATGTACAGCTTGGAAAAATGTCCTTTTCAGATGGTCACCACCGGCGACGGAGCCGTGATCTCGGCTGATAAAGCTTTATGGTCCTTTTTAGAGGAGTGGATCCATGATAAAAGGGGAATCTGGCTCTTCGAACATCCCAATATGCTGCCTCTCGAACTTGAGCTTAAGAATAGAGGCTTGTCATTAGCCCAGACGCACCACATGTTCCTGCCGACAGGAGAGATCATGCCGGAAGGATGTGCTTATCCCGTGAAATGGCTGGAACAGGAGGATCTGATGCCCTTTTATGGCAATCCTGATTTCCCCAACGCCCTCTGCGATGAATTTACCCCGCACCGTCCGGATATGCTGGGTGTAGCCGCGATGAATGGAGACCGGGTCATTGGCCTGGCCGGGGCATCCGCTGACAGTAGGCTTTTCTGGCAGATCGGCATTGATGTGCTTCCCTCCTGCAGGGGAAAAGGCGTCGGAACATCCCTGGTGCGGATGCTGAGCAATGAGATCTTCCGCCGCGGAGCGATTCCTTTCTATGGGACCAGTCTGTCCAATCTCCACTCCCAGCGGATCGCCCTGTCCAGCGGATTTGTGCCCGCCTGGGTAGAAACCGAGGCGGCGGACGCCTAAGAAGTATTGCTTACCGATTGTTTATATTACAATTAAAAACACAGATCTATCAAAATAGCGGCCTCTCATCAAAGAGAACCGCTATTTTCTTTGCTTATTCGACGGGCAGCCAGATTTCTATTTTTCTTTCTTCTCTCGGGAACCAGTGATAGACTGCTACCTCCGGACCTTCCTTGAAATGGAGAGAACTATTGCCTGAGAGCTCTGAAGCGATCTGCTTTCGAAGGTCCTCGTAAACATATACGACATGTTTTGAGCCTTCTTGTGCTGCAGTCACCACCAGATATCTTCCTTCCGGTATTTCCAGGTTTTCGATGCCCAGAGATTCTATAAAATCAACACCGGTGACTTCGTGATCGTACAGATGATCTCTTTCCCAGGCCGTCAGATCGTTGCAGATATAGAAATCATACCCTTCATCGGTGACGTTGGTAATCAAGCAGTATTCATCCGGATTAAAGGGATCAGCGGCTCCCTTCAGGAGCCATTGCTTTCCTCTGGTAGTAACAAATAATTCATCCTCCTGCCGGAATCGTTCATCTCCATAGGGACTTCCCGTAAAATGCTTTTTAAAACCGGTGACGATCAGGCCTTTTTTCTCTTCGATGGAATAATTCATGGAACTTCCTCCTTCTAGTGTCAGTTTAATAGACAGCTTGGAAAAAGAACGGAGGGTGGCACCTTTCTTTCGCGCATCCGATGGTGAGATTCCATGGAATTTTGTGAAAGCTTTAGAAAAGCTCTCCGGAGACTCATAGCCGTATTTCATGGCGATGTCAATCACCTTGTATCTCCCCGCAGCTAAATCCTGTCCTGCCCGGGTCAGCTTCCGCATCCGAATATACTCTCCCAAGGTTATGCCGCTCAGGAGGCTGAACAGACGCTGAAAGTGATAGCTGGAGTAAAATCCGACAGCGGCAATCTCCTCCGGATTAAGCTCATCCGTGAGATGACTCTCAATATAATCCAGTGCTTCTTGAACACCTGTGATAAAATCCATTCTTTGTCCTTTCATCCTGGCCAGGATATCTGATGTCTGTCATGATTTGATTATATCAGGCGCACCGTTTCTTATCCTGTTCAATCTTGCGACCGGAGGATAGATTTCTGTGGGCAGAGCCTTTCAAGATAGACTTCTGGCTCCGTCCATGTTAAGATAAGAATAGGTAGCAACAGCAATATATAAAAAATAAGAGGAAACCATGACTATTGTATCAGAAATAGAACTGGAACGCATCCGAAAACTGATGAGGGAAGCAGGCTTGGGCGAAGCAGAAGGCAGGATTCTGTCGGTTACGGGCGGCCTCATGCATAAGATGTATAGGGTAGAGACCGCAGAAGGAATCTTTGCCGTCAAGCATCTGAATCCGGAAATTATGAAACGCCCGAGCGCGAAAGACAATTTCGCCAGAGCAGAATCGCTTGAGAAGATTCTTGAAGAAAATAAACTTCCCATTGTCCCGGCCATGACCATTAAGGGAACGAAGATGCAGGCCATCGATGGCCATTACTACTATATCTATCATTGGCTGGAGGGACAGATTACGGATTGGAACACGATCTCAGAAAAGCAATGCTATCTGGCCGGTCAGATTTTGGGGCGTATGCATGCCATTGATGCCCAGAATGTCCAGAAAGAAAACTCAAGCTTTATGCCGGTCGATTTTTCTTCTTTTCTGGATCGTGCCGGAGATCTAAAGCCGGAGCTTAGAAAACTGCTTTCGGATCATCTGGACGAGCTTTCTTCTGTTCAAAGTTCTATCCTCGCAGCCTGCAGGGAGCTGCCTTCCATGCGTGTCATCTCGGATGGGGATATGGATCCGAAAAATGTCATGTGGCAGGGAACTACGCCCTTTGTCATTGATCTGGAATGCCTCGACTATGCGAATCCCATGCGCTCAGTGCTGGAACTGGGCATCCAATGGGCGGGCGCTGTAACCTATGATTTCAGCAAAGAAAAACTGCTGGCCTTCTTCAAGGGATATCTGGAAAAATATGACAACGGATACCGTTCCTATGAAGATCTGTACGGTTTTGTTTACCAGAACTGGATTGAATGGCTGGAATACAATCTTGGCCGCGCGGCCGGAAAAGAGGTCAGCAGCGAAGAAGAAAAGCAGCTCGGCGAGAGTGAATCCGAAAATACCCTTAAACTGATCCACTATTTGTCAGAGATTGAACCGCAGGTCCGGGAAATGCTGACGAATGATCTTCCTCCAGTCTGTGCGCAAAACTTCGATACCCACGATCAAAGGTTATGTTATTTTGAGATCATGTTTGAAGGCAGTCTGGAACACATCCCCGATTACCCGCTGCCGGAAGGGTATCGTGTTCGCGCGGTGACTGTGGACGAAGCTCCTGAAAAGGTAAAGCAGGACTGGATCGAAATCGAAAAATCCGCCAGAGAATTCGAGACATACGAACAGGGAGAGGAAGCCTGGAACCGCTATTATGGCTCCCGGACAGAAATGCTGCCCGGACGGATGTTCTTTGTGGAAGATGCCACCGGCCAGCGGGTTGCAACCGCCACAGCCTTTTTCGATATTTATGGTCGTGATCAGTCAGGCGCCGGCTGGCTCCACTGGGTCGCGGTACGACGGGAAGAGCAGGGAAAAGGGCTTTCCAAACCTTTGATTGCGGCAGTGCTGAAAAGACTGAAAGAATTGGGACATTCTCAGGTGAAGATCCCAACGCAGACCACAACCTGGCTTGCCTGCAAAGTATACTATGATATGGGCTTCCGCCCGATTCCGAAAAACCTCGTAAGCAGCCGCGCTGGGTGGAAAATGCTGGAGCAGCTGGCTGGAATTCGGGTTTTTTAAGCATAAATCTATAGGGTAATTGAGGAATAGCAGATATGATGATAGACGGGCATATTCATCTCGAATATGATGGGACATATTATCGAGTGGTATTATAACGGCATAGCCGGCATACAGATCAAGGAGCCGGGATTCGGCAAGATCGTGATCAAGCCTTATCTGCCGGATTCCATGAACTGCTTTCGGTGCAGCTACGACTCGGTGAAGGGAAATATCACCGTAGAGGTGGAAAAAAGTAGATATGCCAGTATTATGCCATCTTGTGTTTTTCACTTTTATTTTCCCGGTGATTGCTGTATTATAAGATCAAAAGAAGTACGAAGGAGAATCATCTATGCATCCGGATCTGGAAGAAGCCTTAAGGCAACAAATCAATCAGTACAATGAGCTGCACGCCGGCAAGCAGTTGACAAAAGAAAATATTCAGCATCATAAGGACGCCTGCAGAGAGGTGCTTGCGGAAAGAATGCTGCACGTAGACCGGGAAAGCGATGAATATAAGGAATGCGATTTTATCCAAAACGCGCTCTCCAACGGATGGCTCGTTTCCGATATCGATCCTCTGAGGGCCTATTATCAGGCTGTTCAGAAATTACCCAAGGGAAACAATAAAACCGAAGGCGAAGCCTGCCTTTATATCATGGCTTCCTACAAAGCGGAAACGCTGATGGACAGAATGGAGATGCTGGGCCGCGCCGATACGAATCTCTACAGTATCAAATTCGACGATCCCAAAGAACCGGTCTATCAGAATGCGTTTAACAGCGTCCATAATCACTTTTATAACAGAGCAGTTTATCCGGTCGAATACCCGGACGATCAGAATTTTGGCCGTTTAGCCGGCAAAGAGGATCTGTCAGACGGGATCAAATACGCGGAGATCAGCAATAGCGATAACCTAAAAGACAATTATAATCGGGTCGCGGAAGAGCTCAGACGCACCAATGACGTTTACTATATTCCGCAGGTCGACGATGCCATGAATGCGGAACTTGCAGAAAATTTCGAGATCGGAAAGTGGCACCGGTATTTTGGCGGCATTACGAAGAAAGCCAGCACTGCGGTCAAGATGTCGATGGGGGCCGATGTTTACGATGAGATCTATGAGATGAGCCGGGGAAGCGCAAGCGATCGAAAGGTCAAGCTTTACCATTCTCTGGGAACGAAATATCAGAAACAGGGCCATGATGTGCTGGAGTTCGAATTTGCCGGGACAAGCGGGAAAGATGTTATCAGACAACACAAAGGCCGCGGAGGCGATCTCGACCTGTCAAAATATTCTGCCGAGACCATTAAAACAACATTTGGCACAAAGGTACAAAAAAAGGGCAAACCCAACGAGTTTTTCGATTTTACATGGAAAAAAGACCGGACGATCCAAACTCCGGACGGCAAAAATGCAGAAAAGATCCGCTATACCTTTGGCGGACCCAATTATATCAATATCGGGGAATACAGTGTACAGAATTCCAGGGACAACGCGGCTGCCTTAGCCGAGGAATTTCTCGAAAGAAAGTTTAATGAATGGCGTAACGGAACTGACCCGAAACCGATCCATATCTCGCTTTCGGGACACAGCCGGGGCGCCGTTACGGCAGGTCAGGCGGCCATCAAGATACACGAATGGATCATGGATTATATCAAAAAGCATCCGGGATCCGAGAATTTCAAAAATTTTGTGAATTACGACCTGATCCTCCGGGATCCGGTGCCCGGCTTCGGAACCAATCGTACGATCGGCGACTGTGATCTGAGAAAGATCCCGAATGTCAATTGCACCGTGATATGTTCTCTGGGCATCCAGGCACCGGACGATATCTGTCCGCTGCAGCACATCAGAGGCTCTAAAAAGGTGATCCTGAACATGGAGGACCACTTGATGGATATCGATCAGACGGATAACACTCAGATGGGCGTTACAGGCAACACAAAAGAAGGACATATGGTAAGCTACTTTGATTCCGAGACCGGCGAGATGCACCGCGGAAGCGGTCTGAGCGAACTGCCGGATGGAGTTTATGTGGCAGATGAAAAGTACAGGCTCATCCGGGTGACCAGCTACAGTCAGGTAAAAGAACTGTACGACTCGGCCTTTGATCACACCAAATCGCAGAAAATCCGGACCAGACGAATCCATAAGATGGTCCGCGACTGGTTCTGTGAGAACGATTTGCAGATGAGTTTTACGGACGAGGAAGCGCGCAAGGCGGAAGAGGCGAAAAACGAAGGGATCAAAGACAGGATCCTGGGCATGAACGTCAAAGACCTGCGCTCGGTCCAGGAAGACATCAAAATGGTCGATCACCTGAAGTCCCAGCCGAATGTTCCCAAGGAAGCCGTGATCGAAGCCAATAAGCTCCTGATCCAGACATGCAGAAAGTATATGAAAGACACGACCATGCCTCCGAAGGGCATCAGTGCCGAGAAGGCGGGTCTGGTCGGCGATCTCATGAGCTTTGCCATGCGGGAGAACAACCAGCTTTCCAAAGAACTGAATCTGGTGCCCGAAAATGATCCAAGAGCGGTTCTGGATACCAAGATCCGGGCGCAGAAGGACAAGCTGGAGAGCGGGGAAGGATATCTGAATACCAAGCTAAACGCGGAAAACAAGCGTCTCGCAAACGAGAAGAGTATTGAGAATATTATCAAAAATACCAGACAGTGCTGTAAGGAAAACCTGGAAAGTCTTACCCAGATCGGTCAGCTGAAAAAGAAGAACGCAAAATTCAAGGCTGTTCTGGAAGAAGGGTCAAAGCTCGGCGAGAAGACAAGCGTACGGGAGATGAAAGATTTCCTCAAGCGTTTCGGTGATCTGGCAAAGAGCGAAGGTTATGAAACGCTTCGCCGCGCCGCGTCCACGACGGGCACGAAGCTGAATGAGCTGTCGGCCGGCATGGGCAATCTGGATATTCCGATCGGTGTCAGGATCAGAAACCGTCAAGCGAATATCGATCATTTGACGAGCAGACAGCAGGAGCTTGCAAGACCTGCGCAGCAGCGGCAGCAGCAACAGCAACAACAACAGCAACAGTTGGGCGTGGTAAGATAAATTTACCCCCTCGGTAAAATCTTTTTTCAAAGGACGGTAAATTGTTATACTTATGCCACCACAAGGAATGATGAGCTGGTTATACAATTAAACCAGTTTGTCGGTGCGTAAGTATCTGGCACAAAAATAGTGGCACAAATCCATAAAATGATCGTTTTATGCCAGTTTGTGCCACTCGTTATCAGAAAAAAGAAAACCCCGGAAGCCGCATAAACAGTGGCTTCCGGGCTAATTAAGAAGAATGGAGACGGAGGGATTCGAAATATGGCCTGAACGTCTCTGAAAACCGCATGGAAAGGGGGCTCCGGACATCGTCCTTCTCTTGTGC
>CACZRP010000122.1 GCA_902783575.1 uncultured Eubacteriales bacterium
AGGATTAGTATATCATAATTTAGCTCTGCTCACAACCCGGAAAATAAAGATCATCAGCTGTTCTGATGCCAAACGAAAGCTCCGTTTTGTTGCTGCAGATAAGTTACGCTTGGTGGATCCGGGCTTCTGCCGCAAAGGCTCTGTCCCGGCTGGAAATATACCGGTCGGCGCTGATCCGGAAGCTGTCCTTCAGACGGATATCCTCGGAGGAGGCGCCCACCTGAACTTCGATTTCACCCTTTTCAATCTTCCATTCCATCTCCTCATCCAGGAAGGCTGTCTGGGAAGGATCAAGGGTAAAGCTAACCTCTTTCGTCTCGCCGGGCTCCAGCTTCACCCGGGCAAAGCCGGCCAGCTCCTTCACCGGACGGGTCATGGAGGCGTACACATCCCTCAGATACAGCTGCACCACTTCCGTGCCGGCACATTTGCCGGTGTTGGTCAGCTTCAGGGATACTGTCACGGCTTCCTCCGGACCGACTTCCGTCTTGGAAAGCTTCAGATCCCGGTAGTCAAAGGTGGTGTAGCTAAGACCGAATCCAAAGGGATACCGGGGCGTATGGGGCATGTCCACATAGTCGTTGAAGCCGATGGACGGTCCCTGATGCCAGGCGGAGCCGTTGGGATGATTGTAGTAAATGGGAATCTGGCCTTCCGAACGGGCTACGGACAGAGGCAGACGGCCGGAAGGACCTTCTTCGCCCAGCATCAGCCGGACGAGGGCCCTGGCGCCATAACGGACAGGGCTAAAGGCCTCAATAATGGCAGACAGCTTTTCATCCGCCACATCGCTGCTGATGGGACGGCCATCCAGGTGAACGCCGATCATGGGCTTATTAAGCAGGGCTGCTTTTTCCATAAAAGCTTCCTGGGCCGCCGGCAGGCCGATCTTTGTACCATCCACGCCCTCGCCCATGGTGGCGATGGAACCGGAGCCGTTCTTGCCGCCCAGGGTCAGGATGCAGAGATCCGCCTGGCGGACCAGTGCCAGCGCTTCTTCAAAGCCGCTCTCATCCGCGCCGGCCTTGGGATAACCCTTGGCGTACAGGATGTTGGCCTTGGGAAGCCGTTCTTTCAGTTCCTGCAGCAGATTTCGGGTGCCGGGTTCCAGAAGCTTCAGGACATCTTCAAATACCTGTGTTTCGCTGAAAGGCTTCAGCCACGAAAAGATGGCCGAAAAAGCCGCTGAATAATCCTGACATTCACAAAAAAGCTCGAGAGATTCAATCTCCCGAGCTTTTTTTGCATTAAACACAGAGAACCGTCCCCTGCGTTTTTCCGCAGCTGACAGTAATTTTCAGTTCTTTTCCCTCCATCCGGCGGATTACGGCCAGGGCTTCTCCGTCGGCCGCTTTGCAGACCGGCCTGGTAAATCCACGGTCATGGAGAGTCTTTTCGCTGCCGAAGGCTAACAGCTCTCCGCCGGAAAGCTCGATGGACAGCTCTTCGTCGCCAAATACCCGGCGGCCCTTTTCGTCCTGCAGTTCGATGCTGATGAAGCTAAGGGCTTCCCCTTTTTCCTCTTTCAGCGAAAGGTCTGTCACCTCATCGGTAGTTTCAAGCTTTCCGCGGCTGATTTCCTTTCCTTTCTCAAAAACGACGGCCTCCAGCAGGCCCGGTTCGTAGACCGTATCGTACTGGACGAAGAAACTGTTTCCCGCGCCGCAGGGCTTTTTACCCAGTGATTTACCGTTTTGAAGGAGCTCCACGCTGTCGCCGCCGGCGTAGATCTCCACCATCACCGGCTTTCCTTCTTTGCCCGGCCAGGTATAATTCAGCTCGCAGTCCGTAAACTTCCAGGGGCCGAAATTACGGTCGCATCCAAAGGCATCCGGGTTCTGCACGGCAATCACCGGTCCTTTTTTCAGACCGAACACAATCTCCCTGTAATAGGAGACCGCCCGTCTTGTTCCGGTGACGGAAATATCGCCGCCGGTATTGAACAGGTTCGGAAATACTGCCGGCACCTCGCCCATATAATCCCAGCCGGTCCAGGTAAAGTCGCCAATGGCCGCCGGACAGGCACTAATGGTAGCCCAGTTCTCCGCAATCTGCTTCGGATTGGTTTCACTACCCACCATCACCCGGTTCGGGTATTTTTCGGCGTCCATCAGATACCGGGCCGTCATGTAGTTGTAGCCCAGCACATCCATGGTGGATTCCAGTTTCTCCAGGATGCCGCCCACAATAGGATGTCTGGTAATCTCCGGCATGTGCATGGCCATGGCCATCATAAAATCATTCACATCGCCGGCGCCGGGCTTGTGTCCGGTGATATCCTCCACAATCTGCTGCAGTCCGTCTCCCGCGGCAAAAGCGCCGTTGATGCCGTTGGTGGTATAGCGGGCAGGATCCAGCCGATGGAACAGATCACCCAGCATGCGGCTGGTTTCAATTCCCTTTTCTGTGGCTATTTCAAAAATCTCATTACCTGTGGAATACAGAACCACCGAAGGATGATTATAATCCGCCGTGACCAAGGATATGACATCCTTCTCCCAGTCCCTTTCAAAATCCATGGCAGCGTCCGCCAGAGACTTGGGCTTGTTCCAGACATCCGTCAGTTCGTCCATCACATAAAGACCCAGCCGGTCGCAGGCGTTCAGCATGGCCTGAGAGGAATGGTTGTGGGCCGAGCGGATGGCATTAAAGCCGGCTTCTTTAAGTCTCTTCATCCGGAAATATTCGGCATCCTCATAAGCCTCGGCCCCGAGGAGCCCCAGGTCATGATGAACACAGGCGCCCCGCAGCTTCACGGTTTTTCCGTTGACTCTGAGGCCATGCTTCGCATCCACAGAAAGAACCCGAAGCCCGGTGACGGCCCTGTCCTGATCGGTATTGCCTGCAGCGTCGCTCAGGACCATCTCCGCCGTATACAGGTTCGGATGCGCTTCATCCCAGAGCTTCGCATCCGGGACATAGAGATTTCTTCGGAAGCTCACAGTCTGTCCTGCCTTGATCCGAATGGGATAACTCTCATCGGCAGCAATCTCACCTGCAGGATCCAGCAGTCTGATCCTGCAAAGCGCATCTTCCGCCGCAGCGGACAGGTTCTGGAGATCCGCCCTGATTTCCACCTGCGCTCCAACAGCTCCAAGGCTCTTCGCCTCCGCCTGATCCGGCCCGGTCTGGCCAAACCAAGCCTGGTTCGGCTCGATCTGTTTCGTTTCAATCTGCAGACTTCCCGCCTGAATGTGCAGCGCCGGTCCATGAAGAAGCCAGACATTCCGGTAGATTCCCGCGCCGCTGTACCAACGGCTGTTTTTCGTTCCGCATTTGACGCAGACCATCACCTCGTTCTCTTCGCCGTAACGAAGATAATCACCGGCGTCTATATAAAATTCGCTGTAGCCATAGGCCTGTTCTCCCACCAGGGACTGATTGATATACACCAGCGCATGACGGTAGACCCCCTCAAACAAGAGCTCTGCCTTCCCGCCCTTCCAGGCCTGGTCCACGAAAAATTTCTTGCTGTATTTATAATATCCGCCATCCAGAAAACCGGTGCTGCCCTGGTTTACACTCTCCTCCCGCTGCTTCTCACGAAACATCGCGTCATGAGGCAGGCAGATGCGCTCTGCAAAAGCCGGCACAGCCGCCACCAGTTCAAAGGGATTGTCATCCTTCCACCAGTACCAGTCATCGTTAAATAATGTTTTGATCATTTTTCATCGCCTCCGGGTAAAACAGCTGCAAAAACATTTGCAAGGCTGCAAGCTGTATGATAAACTGATTTTATCACATGGATATACGGCTTGTCCATGATTGGAAATCACGCCGCATTATTTATCAGCACAGGAGTCTTTTTTTTATGAACGAAGCAATAAAAAATCAGCTTAAGCTTGTCAAAGATACTTTAAAGCAGGCAGAGCTTTATCAGCACGCTGCCAACGTCTTAAGCTACGACCAGGAGACCATCTGCCCTCCCAAAGGCATGGAGGAGCAGGGCGAAGTAGGAGCCTTTCTTGGCAATGAGGCCTACAAGCTGATCAAGGATCCCGCCTTTACCGAGGCCGCCGAGGCCCTTTTTCATCAGCTGGACGAGCTTTCCGATCCGCTGGATCGGGAAATGGTGATCCAGCTGCACCGGGACTATGCGAAAATCAAAAACATTACTCCCGAACTGAACTACGAGGCTTCCCTCATCGGCAACAAAGCCTATGTGGACTGGCTGGAAGCCAAGCAGAAGGCGGATTTCAGCCTTTTCGCTCCATCCCTGAAGGCTGTCCGGGACATGAATGCCAAACAGATCCGCCTGCGGGATGTCCACAGCGAGGACATCTACGACGATATGCTGGATGATTTCGAGCGGGGTATCACCCAGTCCGATATCGATGCCTGGTTCGGCGCCTATAAAGAGCGCATCCTGCCTCTTCTTCGGAAAATTCAGGCCTCTCCCAAAAAGATTCGTACCGACTTTCTGACCCGGCCTGTCACGGATGAACAGCAGCGTCAAATGGCCCGGTATCTGCTGGAGGTCATGGACTATGATTTCTCCCGGGGCGCCTTCACCACCACGGAGCATCCCTTCACCTCCGGAATCGGACGCAATGATATCCGCATCACCACCCACTATACTCCGGACTTCTTCGCCTCCAATATTTTTACCATTGTTCACGAAGGCGGCCATGCGCTGTTTGAGCAGCTGCAGCCGGAGCACAATTACGATTACTATCTGACGGGCGGCAAAACCATGGGCATGCATGAGTCCGTTTCCCGTTTTTATGAAAACGTCATCGGACGTTCTCCTGAATTCATCCACCTGATTTTCCCGAAGGCCAGGGAGATCTTCAAAGAACAGCTGGCGGATGTTTCCGAGCAGGAATTCTATGAGGCCATGAACACCGTGACCCCTTCTCTGGTCCGCACCGAGGCCGATGAATTCACCTACACCTTCCATATCATCATCCGGTATGAAATGGAAAAGGAAATCATGAATGAACGGGTTTCCATCGAAGATCTGCCGGCCCTCTGGAATGCCAAATATCAGGAATACCTGGGAGTGACCCCCGAAAATGATACCGAAGGCATCCTGCAGGATGTGCACTGGACCTTCGCTTTGGGATATTTCCCCACCTACGCCCTGGGCAACATGTATAACGCCATGTATTATCAGCGCATGCAGGAAGATTTTGATGTCCAGGCCGCAGTGCTGGCAGGGGATTTCAAAAAGATCAACACCTGGATGAAGGACCATGTCTTTGCCAGAGCCGATATTCTCTCTCCCAAAGAATGGATTCGGGAAATCTGCGGCCGGGAGCCCGGGCCGGATGCGTTCCTTGACTATCTGGAAGAAAAATACAGCCGGATCTACGAACTGAAAGACTGATTCTTCTTCAAATTTATCTTTATAAGGAGCACTGTCATGGGAAACATTTATTATCAGTACATCGATGTCACCGATTACGGCCCCTTCATCACCAAGCTGATCCTGGGACTGCCGAAGAGCGTCACGGCAGGAGCCCTGAACAAGGATCAGTTCAGTGTTTTTGTCCGGGTGCTGGACAAGAACGGAAACACCGTCCAGCTGCCGAAGAACTTCCTGGAGAAAGACAAGCTCTGGCCCAGCGAGGGCTACCGCATTGTCACAGATGCCTATCCCTCTGATATGCAGGGCAGCCGGAAGGAGGAAGGAACCTTCGTTACGCTGGAGCTTAAATATGGTCCCATCTACAAATGCTCCTCTGCCATCGCCTCCAACCCCAGGGATATCAACGGCCACGGCTCCTATACGGTCCATGACTATACCATCACCCAGATTTCTGCCATCGAGACAGCGGATGGTTCCATCCTCTCAGGCTGCATATTTGACCGCTGCGCCGGCACCTTCAATCCCAAGAGAGAACGGTTCCATCACGGCGCTTCTTCCGTTGGTATGCGCTATGGTTACTTTGTTCCTCAGCTGAAGGGCTCCGACAGCGGAAAACATCCGCTGATCGTCTTCCTGCACGGCGCGGGCGAAGGCGGCTTCGATACGGCGGTTCCCTATACCGGCAACAAGGTAACCACCTTCTCCGAGCCCTACGCCCAGGAAATCTTCGGCGGCGCTTTTGTGCTGGTGCCCCAGTGCGACACCATGTGGCTGGATGACGGTTCCCATCAGTATGGCGACAGCGGTATCTCCATGTATACCGAAGATCTGAAAACCACCATTGATGAATTTGTCTCTGCCTATTCCGATGCCATCGATATGGACCGCATCTATGTGGGAGGCGATTCCAACGGCGGCTTCATGACCATGCGCATGCTGATGAGCTATCCGGACTATTTTGCCGCCGGCTTCCCCATCTGCGAGGCTATGCTGGATGCCCGAATCACCGAGGAGGATATCGAGCATCTGAAGCAGATCCCCCTCTGGTTCACCCACGGCAAGGCCGATCCGGTGGTGGCTCCCGACCGTTATGTGGTCCCGACCTACCAGCGTCTGCTGGCTGCCGGCGCCAGGAACTGCCACTTCACCTTCTGGGATGAGATTCTTGATCTTTACACCGGCTGGGATACGCCGGATGGCAAGCCCTTCAAGTATTTTGACCACTTTGCCTGGATTCCCATGTTCAACGATGCCTGCACCACCGACTACGATGGATCTCCGGTAACCCTTGACGGCAGGGAGACCACCATCTTCCACTGGATCGCCGCTCAGAAAAAACAGTGAACGAATGTCCGATCCCTATAACTTATCACATTAGGAGGCTAGTTATGTTCAAGAATCTGACCAAACAGGAAAAAGCCTGGGTGCTCTACGACGTTGGAAACTCCGCCTTCACCATGCTTGCCTGCTCTCTGATCCCCATCTGGTTCAAGTCCCTTGCCATCGGTGATGCTCCGGGACAGATTACCAGCGACCAGGCCACGGCCTATTACTCCATTGTCATTGCGGTGGTCACTGTCATTGTGGCTCTGCTGGGGCCCGTTCTGGGCGCCATCGCGGATCACAAGGACACCAAGAAAATCTTCTTCACCACAGCAGTCTCTCTGGGCGTGATTGGCTGTATTATCAACGGCTTCGCCACCAGCTGGGTGCTGTTCATTGTGATCTACATTCTTGCCAAGATTTTCTATCAGGCTTCCCTGACCTTCTACGATTCCATGCTGAACGATGTCACCACGGAAGACCGCATGGATCAGGTTTCTTCCTACGGCTATGCCTGGGGTTATATCGGTTCCTGTATTCCTTTCCTGGTGGCGCTGGGCGCTTATATTCTTGGCCCGGATATGCTGGGAAAAATCTCCGGCCGCCTTTCCATGATTATCGGCTTCACCGTCACCGGTGTCTGGTGGTTTTTGGTTACCATGCCCCTGATCAAAAACTACAAGCAGGTCAATTATGTGGAAACGGAAAAAGGTGCCGTTGCCAAAGCCTTCAGAAACCTTGGCGGCACCTTAAAAAAGATTGCAAAAGAGAAAAAGATTCTGTTTTTCCTGATTGCCTTCTTCCTGTACATTGACGGCGTCGGAACCATTATCGATAACTGCATCAACATCGGCACGGACCTGGGTCTGAATACCGTGGGTCAGGTGGTCTTTCTGCTGGCTACCCAGGTGGTGGCCTGGATCGGCTCTCTGGTCTTTGCCCGCCTTTCCAAGAAATATCAGACCGTCCCGCTGATTCTGGTATGTATCGTGGGTTATTTCTGCGTCTGCATTTACGCGCTGTTCCTGTCCACCATCTGGCATTTCGGAATTCTGGCCTTCGGCGTGGGCTGCTTCCAGGGCTCCATCCAGTCCCTGTCCCGCTCCTACTACTCCAAGATTATTCCCCCGGAGAACTCCGGCGAATACTTCGGCATCTACGATATCTTCGCCAAAGGCGCTTCCTTCCTGGGTTCAGCCGTGATTGCCTGGGTGAAGCTGGCCGGCGGCACCATCAATATCGCAGTGGCCCTTCTGTCCATCTTCTTTGCTCTTGGCTTCCTGTTCCTGTGGATCTCCGGCAGGCAGAAATCCGTGCGCGGCTAAAATCTTTACAGCTCATACCAGAGGTCCGGATGATTTCTGGCCACCCGGGCTGTTTCAATGACTTTCACCACTTCCAGTGTCTCCTCGTGGGGCACTGGAACTTTTTTTGTCCGGAAGAAGTCCAGGATCACGTCCGCGAGATTGGCATAGAAGTTCCGGTCATCGCTCTTCAGTCGGGCGCCCTCCGTGCCGCAGCCGGTCTGGGTTACCATGAAGTTGAACTCCGCCCAGGGCTGAGGTGTCTGCATGAAGCTGGCCCAGCGGCCATCCCCGTAGTCCAGAATCAGCTGGGTGACGTCCTCCCCTGCGGCAAAGGCCTTGAGGCGCCGGATTCCCGGCCCCAAAAGGGCTTCAATCACCTCCAGCTGATGCACCGCATAGCGGTCCAGGCTGTGGGGACCCACCGTAGAGACAAACAGAGGCCTCTCCGGATGGGCCTTTTTGTAGTCCAGTATATCCTGACAGTAACGCTGAGCCGAGGCGCTGAAAACCGGAGTTCCGTATTCTTCCGCCATGGCAAAGAAGCGCTTTGCCCCTGCCAGATCATAGGCAAAGGTCTTATCCACAAAGACAGGCTTTCCGCTTTGGAGGGGTTTCTCGCACACATAGTCGTGGAACCGGGCATCATCCGCCGCTATCACACAGATGGCGTCCACGCTGCCGATGAGCTCTTCCATACTCCCGCAGCAGATGACGTCATGAGTGCTGCACCATTCCTCAGAGGTCACGCCATCGGGACTGGTGATCATGCCATAGGCATGGGTGACGGCCATGTCCAGCATCCTTCGGCGGATGGCTTCCCGCAGAAAGCCCGGATAGTAATTGCAGTGCCAGTTATCGAGATAATAATCGACAAAACCGATTTTCAGCATGTTTCATCCTTCCTGTATCAGGACTGGGCTTCCTCCTCGCCGACCTTGGTCAGATCCGTATCTTTGGTTTCCTTTACCTTCAGCTTCAGGAACAGAATGCTGAACAGGATAATGGGCACAAAGAAGCAGAGCTGGAATACGCCAATCCGGGCTGATCCGATGGAGGAATAGAAAATGCCCACCAGCATGGTTACAATCAGGTTCGAGATATACATATAGGAGATGACAGCCATGACCGTCGCCCGGATGCGGGTGGGGGCCGATTCGCCCGGCAGCACCAGGAACAGCAGATCCGACAGGGACCAGAGGCCGCCGTACATCAGGCCGTTGGCAATGGCCAGGGGCACCGCGCCGATGCCGCTCTTGGCACCGAATACAAAGACGCACTGTCCCGCAATGGCCAGAAGACCAAAGAGCACGCCGGAGTTTTTACGTCCCATGGCATCGGTGAAGAAGCCGCTGAAAAAGGCGAAAATGGCGTAAACAATGGGCTCCACAATATAGAAGGTATTCATATCCTGGTCCGTCATATGGCCGCCGGCCAGAAGCACCTCTCCCACGTAGCCGGACAGGGCCACGCCGATGGAGAAAACAAAAAGCACAATGGCCACCATGCGCAGCTGCCGGCTGTGGATGATATACCGCACCGCTTCTCCTATGCCGCCGCTCTGCTTGGCGCCTTCCTTCTCCTCTTCCTGCCGGCGCTGTTCATCGGTTTTCTTCAGGTAGCCGATGCGGCGCTCCAGAAATACGGGCGTCTCCTTGGTAAAAAGCAGAGCCACAAAAGCGATAATAACAGCCGTCAGCACCGGAATCAGGTATACCATGCGCCAGGTCTCGGGCTGCGCCGGATTGTAGAACATGGTGCGGAAAACACCAATCAGGGAGACGGACAGAAGGCCGATGCCCTTGGTGATGCTGCAGAGCTTGGCACGGTGTTTGATGGGCGCTGTTTCCATCAGATAGATCACCTGCATGTCATTGGGCGTAAAGAAGCCGGTAATGCAGGAACCAACGATAAATACATAGGCGTTGGGGGCCAGCATGGCAATCAGCAGGCCGATGCCCATGCCCAGGGTGTTGATGAACAGGAAAATCTTCCGGCCGAACCTGTCAGCCAGGGTCCGGTACAGAGGATTGATGGCTGTGGTAATGTAAGTGGGTATGGTGGCGATGGCCATGATGGATACCGCGCTGCCATAGGCTTCGGAGGTGGCGTCCTGATTGGGGATATGGAACAGATCAAAAATCATATAGGGGCGCATCACTCCATTGACGTTGGAGCTGATTTCGTCCGCTATATAGATGATGGTCAGGACCACCATCAAAAACCAGAAGCCATGAATGATGGCCGGCCTTAAACTGGCTTTTTCCAGTCTGGCCAGTTCTTTTTTCTCTCTATCATGTCTTTTCTGCGTCTGAACCGCATTTTCTTTTTTCACCGTAGGTTCCCTCTCTTTTCCGGCCGTCTTCATAGCGCAGCCTTGTCATAAAACCATTATAAATCCCCGGCTGTTCTCTTGCAAGTGGGCTCGTTGCTCTTCACAGATTTATATGATACAATGAGGAAAAATACCCTTTGCTCCAGTCTTCTCAAAGAAAGGAGGCAACTTTATGCGCATGATTCGGCTTGCGCTGCCCCTGCTGCTGGCAGCCTGTCTTCTCCTGTCCGCCTGCACCCGGACTCCGGCTCCCAAGCCTGAGCCGGTGGATTCAGTCAAATTTGAGCAGGGAGGTTCTGATATGAATACGGATAACTCTGCCTCCATACCGGATCCCACGGAATATCCTCCGGTGTGGCAGAAGGATATTGTCATCAATGACGCCTGGACACCAGGGACGGCGCTGTCCGATGCTGTGCCCATTCCCGCGGAAATCGACGCCTCCGAGGCTCAGCCGGTCCGAATCGGGCTGTCAGCGGTGGAAGTCACCGATGAGAACATGGACAGCTCCGAGGGAGGTCTTGAGGCCGATTACTGTACCGCAGCGATCGCGGATGGGACCGATGCAGCATCGGTGCCCGGTCTGGTTCAGGCCCTGGATGAATGGAACCGCTATGCAAAAGAAACAGCTTCCACCGAGCTCGCCCAGGCCCATTCCCGCTACAGTGCCTACCGTCAGCAGGGCGCCGACGGCTTCCTTTATCTTACCAGCTGGATCAGCATGCAGATCGGCCGGGCCGATACCCGGGTTCTGAGCTATATCAGGGAGCGCTACCGCTACAACCGGGAACAGGAACCAAATTATTATGAATTTCACGGAGTCACGGTGGATGCCGTCACCGGTGAAAAGCTGTCCCTGAACGACTTTATCGGGGACACGGACCTGCTTCTTACGCAGCTGGAAATCGCGGCCTGGGCCCAGCTTCATTATGGCTACCGGGATCAGGCGGACGAGCTCATCGGGCTGATGAAGGAAGCGGTGCTGGGATGCCGGGATGATGGCAGCTTTGCCTGGATGGTGCTGCCTTCCGGGCTGGAATTTCGAATCGCCGCGCTGGATCCCAACGGCGTTGATCATTACAGCTTCAGCATCTTTGTTCCCTTTACCGCCCTGAAGAAAGGCCTTCGTCCGGAGCGGACGGCTCTTTCCTATGATTATCTGGATGAGCTGCCCAAAAATGAATGTCTCCCCCAGCTGCTGGGCTCCGAAGGCCCCCAGCCGGAAGGAGACGAGTATTTCGGCAATTATTTCTATGGCAGCATCCATGGACAGAATTATCTCTATGCCGTCAGCGATGAGGCTACCTCTGTCTACGCACTGGGTCCGACCGGCGCACCGGAAAAGGTCGCCAGGATCCCGGGCAGTCTGTTTCACCCCGCCGAAAACTACTGCTATACCACCCTGGATCCTGAGCATGTGGAGCTCACTGCCATGGTTCAGTTGGGTCAGGAACTGTTTCTGGAGGGTTTTTGCCGCATCGGAGAAGATGGAATTCCTGAACCCGCCGGACTGTTTACCCTCAGCAGCAATCCCCTTCCCATGACCACTGCCATGGATTTCGAGGCCGAGATCTTCCCCGATGAGGACAGCACAGAGGCACAAAAGGGCATCGTTCCTGCCTATTCCATGCTCTGGATTTTCAGAACCGACGGAGAAACCTTCATCGACTGTACTTTCGAGGGCGGCATCTGCCGGGGCATCTGCCGGATCTACGTGGAAGGAAGCTGGGAGGAGGGCTGGCTTTTCAACGGTCTTCCCAAGGAAGAGGTCATTGGCTACGAGGGCTATTACGAGAGGTAAACTTTCTGTAGAATCTTTTGATCGGCTGATGTATAATAATTAAGTCTGCCGCAAATCGGCAGTATGTCCTTTTTATTACTATTTTCCGGAGGCCCTTTGTCATGAAAAAACTGACAGCCAAACAGCTGAAACACAGCCTGAGTAACCTTTTTTATGTACTGGTGGGAAACGCCGTGCTGGCGGTGACCATCCGCCTGTTTCTGATTCCAGCGAATCTCCCCATTGACGGCGCCACAGGTCTGGCCCTGATAGTCAATCATATGACGGGAATGAATATTTCCCTGTTCCTTCTCTTCTTCAACATCGCCATGCTGATTCTGGGCTGGATTGTGCTGGGCTTCCGTTTCGCCCTGTCCACCGTAGTCAGTACCTTCGCCTATCCTCTCATGCTGGAAATCTGCGACCGGGCCTTCGGGGATTACCTGATCTCCGATAACCGCATCATTCTGGCCCTTTGCTCCGCCCTGGGCATGGGACTGGCCCTGGGCATCGTGATCCGGGCCGGCTCCTCCACCGGAGGCATGGATATCCCGCCCCTGGTGCTGAACAAGCTGTTCCGCACCTCCGTCTCGGGGGTGATGAACCTGCTGGGGGTGCTGGTGCTGCTGGGCCAGGTCTTCTACCACACGCCGGAGGACATCATCTACGGCGCACTGGTAATCCTTCTGTATACCCTGGTGCTGGACCGGATCCTGATTTCCGGTAATTCCAAGACTCAGCTGATCATCGCCAGCAATCATATGGACGAGATCAAAAAGAAGATCCTGTCCGATATGGACCGGGGTGTGACCCTGCTGGAGGCCGAAGGCGGCTACTCCGGCGATCCCAAAAAGCTGATCCTCACCGTCATCTCCAACCGGGAATTCCCCCGGGTGGAAAAGCTGGTCAAATCCATTGACCCCGAGTGCTTTATCATCATCAACCGGGTCACCGAGGTCAGCGGCCGGGGCTTCTCCATGGAAAAAGAATATACATCCGATAAAACCTGAGGCACCAACGCACCAAAAGGGTGCAGCTATCCCTTTGCAACGAGATGGCACAGCTATCCCTTTACACACAAAAAAGAGCCAGGCGACACTGTTCTGTTTCAGTTCGCTGGCTCTTTTACTATGGCTGTTTGCCGGATTTTTCCGATTATTCTATAACAGCCTTTTCAAATACGTAATCCTGCACCTTGGTGAAGAGCACCGCCTGCATGAGGTAAGGCAGGCCATATTCTTCCTGATAGGAGGAATAATCCGCGTTGCCGGTCAGGTCCTCAAAATACATTCTCAGGTCTTCCTCGGTCACGGTGATACCCGCCTGCTCGGCAATGGCCTGAAGCAGCAGGGAGGAATTGACATCCTTCTGCAGGGATTCCTTGCTCTGCTCCTTCAGGGCATCCAGGGACTCAACGCCCACATACTGCTGAAGGAAGCTTTCCAGATCCAGGCCGTAGGAATAGGCGTAGTAGGAATAGTAGTCCGTCATGACGCCTTCCATGTAGGTCATCAGGGATCCGGGGGCAGCCTTAAAGGCTGTGTTTTCCATCAGATAGTTGAACACATAATCCCGCACCTTGGGCTCCTGCAGCTGCTCGGTGACATAGGCTTTGAGCTCCTCCACGGTGGAGATATTGTAGGCCTCTTCCTGCAGGAAGTTGGCAACGAAATCATCGGTCAGCTCCGGCAGAGTGGTCACATCAATATAGTTGATGGTGATGTTGAAAACCGCATCCTTGCCTGCCAGCTCCTCCGCATGATAGGTTTCGGGGAAGGTCACGTTGATATCAAAGTTTTCTCCCGGCTTGTGTCCGATGAGCTGCTCCAGGAATCCGGGAATATAGTTGGTGACGCCCAGGGTAACCGTCGTTCCCTGACCCTGGGTGCTGCCGCCGTCAAAGGGAACGCCGTCCACGGAACCCACATAGTCGATATTCACGCTGTCTCCGTCCGCTACCGCCCGGTCCTTAACCTGGCTGGTGGTGGCGTAGGAGGAGAGAATCTTGTCGATCTCGGCCTGGATTTCAGCATCGGTTACCGCAGCGATATCCGCAGGAACCACAATTCCCTCGTACTGGGGAAGCTCCACATAATCCGAAGCGGTAATACCGCTCATAAAACCGTTTTCATCAATGCCCTGGCTGAAATCAAAGGGCTCATAGGAAGGGGCGGCCGCTGAATCGGCAGCCGCATCGGCTGTTGAATCAACTGTTGAATCTGCTGCCGCCGCAGCATCCGAGGTCTGAGCGGCGCTGTCCGCAGCCTGGGAAGATTCCTGGGCGGCGCTGCTTTCCTGGGCGGCGCCGGATTCTGTCTGCTCCTGGCTGCTGCAGCCGGAAAGAAGAGAAATGCCCATCATCAGGGCAAGAACCAGGGAGAGGCCCCTGGCAAAAGATCTGCTTAATTTCATAAAATCAAATACTCCTTAAAAAACAGTATGTCCATTGTACTCCACCTGAAGGAAAAATGCTATGAACATTTTGTAAAAATGAAGCTTCTCAGACAAACAGCTTTTTATGAAGACTTTTCCTCAGGGGCTTATTTACGCCAATGATAATCATCAGAATTCCCAAAAGGCCCAGGGCTGTCATAGGATAGAGGCTCCACCATTTCATGGGAATCTCAAAGGTGACCTGAATCAGAAACTCCAGCAGCATGCACCATCCGCCCAGAAGAATCAGGGCACCGCCGAGAATGTACATCAGCCGGTGGCGATGGGGTCCGACGCAGTACCAGCAGAGCACCACCACGGCCTCCACCAGAAGAATCAGCGCTCCGCCCACAGGAAAGGCAAAGGACAAAAACCAGTTCCCGCCGGTCTGCACATTGATATACAAAGCGCACAGCAGCAGCGCCGTCATGGAGGCAGGCACAAAAATCACCGGATTCTTCTTCTTGAACCACAGGGGCAGGCAGACGATCACATACAAAGTCGCCAGGCCGCAGGAACTGTAGCCGCTCCAGATGATTTTCCCATGCATGTTCAGGTCGATGAGCAGACACAGAACAATGGGAATCGCGAAAATAAAGGTAACAATGAAAAGGAAGCCGCCGGGAGTGAAGGACTCTTCGCCTTCACTGAAACGGGGATACAGTCCGGGCTCCGGCGTCTCTTTGATATCGGGATGATAGACCCTGGTGCCGCACAGGGGGCATACCTTGGCACCCTGGGTAAGCTCAACGCCGCATTTCACGCAATACATAATGATTTCCTTCTAATTCTGTTGTTTTCTGTCGTTGGATTCCACCTTCACATGGAATCCCAGCTGCACCAGCATGCGGAAGAACCGGCGCTCCAGCTCCGGCTCCATGCTGTTCCTCACCAGCTGAATATAGGTATGATCCAGCCAGCTGGTAACACTGGCGTTGTAGGGAGCCTGGGACTGGGGTCCCAGAATAAATTCCACCCGCTTCACATAGGGTTCCATGGCCCCGGGCAGCTTCACCTGTCCCAGGTTAGAGAGGCACATGCAGGCCACACTCTCGCCGACGGCGTCGAAGACCATGCGCATCACCAGATTTTTCACGGGCAGCGGCACCAGCTTCAGCAGCGGATTCTTCGCACTGTTCACATTGGGGGTAAAGATGGCAGCCATATTTTTAGCTGTGATATTCAGCTGCATCTGATGATGTACAATCTGCCAGAGCTCCTCCAGGGAATAGTCCCCCATGCGGGGATCCACTCCCACGTTCACCACGGCGACAAAGTTTCTCATGGTGCAGCCGCCGTAGAGAGCCCTTAAATTGACCGGGATCTGAACCTTCACCGGCCGCAGCTTCCGGCGCCGCCTGGCCTCCCGGAAGGAGAGACTCTGATCGCCGGTTCTGGCGGGTTCGGAAATGTTCAGCCGTTCATACTGGATATCCAGAATACATTTTAACAGAATGGCCGTCAGGTAAGCGGTCACGGTCACTCCCTGCTCCCGGGCGGCGGCTTTGATCTTCGCGCTTTCCAGGATACCGGTGGTAAGATGAAGGAACTGATCCTTCTCCAGCACGCCCGTCAGATGAAAAACATGGTGATCGTCCCTGGGGGCTGCCACGGGACCGGCATGCTCGGAAAAGCTGTCTTCCAGCTCCTCCTCCGGAACCTCCTGATCCAGATCTTTCACATCGCCCTCGGGGGGAACCTCTATGCCATAGCGCAGCCGCACATATTCGGCTGCCAGATTTTTGGTAAAAATCATGCCTCCGGTGCCGTCGGTGACGGAATGGAAAAACTCCACCGCCAGCCGGTTCCGGTAGTAAAGAACCCGGATGCCGCAGCGCCGGATGTCGCTGCGTTTCATGCGGATCAGGGGCTGATAGCTGTCCTCTCTGACCGTGGGAGGTTCCACCTCCTCCAGGTAATACCAGAAGAGACTTTTACGCAGACACACACAGACACTGGGGAAACGCTTCGCTACATGATCCAGGGCATCCTGAAGAATCGACGGATCAATGGGATCCGCCATGGTAAAGGCAATCCGGAAAGCATTGCTCCAGGTCTTTCTCAGCGCTGCCGGAAATATCAGGGCCGCGTTGTCCAGACGCATCCAGCGCGGCGCTTTCTTCTTTTCAGACATCGCGGGCACCTCCTGTTAAAGATTATCTAATATAGATTATTAGCTTTTGTATTATACTCTTTTTTCCTTCTCCCGTCTACCCCCGGCGGAAGCTTTGACACATTATTGATATTTTACCCGATAATCGGAGAAATTGCCTTGACAGATACGGAAAAACGGTAGTTTGACACCCAGAACATAGAAAACAGCTCGCTAACCCGCATGGTTAGCGGATTTTTTTGTCAAATTTTAAAATTTTATAT
>CACZRP010000123.1 GCA_902783575.1 uncultured Eubacteriales bacterium
GTGAACTATAAAATGTCATTATGTTGCTCAAAAAAATCAAAACTTATTTAGTCAATATTGACAAATATGTCTGTCTGTCATATAATCAAAATACATTAGTTGTGAAATATACACCATCAGCAGCGGTTTCTCATGGGCAAGTTGCACATGGAATGCCTGTGTTTGTGGCTTTTTTCATTGAGCCCGATGGTGCGAGATCTTATCTTGGAAGGAGAGGATTTTCAAATGAGTACTGCTGCCGTCCCGAAGAAAAAAATGACAAAGCAGCGTAAACTGATGCTCCTCAAGGACAACCTTGAGCTGTATTCACTGTTTATTCCCGCTTTTGTTGTTATAGCCATTTACTGCTATGCGCCTCTGTTTGGCTACGTAATCGCGTTCCAGGACTATATGCCCGGTGCCAGCTTCTTCGGCCGTGGAATCAAATGGGTGGGCTTCAAGCACTTCATCGATTTCTATGAAGGCCCGTTCTTCAAACGACTGATGGTCAACACCATTTGGCTGAGCTTCCTGAATCTGGTCTGGGGTTTCTGGGTTCCCATCGTCTTCGCTCTTCTGCTGAACGAAGTCAACGTGATGGGCTACAAGAAGTTCATTCAGACAGCCTCCTACCTGCCGTACTTCATCTCCATGGTTGTTATGTGCGGTATGTTGATTTCCTTCCTGAGCCCCAATGGTCTGATTAACAAGTTGATCGTAGCCCTGGGAGGTCAGGCAAAAGCCTGGAGAAACATACCCAGCGTCTTCCCGGAGATATACGTTCTTTCCAATATATGGAAAGGCTTCGGCTTCAACTCCATTCTGTATATTTCCGTTATCACTTCCATCGACACATCGATGTACGAATCTGCCCGGCTTGACGGTGCCAACCGCTTCCAGATGGCAATGCACATCACCATCCCCAGCATTGTTCCCACCATCGCGATCATGCTGATCATGGCTGTCGGTTCCCTTCTGAACGCCAACACGGACTTCATCCTTCTGATGTATGTGCCCGGTACCTACTCCAAGGCTGATGTTATCGGTACCTACATTTACCGTCAGCTGACCGAATCCGCCGGTAAGAGCTTCAGCTTTACCACCGCCGTTGGTCTGATTCAGTCCGTTATCAACTTCCTGCTGGTGGTCATCACCAATGCCATCTCCGACAAGCTGACAGGCGCAGGTCTGTTCTAAGGAAGGAGGATCAATATCATGGCAAAAAATCCCAACAAAATCAAAAACGGTTCTATGGTAGCTACCGTTATCATTTACATCATCCTGGCTCTTCTGGCCCTGATCTGTATCTATCCGGTATGGTATGTTATCATCATTTCCTTCAGCCGTCCCATTGCTGCTCGTACCCTGGATGTTTTCCTGATTCCCAAGGGATTCTCTCTGGTATCCTATCAGCAGCTGTTTAAGGACACCCAGATGTGGACCACCTACGGAAACACCGTTCTGTACGCTTCCGTGTGTGTGGTGGGTATGCTGATCACCTCCGCGATGGCAGCCTATCCGCTGACCTCTCCTTTCCTGTTCGCCAAAAAGCTGTGGGTATTCTACATTCTGATCCCCATGTACTTCAGCGGCGGTCTGATTCCTCAGTTCATCATCATGACGAAGCTGGGTATGTACAATACCCGCTGGGCCATCCTGGTTCCCGGTGTCGTCAGTATGTGGTACATCATTCTTGTACGTACCTATTTCGCCACCATCCCCGAGGATTTGCGTGAGTCAGCCAGAATTGACGGCGCCAATAACTACCAGATTCTGCTGAATGTGTATATTCCCACATCCAAGCCCATCATGGCCGTTATCGCCATCTACACTCTGGTTGCCCAGTGGAACTCCTGGTATGCCGCTTCCATTTACCTGATGGATCAGAGCCTGCAGCCCCTGCAGCTGTATCTGAGACGAAAACTGGTATTGGCCGAAAAGCTGGCAACAGAAAACCAGCGCGGCGGTACTGCCGATGGCCAGCAGCAGCTGGAGCTTCAGCTTCTGTCTGCTGATCAGCTGAAGTATACCATGATCGTTGTTTCCACCCTGCCCATGATGCTTGCCTACCCCTTCGCCCAGAAGTACTTCGTTAAGGGCGTTATGGTTGGTTCTCTGAAGGGCTGATTCTGTCAAGAATTGATAGAGCCCGTTCTATTGGGTTTTTCGAACGATTCCGCAGGCCGAAGGCCGAGGACCCAGTGAGAAAAACTCATATAGGACGGGCTTTTCTTTTCCTTGACAAATCAGCACCTCTAGGGCTATACTATATGTGCTCCTGGAGCAAAGTGCCATTCGGTACCATACAATAGGAAATTTCGAATCGTGTCAGGTCCGGAAGGAAGCAGCACTAAGAAAATCTTTCTATGTGATATGACCTGCCGGGTGGTGGCTGACTTCGGGAGTATTGTTTTAACAGAGATTGGAGAGGAGGTGCTGTCCGTGTCATATTTAGCTCTGTACCGCAAACACAGACCCCAGAATTTTGACCAGATCGTGGGCCAGAGAGCGGTGGTGACAGCACTGAAGAATCAGGTTAAATATGGTCAGATCGGCCATGCGTATCTGTTCTGCGGCACCCGGGGCACCGGAAAAACCTCCACGGCCAAGGTGTTCGCCAGGGCGGTGAACTGTCTGCATCCCGTGGACGGCAATCCCTGCAACGAGTGCGAGCTCTGCCGGGAGGCGGAGAGCGGCTTCAATGTGATCGAGATCGATGCCGCCTCCAACAACGGCGTAGACAACATCCGGGATCTGAGAGAGGAAGTGCAGTACACTCCTTCTCAGGGCCGATACAAGGTCTATATTATCGACGAAGTCCATATGCTCTCCACAGCCGCTTTCAATGCGCTGCTGAAGACCCTGGAGGAGCCTCCGGAGCACGCCATCTTTGTGCTGGCTACCACCGATCCCCAGAAGGTGCTGCCCACCATCGTGTCCCGCTGCCAGCGGTACGATTTCAGGCGGATCACCACCCAGGATATACTAAGCCAGCTGAAGAAGGTATGCGAGGCGGAAGGCATAGAGGCCGATAAGGCAGCCCTTTCCTATATTGCGGCCCTATCTGACGGCGGCATGAGAGATGCCCTGAGCATTCTGGACCAGTGTCATGCGTATTATATTGACAAACCCATCACCCTTCAGGACGTGGAAGAGGTGCTGGGCGCCGTGGATGACCGGATCTTCACCCAGATGACGGACGCCCTGGCGTCCCGGGATGTGGCAGGTCTTCTGGATGGCGTGGCCCGGGTCTTTGATACCGGACGGGATGCGCTGCAGTTTGTTGTTTCCTGGACAGGATACCTGAGGAATCTCCTGGTAGCCAAGGTGCTGGGAAATCAGGCGGAACGGGCCCTGAAGGTACCGGCGGACCAGCAGGACAGGCTGAAGGAGCAGGCCACCGGGCTTACACCGGGACAGATCTCCGCCTGGATTGAGGCCCTGGCAAAGCTGGAAACCCAGCTGAAAACCGCCAGCAGCCGCAGAATTCTCATTGAAGTGGCTCTGATCCGGCTTTCCACCGGAACTTATGAAAGAGCAGTCACGGCGCCGGCTCCCGCCTATCGGGGAGAACCCGCGCCAGCAGCCCGTTTTGATGCAGCGTCGGCACCTCGGATGGACGAGGCTCCCGTACAGGCAGGCAGCGCTGCCCCCAGGGACATCCCCGCGGCCGCACCCCGGCAGCAGGCTGTGCCCATGGCCGCATCTATGGCATCACCCCGGCCCATGGCCGTACCTGCGGCAGCAACTCAGCCTTCGGCTGCGTTTCAGCCAATGACCGCGCCTGCAGCCGCACCCCAGCCAATGGCAGCACCCCAGCCCTCAGCGGCAGGGGGCCCATCGGATGAGGATACCCAAAGGGTGGTGGCCAGCTGGCCTTCCTTGAGGGAAGAGTTTTACAGCCGGAACCCCAACCTGTTTTCTTTGAAATTCATTGACATGAGGGCAGGACAGGTGCCCGGCGAGCTGCTTCTGACCACGGGAGACCAGATCTATCTGGATCAGCTGAATTACCAGAACGGACAGAAGCTGAAGGATATTGAGAATTTCATTGCGCAGAAGACAGGCAGGCGTTATACCATCCGGCTGGTCAAATCTGAGCAGAATCAGCATGTCAGCTGGACCAGAGAAGACTTCAGCAAAAATATTCATATGAACATCGATTTCCAATAATCAAGGAGGATTATCAGTTATGGCAAAGCGAGGCGGCGGTTTTCAGGGAATGCCCGGAAATATGCAGAATATCATGAAGCAGGCCCAGCGTCTGCAGCGTCAGATGGAAGAGGCTCAGAAGGAGCTGGAAACCATGGAGTTTGAGGCCACCTCCGGCGGCGGAGTGGTCAAGGTCACTGTCAGCGGACAGAAGCAGGTGCTGAAGGTGGAGCTGCAGCCCGAAGTGGTAGATCCCGATGATATCGAAATGCTGCAGGATCTGATTCTGACAGCCACCAATGAAGCGCTGAAGAAGGTCGACGAGTATTCTGAGCAGAAGCTCGGCGGCGGCATGGGCGGAGCCCTTGGCGGATCTCTCGGCGGGATGAAGCTTCCGGGGATGTTCTAATGGATGAATTCTCTTCACCGGTAACCAATCTCATCGGCGAGCTTTCCCGGCTGCCCGGCATTGGGCGGAAAAGCGCCCAGCGGCTGGCCCTTCACATGATTCGCATGCCCAAGGAGCAGACCCGGGCCCTGGCGGAGGCCATTGTGGACGCCAGGGAAAAGGTTCAGTACTGCCGGGTATGCGCAGGTCTTTCCGATGGGGAAGTCTGCGGTATCTGTTCTGATCCCGCCCGGGACCACAGCACCATTATGGTGGTGGAGGAGGACAGGGACAAGGCCGCCTATGAGAGAACGAAACAGTATAAAGGCGTTTATCATATCCTGCAGGGGGTGATTTCCCCGCTGTCGGGCATCGGTCCTGATGATCTGAAAATGAAGGAGCTGATGGTCCGTCTGGGAGATGATAAGGTCAAGGAAGTGATTATCGCCACCAATCCCACCGTGGAAGGCGAGACCACAGCCATGTATCTGAGCCGGCTCATCAAACCGCTGGGGATCAAGGTCACCAGAATTGCCAACGGCGTGCCCGTGGGCGGAGATCTTGAATATGTGGATGAGGTGACCCTGGCCAGAGCCCTGGAAGGCAGAACGATGCTGTAAAACATCGACAAAATTGGCACTTTTATAAGATAAGAATAGATGGTAATTATCCCGGAATAATGGTACAATATCTTTATTCCGGGAGTTTTATTTATGAGGCATTTTTCAATGAATTTATCACGCTGCAGAAAGAAACAGCCAGTTTCCCAGGACACTGGCTATGCAAGAGTCCGCCGGGGTCCGGCAGGGACTCTTGTTTTTCTGTTCGTTTGTATATTTTTGCTCAGCGGCTGCGGCATTCTCCCCAGGGAGGAGGAGCTTCCCCAGGCTCCCGTTCTGGAGGAAGCGGCTATGGATGAGTATGTGCTGACCCAGGTCTTCCGATCCGATATCGAGGTGGGAACCAATATCCGCTGCACCTATATTCCTTCCGAACAGGAGAAGCTGTCCTTCAGTCTGGGCGGCGAGAAAATCGGTCATGTATATGTGGAGCCGGGTGATCATGTGATGCCCGGAGATCTTCTGATGGAACTGGATGTGACTGACATTGACAACAGCATCCGGCAGCAGCAGAACGATCTGGATTCCCTGTCCCTTCAGCTGGCCCATGTTTCCGAATCCTGGGATCTGGATCTGGAAGCGGCCCGCCTGGAGGACAGCTGGAACCAGTCCCAGGGCATCAGTGCTTCCAGCCGGGTTTCCTCGGTCAACAGTCAGTACGCTTCTCAGCAGTCCCTGCTGTACAACGCCTATGAGGTGGCCAGCCTGCGGCTGGAGGAGTTGAAAAAGCAGAAGGAAAAGCGTCAGATTTTTGCTTCCATCGAAGGCAATATCAGCTATCTCTACGAGTTTGAAGCCGGAGAGAGCGTCGTGAAGGACCGGAATGTGGTTACGGTGACAAACATGGAGAATGCCCTGTTTGAGGTTTATTCCGGCAACGGCGATATTATTGATATCGGAAAACAGTACACCCTGGTCTGCAATGACAAGTCCTACCAGGTCACGGCCAGATCTTCGGATCAGCTGGACGCCGGCAATGTGAAAGAGGGCATGATCTATTTCCAGATGGAAGTGTCCGATCCCGATCTGAGCCAGGGCGATACCGGTATTGTCCGGATCACCCAGGCGGAAAAAAAGAATACCCTTTGCGTTGTGACCGGAGCGGTACAGGATCTGGCGGGCCAGAGTGTGGTCTATATCCTGGATGACCAGGGCATGAGGCAGGTCCAGCCCGTGACGGTGGGTATTTCCAATGAAAAAATAACAGAGATTCTGGAGGGCCTGTCTGAGGGACAGGCTGTGATCCTGAAATAGAGGAGAGATGCATATGCGAAAGACTTTGATCAGGCAGACTGCCGCGGCAGTTCTCGGCATTTCTCTTCTGCTGGGATCCCTGACAGGCTGCGGCAGAAATAAAACGGGTGGAGAAATACCGGAGCTGCTGGAGCCCATTACCACGCAGACAGGAACGGTGCAGGTGGAGAAAAGAGAGCTGCTGTCCGCGGAATACCTGGATGTAACAGCCGTGCCTGTATCCACTAAGCTTTATCTGACCATCAGCGGCACCATCGAGGAAATCAACGTGGGCGTCGGAGATCTGGTGGAGAAGGATCAGGTACTGCTGGTACTGAATCAGGAAGCGCTGGAGGAGCAGATCGCTTCCCGGCAGGATCAGTATAACGCTCTGTCCAGCCAGTATTATTACAGTGAGAATGCCGCCTCCTATCAGGTCAGCGCGGCCAGACTGAGACAGACAGCCGCCAGTGAACAGAAAACCAAAGCGGAAGAAAACCTCAAGAAGGCGGAGGAAGGAAAAACAGCCGCCGAATCCAAGCTGGAGGAAGCAAAAAAGGCAGAAAACGAGCGGATGGCTGCTGCGGCGCTGAAGGCCGCGGAGGCCGATGCCATCCTGCAGGAGATCATCCTGAAGGAAAATGAGCTGGCTGCCGCCGTGACCGCTGCCCAGAGCGCGGTGGACATCATCAAAAATGATCAGTCTACCGCGGAGACCAACCTGACAGCAGCGAAGGAAGACCTGAAGAAGGCGGAAGAAGCCATTCCAGCCGCCAGCAGCGCGGACGAGAAGGCGCAGCAGGCAGTGGAAGCGGCTGAAAAGGCGCTGGAGGAAGCGAAGGCGGCCCTGGAGCCTGCCTCGGGAGATTCATCCCAGGATTCCGCAGGAGACGCTGCTCAGGATTCCACTGGAAACACATCAGAAAATCCCTCCGGAGAATCCGCGGGAGATTCTTCGGCCGAGTCTTCTGAAGAATCCTCTTCCTCCGCCGACAGCTCCCCTGAGATAGAAGCAGCTGAAAAGGCGCTGGAGGAGGCTAAGGCCGCCAAGGAGGAAACAGCGGCGGATCTTGCTGCCCTGGAGGAGGCCAAGGCGGAGGCTGAAGGAAAGATCTCTGCCTGTGAAACCGCCATCGAAGAAGCCAAGGAAAAGCTTCCGGAGGCCCAGGCAGCCCTGGAGCTGGCAAAACGGGATCAGACCAACGGACTGGAGGAAACCGCCGTTTCCAAGGAGCTGGCGGAGATGGAAAAAGCCACCCGGGAAGCCGCCGATGCCGCCGCGGCCGAGAAGGCGAAGGAAGCCATCGGGGCTTTGGAAGAAGCGGTGAAATCCGCCGATAAACTGATTGAAAACGAAAAGAAGAACATAGAGAAGGCTGACTTTTCCATCGAAAGCAGCGCCATCGACCTTAAGGAAGCGCAGCTGAATCTTTCCCAGCAGCAGGAGGAGCATTCTCAGCAGCTGTCCCAGCTTTCGGAGGAAATCTCTCTGCTGGAGGCGCAGCTGGGCATGAATGAGCTGAAGGCGCCCTTTGACGGAAGGATCATCCAGGTCAACTTCTATGAAGGCCAGTATCTGGGCGAGTATGAAACCGCCATTATGATTGCGGATGAGTCGGTGCTGCGGCTGGAGGGCCCTGCCTACAACAATACCGCCATTCAGGGCTTTACCCGTATGGACATTCAGATTGACGGACGGACCCTGCCCGTGAGGTATGTTCCCTACCCGGAAGAGGAGTACCTCAAGAAGAGCATGAACGGAGAACTGCTCCCCACCCGGTTTGAACTGCCGGAGGATCCGGACGGATCCGCCAATGAGATCAGCTATGGCATGAGCGGCACGGTACGCCTTTACCGCGGCTACAAAGCCAGTACCCTGGTGGTGCCGAAGGGCTGTGTCACCGCAGATGAATACGGTGCCTATGTCTATCTGGACAAGGATGGGCAGCGGGTCAAAACCTATGTGACCACCGGGCTTGAGTCCACCTCTTATTACGAGATTTTGGACGGACTGAAGGAAGGAGATGTGCTCTATGATGCGGAATAATTCTTTCTTCAGACGGACCCTTGCAGCGGGCCTCGTCCTGCTGATGCTTCTTACGGGCTGCAGCGACGGCCAGTCTGCCGATATCAAAAGCGAATACATGGATCCGGGCCAGATCGCGGCCAATGAATACAGAACCACCACCGTCAAGGTGGGGGATTTCGAAATCAATTATTCGGTGGATTCCCGGATGACCTACCGCCGGGCCCGCTTTATGTACTGGCTCCACGGGGAAGACCATTATCAGGATCTGCTGGTGGAGAATGAGCAGGTTGTGGAAAAGGGCCAGGTGCTGGCCACCTTCGAAGTGGATGTGAGTCCGGCGGACATCCTGGAGAGGGAACTGGCGGTCACAGAGGCCCAGGGCTCTCTGAGCTCCCTGGCCACCTCCTATGAGTCGCGGATTGCCGCCAAGCAGACCGCCATGGCGTCGCTGGAGGGGACGGAATACGATATCGCAGCCGCTGAACTGAATCAGATTCAGTCGGAATATTCTCAGGCTGCCGCCGCGGCCAGAGCCCGTGTCAGCCAGGCCCAGAAGGCGCTGGACAAACTGAAACAGCGGCAGGCGGAGAATTCCCTGGTTGCGCCCTATGACGGCATCGTGATGTATGTCGCCAGAAGCTACCGTGCGGGCGATACAGTAGACACCAGGGATCCCGTGGTGGTGATTGCGGAGATTGATAGCCGCGCCATCAATTTCACCAATAACAATACCTTTGGCTCGGTTCCCTATATGAGCTCGGTGAGCATTATTGACCAGAAGAGTAAGAAGGAATACACCGGTACCGTGGTAAGCTGCCGGGCTGTCACCGGCTCCGAAGAGGATGATGTGTGGGTGACAGTGGACCAGCCCCTGGCCGGGGACGAGCTTCTGGGAGCTGTGCGCATCAGTGGTACGATTCTTAAAAAGACGGGCGTCCTGCTGATTGACGCGAAGGCGCTGAAGCAGGAAGGCAACCAGTATTATGTCCTGGTGTTAAAGGGCACCAGTGTGGTCAGTAAAACCTATGTCAAGGTGGGCGGCCAGAACGGCGGCACCGTCTGGATCAGCGAGGGCCTGGAAGAGGGCCAGACGCTGGTGATCGAATAGGGGGTGCCGGTATGTTAACTTATGTAAAAAATAAACTTCTGAACA
>CACZRP010000124.1 GCA_902783575.1 uncultured Eubacteriales bacterium
GCCAACCCAATAGCAACAGTGCTCATTTTTCAGTCTTACTGTTTTATGAACACTGCGCTAACGACAAGGTTCTATTTTACTATATTGCGGGTTACTTTGAGATGATTAAAAAGATTTCAAAAACCATTATAAAAAAAACAGCACCAAGCTGTTTTGCCTGATGCTGTTTTCTCAGACAGTGCTTTTCTCATTCATAGGTGACTGAGAAAGTGACTGAGAATAGACTGAGAGCCCCGAAAACCCTTGTCCTTTCTTATATTTTTTGTTGAACGCCCCGCTCCTAAGCGTGAGGTCGGAGGTTCGAATCCTCTCGGGGACGCTAAAAGAAGCCAATCCATGGCTTCTTTTTTTTTCTTGCTGAGCCAGCAGCCGTTATCTGGCCACGTCGATAATGACTTTCATGGTGCTTTCGCGGTTTTCGTCGATATACTGATAGGCCTGCAGATAGTCTTTGAAGGCAAACTTCTTTGAAATCAGAGGCTTCAGCTGGACTTTGCCTTCGTTAACCAGCTCGATGGCCTTCAGGTAATCCTCGTTGCGGTACATCATCGAAGTATTCAGATCCAGCTCGTGATCATTGAGGACAGCCAGATCGACGGTGGCGGGTCCCGCAAAGACCGCCACCAGAATAATGGTGCTGCCTTTTCTGGCATTCTGGATGGCCTGATCCATGGTGATGTTGGTACCGGCGCAGTCATAGATGACATCCGCTTTGTCCGGGCCAAAGGTGCGAACAAAAGCTTCGGCAAAATCCTCGTTCCGGGTATTGACGCATACATCCACTCCAACCTCGGCGGCTTTGGCCAGGCGAATATCAGAAATGTCCGTGATCATGACCTTTCTGGCACCCATGCCCTTGGCAACCTGGGCTGTCAGGATACCGATGGGACCGGCGCCCAGCACGCAGATGTCTTTGCCTGCCACATCGCCAGCCTGGCGGATGGCGTGAACCGTCACGGCCAGAGGCTCAATCATGGCGCCCTCTTCCAGGCTCATTTCCTCCGGAAGAGGCGTTACTTTCGCGGCATCCACCGTAAAATATTCGGAAGCGGTTCCGGTGGTCTGGAAGCCCATGACCTTCAGGCTTTCACAGAGATTGTATTTGCCATGACGGCAGGGCCAGCATTTTCCGCAGACCACCTGAGGCTGAATGGTTACCTTCTGGCCGATCTTCAGATTGTCTACGCCTTCCCCAACCTTTTCCACCAGTCCTGAAACCTCATGGCCCTGGGTAACCGGATATTTTGTAAAGGGGTGCTTGCCATGATATACGTGAATATCGGATCCGCATACGCCGATATTCATGATTTTGATTTTAACCTCTCCGGCCGCCGGTTCGATTTCCGGCACCTCCCGGAATATGATTTTTCCGGGCTCCGTCATGACTTGCTGAAGCATGTTTTCCTCCTCATGATGATAGTAGTAAGCTCAGTGTACAGTATTTCACGGACGTTGTCCAGTGATTTGTGAATATAGAAGTGCACATCAGCTCATCTTCGGTGTAGATCAGGGGAAGATCGGCCCAGGGAAGAGGCTTTCTGGCATGGGACCGGTTCAGCGTGGCGGGAAAACCAATGGCCACCGCGCCGGTCCTGCCCGCGGTTGAAATGAATTCCTGAATGTGATAAAATCAAGGGTACAGCCAATGATTACGTATATACATATCAAGGAGACGCATCGATGAATAATAATTTCAAGCCCGGTGATCTGGTGTTCTATCTGAAGGATATCAGCGAGAGAGTCTATGACGGAAAAATCATGGCCATCAATGAGGACGGCACCTACCGGATTCATGACGAGACCTCCGGCGGAACCTACGAAAAGGTCCCGGCGGAAACCGTGTTTGCGGACCGTAACGACGCGGAGGCCAGAAATCAGGCTCAGTTCGCCGAGGAAGTGGATAAATATCTGGCAAACATCAGCTCCGTGGAGGATCTGGTGAAGTTCATGTTCGCCACCAACCTGTCCATCTGCGGTGAAGATACCAACTGGGCCGCCAGAAAAGCCGCAAAGCTGGAAGCGAAGGAGCTTCTCGGCATTGACCTGGTGGATGTGATTGACGGAAAGTAAGAGGAAAACAGCCTTTGACCGAAATGAAAAAAACCTCTCCGGCCGAGACCGGAGAGATAACGGTGGAAGAGCTGGCCGATCTGCCGGCCGGCTCTTATCTTCTTTGTGACATCCGGGATGATATTTCCTTTACCTACGGCACCATTCCCGGAGCCGTCAGCCATCCGGGTATTCTGAGAGAGGGCGCCGAGGGGCGCCTGCCGGCGGATAAAAAGCTGGTGCTTTTCTGCATGCACGGCACCCAAAGCCTGCCCCTGGCGGAGAACCTGCGGGACATGGGCTTTGACGCCTGCAGCCTGACGGGAGGCTACGGTCTCTGGCTGAAAAAGCAGCTGGTGCATGAGGACCGTTCCGCGGAGATCGAAGAGAGCCTGCGCAGCAAGCGGAAATTCAAGCAGAGGCTGTTCACTCCCTTCGTCCGGGCCATCCAGCAGTACGAGCTTCTAAAGCCTGGCGACAAGGTGGCGGTGTGCATTTCCGGCGGCAAGGATTCCATGCTGATGGCCAAGCTCTTTCAGGAGCTGAAGCGGCACCGCAAGTTCGAGTTCGAGCTGGTGTTCCTGGTGATGGATCCCGGCTACAATGAGCTGAACCGGACCCTTATCGAAAACAATGCCGAAACCCTGGGGGTTCCCATCGAGATCTTCGAGACCCGGATCTTCGACGCCGTGGATCAGATCGAGAAATCCCCCTGCTATCTCTGCGCCCGGATGCGCCGGGGATATCTGTACAACAAGGCCAAGTCCATGGGCTGCAACAAGATTGCCCTGGGCCATCATTTTGACGATGTGATTGAGACTACCCTCATGGGCATGCTCTGGGGAGGCCAGATGCAGGGCATGATGCCTAAGCTTCACAGCCAGAATTTCCCCGGCATGGAGCTGATCAGGCCCATGTATCTGATCCGTGAGGATGATATCAAGGCCTGGAGGGACGCCAATCATCTGCATTTTATCCAGTGCGCCTGCCACTTTACCGATACCTGCAGCTCCTGCCGGGATGACGGTTCCCCCATTTCCAAACGGATGGAAACCAAGATGCTCATCCGGAAGCTGAAGCAGACCAACCCCTATGTGGAGGCCAACATTTTCAACAGTCTCAGCAATGTCAGCGTGGACACCCTGATTGCCTACAAGCAAAACGGGAAGGTCCACCATTTCCTGGAAACCTATGAATAAGAATTATTCGGCGGGAGTGGTGAAGCTGCCATGCTCCCAGGTACGGCAGTCGCTGACAGAGACATTGCCCTCCAGGTCGGCATAGAGGTACACCAGCTCCGGGAAACCGGTATCGCTGACGGCCAGATAGCAGTAGTTGGTGCCGGCCACCACCTGGTAAGCCAGGCAGTACAGGGTGGTATGCTTTTTCGCGGCCAGTTCGCTGGCGGCAAAGGCCTTAACCTCGGGAGCTTCAGCGTCGGCGTCCTTCATGGGCAGAACGGCCACGGTCCAGCCGCCCATAGCGGCGCCCTGGGCAGCCTCGGGGCTCTCGGCAGCCATCTCAGTGAAGGGAGCTTCTTCCTCGTCGCCGGTCAGCGCGCCCACGGAGATGGGCTGGATGTTCAGGATGGAAACCTCGCCGTCCAGGCTCTTGTGAATGGTGATGACGCAAAGGTAAGGCTTCTGATCAGGAGAAACCACGGTGGCTTCCGCCAGGAATTCGTAGTTGGTGCCGTTCACCAGCTGACGGCCCATGAGCATCAGAGGATTATAGGTAACGCCCAGCAGAGATTCGAAGGCTTTATTGAAGATGTCTTTGGTTTCATCGGTCATTTCGGTGCCGTCGATGGCCCAGCCGCCCGCGGTCTGGCTGCCTTCGGTTTTTTCTTTGGCAGAGCAGCCGGGCAGCAGGGTGGCCAGTAAAGCTGCAAATAAGATAAGAGAGATGATTATTTTCATTTTGTGTATATCCTTTCGTGTCTGAAAATTGTTTTTTTGTTTTACCCCTATATACACGGATAAAAAATCCGGTGGTTTCAGAGTTTCAAAATTATTTGTTTAGCCGTATTTACTTTTTTTCTCCGCTTGTTTATAATAAAAAATACCCTATTATAAATACATTTTAACATAGATATAGACAGAGATATATGAGGTGGGGCGGGGATGTCAGATAAAAATTTAACACAGGTGGTCCGGGAGTCCCTGGAGCAGCAGGGAACCGAGACCGCAGGATCCATCGCGAAGGAAATCTTCAGCTGGATTCTGATTATAGCAGTGGCGATCGGGGCGGCACTGCTTCTTAATCGTTTCATTATTGTCAACGCACAGGTAACCAGCGGATCCATGTCCAACACGATCCACACCGGTGACCGGGTGCTGGGTCTTCGTGTGGATTACTGGTTCCACAGCCCCCAGCGGGGAGACGTGATCTTCTTCAAAAACCCGGACAAGGAAGCCGAAATCTATGTCAAACGGGTCATCGGAGTGCCGGGCGATGTGGTTCAGATTATCGGCGGCATTACCTATGTGAACGGCACAGCCATCAAAGAACCATATCTTCTGGAAACGCCATGGAATCTGGATTTCGGGCCCTACCAGGTGCCCGAGGGGCATTATTTCTTCCTGGGGGATAACCGCAACAATTCCCAGGACAGCCGCTACCTGAAGCATACCTATGTTTCGGAGGACAAGATCCTGGGCAAGGCCTACTGGGTCTATTATCCGCGGTTCCAGAGCATCACTCATTCCAATGAGGAGTAAAAACCTATGACAGAAAAGATTATCGGCGGGCGGAAGGTTATCCTGATTCAGGAACCGGAAGCGGCCGATCTTCTGATTCAGCCGGTGGATGACCATGATCTTTCCTGGCTGGAACAGCAGCAGAGCGATATCCGCAGCCGGATTCCGGGCAGACCCGTGACGACGGCTGCTTTTTTAATTCATGACTGGAACAAAGAGCTTTCTCCCTGGCCGGCCCCTCCCGTTTTCGGGAAGGAGCCCTTCGGTGACGGAGCTGAAAAGACTCTGGGTTATGTGCTGAATCAGCTGATGCCGGGGCTTATGGCCGACAGCTATCAGCGAGTTTTTCTGGGCGGCTATTCTCTGGCGGGCTTCTTCGCCCTCTGGGCCGCCTATCAGTCGGACGCCTTTGCCGGCGCGGCGGGGGTTTCTCCCTCGGTATGGTTTCCCGGCTGGGAGGAATATATCGCTGCCCGCAGGCCCCTGACGGATAAAATCTATCTCAGCCTCGGCACAAAAGAAGAAAAGACCCGCAACCAGGTGATGGCGCGGGTCGGGGACTCCATACGGTCCATGTATTCTCTTCTTCAGGCCCAGGGAATTTCCAGCACGCTGGAATGGAATCCCGGCAATCATTTCCAGGACAGCGGCCTTCGGGTGGCGAAGGGCTTTGCCTGGCTGCTGAAGGATTAATCCAGATATCCCTGGACAGCCAGCAGCTCCGCCAGCTCTACACCGCCGCCGGCAGCGCCGCGCAGGGTGTTGTGGGACAGGCAGACAAACTTGATGTCGTACTGGGTATCTTCTCTCAGACGGCCGGCGCTGACAGCCATGCCGTTTTCCAGGTTGCGGTCCAGACGGGTCTGGGGACGGTCCGGCTCCTCGAAGTAGTGAATGAACAGCTTGGGAGCGGAGGGAAGCGCCTCAGACATGGGGACTTTTTTGCCGTCCACCACCAGCTCGGGTCCCTGATACTCGGCCCACGCCTTCTTGATTTCTTCAATCTCCGGCTTCTTTTCAAAGCTGGCGAAGACAGCGGCCATGTGTCCGTCGCTCACCGGTACCCGCAGGCACTGGGTGGTGATGGCCACAGAAGCGTCATTCACAATATGTCCGTCTTCCACATGGCCCCAGATTTTCAGGGGCTCTTTTTCACTCTTTTCTTCCTCACCGCCGATGTACGGGATCACATTGTCCAGCATCTCGGGCCAGCGCTCGAAGGTTTTTCCTGCGCCGGAGATGGCCTGATAGGTGCAGGCCAGGACTTTGGTCAGACCGTATTTGTCTTTCAGGGGCGTGAGGGCGGGCACATAGCTCTGGATGGAGCAGTTGGATTTGACGGCGACGAAGCCTTTCCTGGTGCCCAGACGTTTTCTCTGGGTTTCAATGACCTGGGTATGGTCCGCGTTCAGCTCCGGAACCACCATGGGCACATCGTCAAAGCCGCGATGGGTCTTGTTGTTGGAGATTACAGGAATTTCCGCCTTGGCGTAGGCCTGCTCCAGCGCAAGAATCTCATCATTTTTCATATTGACGGCGCAGAAGACGAAGTCCACCAGGGGCTTGATTTCTTCGATGTGGGAAGCGTCAAGAATGATCATATCCGCCATGGACTCGGGCATGGGAGTCTGCATGGCCCAGCGGTTTCCCGCTGCTTCTCTGTATGTTTTTCCGGCGCTGGAGCTGGAGGCTGCCAGTGCGGTGACATGGAACCAGGGATGATTTTCCAGAAGGGTGGCAAAGCGCTGGCCCACCATGCCGGTGGCGCCAATAATGCCTACTCGATAATTTTTCATCAGGGTTCTCCTTATCTTAATGGGAATTAGACGCATGATAACATACCCGGGGCCCCCTGTCAATCTTCTTTAGAAAAAGGTTGACACATGGGATAACACGCTTTATACTTGGTTCAAAACAAAGAGTACTTTTGAGGAGGTTCTTATGACCATATTAGATCAAATCAAAAAAATCCTGGATGACCGCGGTCTTCTGGACGATATTGAACTGACCCCTGACACCAACCTGATCGAATCCGGACTGGATTCCCTGGATCTTGCCGATCTCGCCATGGATTGCGAAGACACCTTTGATATTGAGATTGATCTTGATTCCGCACCTCAGACCGTAGGTGAGCTGATTGCCATCATCAAAGAAAAAACCGGCATCGAGGACGAAGATGAATAATCAAAAAAACTCCACCGGCCGCCTCTGGCCGGTGGTTATTTTTTGTATCCTGTCGCTTTTATTAGTCAGCTGCAAGACGGCTTCTCCTGCAGGAGATTCAGCCGTAAATTCGACCGGGGCACCTGCCGGAGAAAGCAGCGCGGCCCAGGAGGCATCTGCCGAAACGCCCGCCGAGGCATCTGCTGAGGAATCCGCAGCGCAATCTGCTGATACATCCGCAGCCGCGGAAAGCCAGAATGGCGGTTCAGAGTCTGCTGACGCCCAGGCCGGCGAGAGCGCTGAAGCCCAAGGCACCGAATCCCAGTCCTCCAATGCCTCCTCCGAGGCTGCCGAAGCTGAATCCCAGCCCGAGCCCGAGGTCTACGGCTATGGCCTCTTTGGCGGCAACCCCTACGAGGGCGGCGGCCTGGCGGCCATCACCCCCGAGCAGGAGGCGGCCATCCGCCAGATGATTTCTGAAATGACCCTGGAAGAAAAGGTGGGCCAGATGTTCTTCGCCCGCTTCCCGGGCGGCACCGCCGATCCCTACAGTCCTGCCCAGGCCCAGGCCGTGGTGGACCAGTTCCATGTGGGCGGCTTTGTACTTTTTAAAGAAGACTTTAACGTGGACTCTGACACGGCCATCATTGACAAGCTGGATGCCGTGCAGGCTTCCTCCGATATTCCGCTCCTCATGGCGGTGGATGAAGAGGGCGGCTACGTGAACCGGGTCAGCCCCTATTTCCGTGACAGCGAATTCCTCTCCCCCAGAAATGCCTATGCCTGGGGCGGCGAGGGCGTGCTGATGTCCGAGATCTACGAGCGCTGCGAGCTCCTGGGAGATCTGCATCTGAACATGAACCTTTATCCGGTATGCGATCTTTCCGACAATCCGGAAGATTTCATCTATAACCGCGCCTTCAGCGGTGATCCCGATACGGCCGCGGACTACATCGCCGAGGTCGTCAAGTTGATGCAGGGCTACCATATGGCCTGCAGCCTCAAGCATTTCCCGGGCTACGGCAACAACGTGGATACTCATACGGGCATTGCCGTGGACGAGCGGGATCGGGAGACTTTCTACGCCCAGGATTTCAGGCCCTTCGCGGCGGGCATCGCTCAGGGCGCCCAGACCGTGATGGTGAGCCACAATATCGTCAAGGCCTTTGACGCGGAGTTTCCGGCTTCTCTATCCCCCGAGATGCATCGAGTGCTGCGGGAGGATCTGGGCTTTGAGGGTGTCATCGTCACCGATGATCTGGGCATGGGCGCCGTGGCGGAATACACCGACGGCCGCGTGGCGGTGCAGGCGGTCATCGCCGGCAATGACCTGCTGATCACCAAGGAGTACGAAACCCAGTACCAGGAAGTCCTGACCGCTGTCAATGACGGCGTGATTACGGAACAGCGCATCGAGGAATCGGTCTACCGCATTCTCCGGATGAAGGTTTCCATGGGTCTTCTGAAACTGTAAAAAGCGGAAGCAGCCATCCGAATATAACAATACCTGACAGGCTAACCGCGAGAAATCGTAGGATGTTTATCAGGTATTATTATTGTGCGAAGGTTTCCAGATATTCTTTGTAAGGACAGGTTTCAAAGAAACCCAAAGGGTGATTAAGCCAGGCAAAGGATACTTGTGCCGCTGGTTATGCGGCCACGGTTTCACACATTTCGTGTTTTCCTATGATCTTGTGAAAATCCTTTTGATAAGATTTTGCTGAGTTTCACGGATCCTATTATAACACCATTTTTGAGACAGTCGATTTTCACATGCCCTGGATCATCTCTATGTTTTGCGACAGTAATTATCGCAAATCTGTGCGATACGCCCTTTCTTGTTAAAATTTATTTTCACATTTTTAATGCTTTCCGGCGATTTTGTGACAACCGGCTTTGGCGGGTTTCACACATCCTCCGGAAACCCTATCTTTTGTGAAACTGAGTTGTCACAGATCCGGCGTCATCACTGCATTCTGTGAAAATCTGGTTTTGACCAGTTTCACAGATTAGGCCTTGTCTCTATGTTTTGTGACAATCGGCCAATTGAGTTTCACTGGGCGCCTCAGACCTGGCTGTCTGTGACAGAATGCTGTCACCAGAAAGACCCGTCCTAATGATTTGTGACATAAATAGCCTGAAACGCAAGGATTTTCCCTTTTTTAAGGGTTATTTTTGTCACACATCGCCTGTTCTTGACTCTCCTGTGAAAGTGTTTTGAGAAATTGTCACAGAGCATCAAATAATCCATGAATTGTGACAATCCGTGGGACGGCTGTCCCTGGGCTAAATTCTGAGCATACAAAAATTAGCGGCGAAGTGCACATAAACTTCGCCGCATCTTTATTTGCAGAGTAATCTGGCCGCAGGCAGTCAGCGGATATCACCGTTTCCGGTGATGATATATTTATAGGAACAAAGCTCCCGCAGGCCCATGGGACCCCGGGCGTGCAGCTTCTGGGTGCTGATGCCCATCTCGCAGCCCAGCCCGAACTCGCCGCCATCGGTGAAGCGGGTGGAGGCGTTCACGTATACCGCCGCGCTGTCGACCCCCTCGGTAAAGGCCTGGGCCGCCGCCGGATCCTCCGTGATAATGGCCTCGCTGTGGTGGGTACTGTGCTCCCGGATATGCCGAACGGCTTCCGGCAGGGAGTCCACCACCCGGACAGCCAGGATATAATCCAGAAATTCCGTATCGAAATCCTCGGGACCGGCCGCGGTTCCGGGGATTATTTTCTGCGCTTTTTCATCCAGCCGAAGCTCCACCGGCGCAAGGCCAGCCTTTTCCCTCTCATCAACAAGACGAGCCTTCAGCAGAGGCAGGAACTGTTCCGCCACAGCGGTATGGACCAGACAGACCTCCGCAGCGTTGCAGACGCTGGGCCGGCTGGTTTTGGCATTGTCCGCAATGGCCAGAGCCATATCAAGATTCGCAGATTGATCCACATAGAGATGGCAGATGCCGGTGCCAGTTTCAATGCAGGGCACCAGGGACTGCTCCACACAGGCCCGAATCAGCCCTGCGCCGCCCCGGGGGATCAGCAGATCCACCAGGCCACGGGCCTTCATGAGATCCAGGGAGCTCTGGCGGGTGGTGTCCTCCACCAGCTGCAGCAGCTCCGGATCCAGTCCGGCCTCCGCCAGGCCTTTCTGCATGGCTTTGACAATCTCAGCCGCGGAGCGCCAGGCTTCCTTGCCGGAACGCAGTACGCAGGCGGAGCCGGCCTTCAAAGCCAGGGCGGCCGCATCGGAGGTGACGTTGGGCCGGCTTTCATAAATAATGGCAATGACGCCCATGGGGACGGTGACCCGCCGGATTTTCAAAGATCCGCCGTGGCCGGTGGTTTCGGAAAGAACCTCGCCCACAGGATCCGGCAGCGCCGCCACCTGGCGGATGCCCTCCGCCATGCCCTGAATGCGGCTTGCGTTCAGCATCAGGCGGTCCAGCATCACCGGGGAAATGTGAGACTTCGCGCTTTCCATGTCCTGTTGGTTGGCTTCCAGAATGGCATCCGTCGCCGCCACCAGAGCATCGGCCATTTTCAGCAGGGCCTCGTCCTTTTGATGGGTGGTGAAATGAGCCTCGGAAGAGGCAGCTTTGGCTTTTTTCAGCAGTTCGAGAGTTGTCATGACAGTCTCCTTGCTTTTCAGATTGATGGACGTTCAGGCCCTTTTGAAGCGGGTGCCCGCCGGTTTTCCTTCCATAATATCATACAGCACGCTGGCCCGGGCGCCCTGAGCGATGACCAGCTGGGCGCCAGCCTCCAGCACAATTTTCGCGGCTCGCAGCTTGGTTTCCATGCCGCCGGTGCCCAGCTCGGAACCCTTGCCGGCGGCCAGAGCCTCGATCTGGGGCGTAATTTCCTCCACCAGCGGAATCAGCTGGGCGGAGGGATCCTTGTGGGGATCCGCGGTGTAAAGGCCCTTGATATCGGACAGGAGAATCACCAGCTCGGCGCCCGCGAAGACACCCACCAGGGCGGCCAGGGTATCGTTGTCACCCACGGCGATTTCCGAGGTGGCGATGGTATCGTTCTCGTTGATGATGGGAAGAGCCCCCAGCTCCAGCAGACGGGACATGGTATTTTCGACGTTCTGGCGGCGCACCGGATCCTCCAGGTCTTCCCCGGTGAGGAGGATCTGGGCGGTGGTGTGGCCATATTTGTTGAAATAGCGGTCATAGGTATACATGAGCTCGCACTGGCCCACCGCGGCGGCCGCCTGTTTGGTGGGCATATCCGTGGGGCGGGCTTTCAGCATCAGCTTTCCGACGCCCATGCCGATGGCGCCGGAGGAGACCAGAATAATCTCATGTCCGGCATTTTTCAGGTCGCTGATGACCTTCACCAGCTCTTCCATGCGGCGGATATTCAGCCGCCCGGTGGAGTGGGCCAGGGTTGAGGTTCCTATTTTAATAACTACGCGCATGTGTGCTTCCTTAATAAAACAGTTTTTCACAGTATATCAGCGGACAGGCAGGAAATCAATAAAAATATGATTGCGCCCTCTGGGGAATTGTGCTACAATGGCCATATTAAAGATGTTTTTAAAACGAAAAGAGGCATATCATGGGAGAGATTCGTTATAACAAATCGATCGTTAAAAATATCAATGAAAGCCTGATCCGCCGGACCCTTCAGGGCGGCGGTTCTTTTACGAAGACCAAGGTTGCCCGGGAAACCGGACTGAGCTTCCCCACCGTGAGCCGTATCCTGGACGAGATGGAAGAGGCCGGAGAAATCCTGGGCGGTGGCGTGGACCCCACCACCGGCGGACGCCATGCCCAGTCCTATGTTCTGAATCCTGATTACGCTTATGTCCTTTGCATTTATTTCCCCAACACCCGCACCATGAGATCGCTGCTGATCAATGCCGTGGGTGAGCAGACGGAAAGGGAAGATATCAGCATTCCTGATCTGAAAACTGGCGTGATGTCCTTTATCGATGAGTGTGTTTCCGAAAAGATGAAGAAGTATTCCGTCAAGGCCATTTCCGTGGGCCTTCCCTGGGGAGTGTCCCTGGGTAAAATCCTTTTCGGCGCCAAGGAAATCGGACTGGAGAACTTCCCCATTGAAGAGCATTTGAAGGAAAAGTTCGGTGTCAGCGCCCGGGTAGAGAACGATATGAACGCCGCCGCTGCGGGCTGCTATGTCCGCATGTTCGGACGGGATGAGCGGATTTCCCTGGCCTGTATTTCCGTGGGAAAAACGGGCTGCGGCTGCGGACTTTATGTCCGGGGTCACCTGGTTAGGGGTGCCCATGGTTTTGCCGGTGAGCTCAGGTATGTGGCGGCCAATGATAAAGACAACATGGATGAGGCCTTCCGGGATGGGTTCAAGACCTATGACCAGACCACCTGTATTGCCCAGATGGTGACGTCCGTCTGCGCCACGGTGGATCCCGCTTATGTGGTTTTCTATCACCGCAGCGATGTGAATCAGGACCTTTCCAGCGTAGAAAAGGTCTGCCGCCGGTATCTTCCGGACGAGGTGGTTCCCCATCTGATCTCCACCGATACCTACGCGGAGGATCTGGAGAACGGCCTGATTGAGTTTGGTACGGAGCTGCTGCTGGCAGGATATGAGATTATCAACCGGTAAGTTCGTCCGGGTGATGGGTTCGTTGTCAACCGGTAAGCCCGTCCGGCTGATGGTTTTGTTATCAATCGGCGGGCTCGCCTGACCGATTTTTGTGAGGATTCGAATGAAAACAGAATGGCTTGTTAAAGACAGGCGTTTTTACCAGAGGCTTTTTGCTTTGGCCCTGCCCATGGCGGGGCAGAGCATCCTGACCTTCGCGGTGGGCCTGGCTGACAATATCATGGTGGGTCAGATCGGAGATCTGGCCCTTTCTGGCGTTTATATGGCCAATCAGTGGATGACGATGCTGCAGCAGTTCATCCACGGCTTTATGACGGCGGCGCTGGTAATCGCCACCCAATACTGGGGCAAGAAGGATACCAGGAGCATCAAAACCATCCTGGCCATTACGGCCAAGTTCGCGGCGGTGACGGGGCTGCTGTTTTTCGCGGCCGCCTTCTTTTTCCCCGTCCGGCTGATGGGGCTCTACACCAACGATCCCCAGGTGGCGGCGGAAGCGGCGCGGTATATCCGCATCGTGGCGGTTTCCTATCTTTTCTATGTGGCCACTGAGCTTCTGATGACCGCCATGAAATCCGTGGAGACGGTGGGCATCGCCCTGTACACCGCCATCAGCACGCTGATCATTAATGTCGTGCTGAATTATCTCCTGATTTTCGGCAAGCTGGGCTTCCCGGCCATGGGCGTCGCCGGCGCCGCCGTGGCCACTCTCGCGGCCCGCATTGTGGAAACCGGCATCATGATTTATTATGTCAAATTCCGGGATCATAAGCTGAATCTCCGCCTGGCGGACCTGGCGCTGCACTCCCGGACCCTGCTGAAGGACTATATCAGGTATGGCATACCGGTCTTCGCCGGGGCCGCCGTCTGGGGCATCAACATGACGGGTCAGGGCGCCATCGTGGGCCGTCTCGGCCAGAGCGCTATTTCGGCCATCAGTATCTCCAACAATATGTTCCAGATCGTATCCGTGGGCGTCTATGGCGTGGCCAGCGCCACAGCTATAATTATAGGAAAAACCGTGGGCAGCGGAGACTACGAGCTGGTGAAAAAATACGCGAAAACTCTGCAGCTGGTGTTTGTGGCCATGGGCCTGGGCACCGCTGTGCTGATGTATGCCAGCCACTGGCTGATCCCCCTCATGTATCCGTCCATCGAGCCGGAAACACGGGTCATCGTGAACCAGCTGCTCCTGGTGCTGACGGTGATGGTCATCGGTACCGCCTACCAGATGTCCTCCCTGACGGGCATCGTCCGGGCCGGCGGCCTGACCCACTTTGTCTTTGTCAATGATACGATTTTTGTCTGCCTGGTGGTGCTGCCCCTGGGCTTCCTTTCCGCTTTTGTCTTCCATGCTCCCGTATGGGTGGTCTTCGCCTGCCTGAAATGCGACCAGATCCTCAAATGCTTCGTGGCCCTGGTGAAGGTGAACCGGTTTAAGTGGATTAAGAATATTACCAGGTAGATGGATGGTGGTGACTTCCTACCCAGCCGCCCAGCGCGAGTAGGAAGTTTGCAGGCAAATGACCTGACTTCCTACCCAGCCGACCTACGCGAGTAGGAAGTCCATAGTTTTTGACACACTCTTCCTACTTCCTGGTAGGAAGTATTACTGTATTTCTGATCAGTTCCTACCATAAAACTTTTTTGAGAGCGCTGGGCGGTAGGAAGTCTATGTTTTTTCCAACACTTTTCCTATTCAGCGGTAGGAAGATCGTTCCAATTCCAGCTCACTTCCTACCATCAAAAACTTGTTGGGTAGGAAGTTCACAGCTTTTGAGGCCTATTTCCTACCATGAAGTAGGAAGTATTGCCGTCTCCTTGATTTCTTCCTACCGCAAATTTGTAGGCAATCCCCTGCGGGGACTCCCCTACGGGGAGGAGAAGTGTTTAAAAAAGGCATGGGTGCCTCCCCTGCGAGGAGGAGAAGTGTTCAAAAAAGACATGGGTGCCTCCCCTGCGGGGAGGAGAAGTGTTCAAAAAAGGCATGAGTGCCTCCCCTGCGGGGAGGAGAAGTGTTCAAAAAAGGCATGGGTGCCTCCCCTGCGGGGAGGAGAAGTGCTCCAAATTGACATAGTCTCCTCCCCCATGGGGAGTCAGATCCCAGAAAATAGACATGATCTCCTCCCTGGTGGGGAGTCAGATCCCAGAAAATAGACATAATCTCCTCCCTAATGGGGAGGCAGTTGCCAGAAATATGGACAGTTCTCCTCCCTCGCAATGAGCCTTGTATTATGGATTCCAGGAGAGATAGCCAAATAAACATTAAAAACAGCCAAGTAAGCAAATATGCTAACGATTCAACTTGAATCTGATACATTTATCTTGTTGACACACGGAAAAAATGTGTTATTCTTTTCCTAACCCCGTTTTCTATCGAAAAGAGAGGAGAGCAAAACATGTCTGAATTCGAAAACAAACCTGATATGATGGAGACCGCCGCTGATGCTGCTGAAGCCGCCGCGGAAACTGCCGCCGAAGCCGCCGCGGAAACTGCTGCCGAAGCTGTCGCGGAGACCGCCGCTGAAGCTGCCGCAGAGGTTGCCGCGGAGACCGCCGTTGAAGCACCGTCTCTGGATGATGTTACTGGACAGGCTGTGAACTTTGTGCTGAACACGGATAATTATGCTTCTGAATATCTGAAGGAAACGATGCCTGAGGCGGTGCCCGAACCCGCACCCCAGCCGCAGGCTGTGCCGCAGCCGGCGCCTCAGCCCGCACAGGCCTTCCAGCCCCAGCCGCAGCCAATTCCCCAGCCTCAGCAGTTCACTCAGCCTAAGCCGGCGCCTCAGCCTGCACCTCAGCCCTGCTCAACTATGAATGACTATCAACAGATGAACGCCCAGAGGGCGGCTCAGATGAATCAGCAGTTCCAGCAGTATCAGCAGCAGAGTGCGCAGAGAGCTGCGCAAATGAATCCTCAGGCTGCTGGTGGAAATACCTATTCCCAGGCTGGAACATATACCGCACCTCAGCCTGGTCCCGCGGCACAGAATCCCGGCCCCGGCGTGGCAGGAGGATTTGCCACCGGATATACCGGAGGAGCGGATCAGAACTGGGAAAATAATGGAACCTTTGCCCGCTATCAGGCAGGCGGCCCCGGCAATGAGCCCCAAGGCGGTTCACCCTATGGCCAGCCCACCGGACAGGGCTATCAGGCAGCCGGAGCTCAGGGTTATCAGCCGAACCAGCAGAGCTATCAGGCCGGTCCTCAGAACTACCAGGCTGGTCCCCAGGGATTCCAGACTGGCAACCCCGGCTATCAGAACTATTCTCAGCCTGCGCCCGCCAGCGAAGATCCCGGCTATACCATGTCCATCATCTCCATGATTTGTGGTATCGTCAGCTGCGTTCTGTTCTGGGGAAGAATCGGCGGATTCCTGTCCATTCTGTGCGGTGCCGCCGCGATAGTGCTGGGCGTTATGTCCGGTAAGAAATCACTGACCGGTGCACGCAACGGCATGGCTACTGCGGGTCTTATTACCGGTATTATCGGTATCTCCCTTTCCATTATCAGTATCGCCTGCTGGACCTGCGTCTGCGCGTCCCTTTCCAGCGAATTCATGAGCGAATTCTTCTGATATGTACCCTTACATTGAGATTTTAGGAAGAGAAATCCCCACCTACGGACTGTTTTCCCTGGTGGGGATACTTCTTGGAGGATGGTTCGCGGAGCACCAGGCGACGAAACACGGGGAGCACCCCTTCTACATGATCGAGACGCTCTGCGTCGCGGCGGTGGGCGTGCTGATTGGCGGACATCTTCTTTACGCCATCACGAATTTCCGCTTTATCGGAAAATGGAGTCTGTTTGAGCTCTTTGGAGGCTCTGTCTTTTACGGTGGACTCTTCGGCGGGCTGGCCGCCGGCTGGTGGTGGGTCAGGCGCAAAGGCTACCGGATGAATCTGTACAGCGATATCATCGCCATGTTTATGCCGCTGTTCCACGGATTCGGCCGCATCGGCTGCTTTTTCGGCGGCTGCTGCTTTGGCATTCCCTCCCGGTTCGGAATTCTCTATCATTCGCCGCATATTCCGGAGAGCGAAGTTGTGACACGATTCCCGGTGCAGCTTCTGGAATCCGGACTGCTGTTTCTGCTTTTCGTGGGAATCTACCTGATCCTGTATCGGCCGAATGGCCGGCTGCAGCAAAAGGTCAGGGGACACCTGCTGGAGATCTATCTGGCCACCTATGCCGTGATCCGCTTTCTGGATGAATTTCTCCGGGGAGACCGGATTCGGGGCATCTGGGGACCCTTTTCCACATCCCAATGGATCAGTCTGACGCTTCTTCTTGTGCTGACAATCCGGCTGCTGATTCGCCGCGGCCGCACTGCGAGTGATCAGGCCGCAGACAGCGTCTCTGATCCCGATCAGGCCGCAGACAGCGGCCTCGCTGACACTATCCTTGAAAATATTCAACCTATAAAAAACCGTCCTGACGGACAGTGAACATGCTGTCTTCAGGACGGTTTTCTTTTGTCTTGTTATCAATGCAAACGGAAGGCCTCCACTGGCTGATGTACGGGCAAAAAACTTTGAATACTTGCTTTTTTAAGATCTTCAAAGTCACAACCTTCGAATAGTGTCTATTTAATCACTCAATCCCCGTCAGATCGTAGCTGTCCAGCCAGTTCTTGGCAACCTCGGCCACGTTCTTCAGGGTATCGCCATCGAAGGGGCTGTCCATGCCGGCATTCTTCAGAAGCTCGGTGAAGGTGCGGGTGCCGCCCTGGGTGGTGTAAGCCATGTAGTGCTCCCAGGCGTTCTTGAAATCAGACTGGATCAGAGCCCAGTATTCCAGGGAAACGGTCTGCGCCAGGCAGTAGTCGATGTAGTACAGAGGAGAAGTGTAAATGTGGAGCTGACGCTGCCAGCCTTCACCCTCGGAGTAGAAGGGAATATCGCCGTCCAGCTTCTCCCAGGGCATGTAAATTCCCAGCAGCTCCTTCCAGGCCGCGTGGCGCTGGGCGGGAGTGTACTCGGGATGCTCATAGACAATGTGCTGGAAATGATCCACCATGGTGCCGTAGGGGATGAAGGTCAGGGCCTCCGCCAGATGGCTGTAATAGAACTTGCGGGTGTCGGGACCGAAGAAGCCCTCGGCCCAGGGCCACGCGAAGAACTCCATGCTCATGGAATGAACCTCGCAGCCCTCCATGCTGGGCCAGATATATTCCATGGGCACGCGGTGGCGGTTGGTCCAGTCGGCGAAAGCGTGGCCGGCCTCGTGGGTGACCACGGAAACATCGCCCTGGGTGCCGTTAAAGTTCGCAAAAATAAACGGGACGTCGTAATCGTAAATGCTGGTGCAGTAGCCGCCGCCCTGTTTGCCTTCGGTGGCCAGGACATCCAGCAGCTCGTTATCCATCATAGTCTTGAAGAAAACAGCGGTCTCGGGGCTCAGCTCGGTGTAGAACTTAAGGCCGTGGTTCAGAATATCCTGAGCGGTACCGAAGGGCTTGGGGTTGCCGGAACGGAACTCCAGGGCATTGTCTGCGAAGCTCATGGGATAGGTCTTGCCAAGACGCTCGGCCTGACGGCGGTAAATGGAATCGGCGATGGGAACAATATATTTCACCACAGCCTCGCGGAACTTGGCCACATCCTCTTTGGTGTAGCAGTTGCGGTCCATGCGGTAGTATCCCAGAGGCAGGTAGTTCTCATAACCCAGCTTCTTGCCCATGGCGTCTCTCAGCTTCACCAGCTCATCGTAGATCCGGTCCAGCTCCGCCTGGTTCTCTTTATACCAGGTACCGTCAGCCTTCCAGGCCGCCAGACGGATTTCATCGTCAGCATTGGATTTGAAGGGGCCCAGCTGAGCCAGGGTATAGGTGCCGCCGTTGAAGGGAATCTGGGCACTGGCAATCAGCTTGTCGTAGGCCATTACCAGCTCGTTCTCCTTCTGGAGCTCGGGAATGATCTCCGGGGAGAAGGCCTTCAGGGCGATCTCCGCGTTGGTGAACAGCAGGGTGCCATAATCCTTTTCAAAATCAGCACGGAAGGGAGAGGCCAGCAGCGCTTCGGTGAAGGCCTGCATGTACTCCTCCAGCTCGGGAGAAGCATTGGCCCAGAACTTTTCTTCCGCATCGTAGAAGGCATCCCGGGTGTCGATGCTGTGGCGGATGGAGGACAGGGTTGCCTGGGTTTCGACATGTCTGGCCAAGGTATCCTTGGCCAGGAATGCTTCCTTCGCTTCGGCGTAGTCCTTCGCGTTTTTCAGCTGCTCAGTGATGGCAGTGATCTGTTTCTTAACTTCATCAAGGTCAGGACGCTGATAGGGCATATCCTTAAACTTCATGGGAAAACCTCCTTAAAACAAAAACAGGCCGCCCGAGAAGGCGGCCATTTGAATCGGAATGACAGGATTTGAACCTGCGGCCTCTGCGTCCCGAACGCAGCGCTCTACCAAACTGAGCCACATTCCGATTTGCTTAAAGCTTATCTATTATATCCCGCCAAAAGCCCCGTGTCAAGAGGTTTTTGACAATGAACGGCGAGGCCGGGCCATGGCCGCGGGCCTGCAAGGCAGAAGTCACGCCCCGGCCGCGCACAGCCCCGGGCAGGCCGCCCAGCAGGGTGAACATAGAAAAATAGTCATAAAAAACGTCCTGAGTCAAGAATTTCCCTTGACGCTCCGCAGGTTTTCTGAGATAATCGGACGGAATTATATCATCAAGGAGACGGCTATGAAATATTTGATCGCATCGGACATCCACGGCTCGGCCTTTTGGTGCCGCCGGCTGCTTAATGCTTTTGAGAAGGAAAATGCCGACCGGCTGATTCTGCTGGGCGACATTCTGTACCACGGCCCCAGAAACGACCTTCCCGACGGCTACGCCCCCAAAGAAGTGATCGAGCATCTGAACCCGCTGAAGGACAAGATCCTCTGCGTGCGGGGCAACTGCGACACGGAAGTGGACCAGATGGTGCTGGAATTCCCCATCATGGCGGACTACGCCATCCTGGAGCAGAAAACCTACCTGGTGTATCTGACCCACGGTCATGTTTTTAACGAACAGCATTTGCCGCCCCTGGCGCCGGGAGATGTGCTGCTGCACGGCCACACCCACGTGCCAGTGCTGCGGGAGCATGAAACCTACACCTATATCAATCCTGGCTCCGTGGCCATTCCGAAGGAGGACAGCTGGCACGGTTACATGATTCTGGAAGACGGAGTCTACACCTGGAAGAGCCTGGAAGAGGCGGATTTCATGAGCCGGCGCCTCAGCTGGTAACGGCTCGTCCTGTTGATTTTAATTACCATCAAAGAGACGGGGAGAAGAAAAATGTACAACATTGAAGATGACATTCAGGAAGTTCTTTATTCGAAGGAAGAGCTTCAGAACAAGGTCCAGGAGCTGGGGGCGCAGATTGCCCGGGACTACGAGGACAAGCAGCTCATGGTGGTGGGCATCCTGAAGGGCGCGAATATCTTTACCGCGGACCTGTGCCGGGCCATTCCCGGACTCATCCAGATGGAATTCATGGTGGTTTCCAGCTATGGCACCTCTGCGGTGAGCAGCGGCAAGCTGACCATTCTGAAGGACATTGCCAAGGACCTCACCGGCCGGCACATTCTGCTGGTGGAGGACATCATCGACACCGGCCTGACCCTTAGCGAGCTGAAGAAGGAGCTGCTGGCGCGGGGCGCCGAGGATGTGAAAATCTGTACGCTGCTGGATAAGCCCGCCCACCGCAAGACCGAGGTTCAGGTGGACTATGTGGGCTACACCGTGCCGGACGAGTTTATTGTGGGCTACGGCATCGATTACGCGGAGTTCTACCGGAACCTGCCCTATGTGGCGGTGCTGAAGCGCTCTGTATACGAAAAGTAAGGCAAAAGAGCGTTGACATCGGGGAATTTCTGTGATATCATGGAGAATGCGTTTTAGCATCAACCCCGAATTGGAAGTAGAGAGGTGATATACATGAAAGCATTAGCGATTATTCTTTCTATCGTACTGCTGCTGGTTTGTCTCGTTATGTCCGCCGTCGTGCTCATGCAGGAAGGCAAGAGCGCAGGACTGTCCGGAGCCATCTCCGGCGCGGCAGAAACGTACTTCGGCAAGAATAAAGCCCGGACTCTGGAAGGAAAACTGGAGCGGCTGACCAAGATTCTGGCAGCAGCCTATCTGGTGCTGGCCCTTGTGCTTTATTTTATCGTCAGTGCGATTTCCTGATCCGCTGATTCGGTAATTGACTGCGGTCCGGAGCGGATGTTCCGGACCGTTTTTCATACTTTGGGAGAAAAATCCATGGCAAAAGACACCATCAAGCCCGTGGCGCAGAACCGGAAAGCCCACCATGATTATTTTCTGGAGGAGCTTTTTGAGGCAGGCCTGTCCCTGGCGGGAACCGAGGTCAAGTCTCTGCGCCAGGGAAAATGCAGCCTGAAGGAGAGCTATGTGGCGATCGAACACGGCGAAGCATTTATCTACAATATGCACATCAGTCCCTATGAGCATGGGAATATTTTCAACAAGGATCCCCTGCGGGTGAGGAAGCTTCTCCTGCACAAGAGGGAAATCCGCAAGCTGATCGGCTCCGTCAAGCAGGATGGCTACACCATCGTGCCCGTGCGGCTGTACTTCAAGGGCAACCACGCCAAGCTGGAAATTGCTCTGGCGAAAGGTAAAAAGCTCTACGACAAGCGCGAGTCCATCGCGAAGAAGGACCAGCGCCGGGAAGCGGAGCGGGACTACAAGATCAGCAAGATGTACTGAGGTTATCATGACACAGAAGAAAAAGAAGAAACTGAGCCCGGGCTCCGCCCTGCTGCTGTGCCTGATCTGCCTGCTGCTGGCCGTGGCGGCCTACTCCGGTTGGCAGCTGTGGGGCATTTACAGCAAATACCATCACAACACCGTTTCCCAGAACAGGGTTTCCGATGTCTTCTATTCCCAGGAGGGAACCACTGGACAGACCGTTTCCGGCATGGAGGGCACCGCGGGCACCCAGACCCAGCTGAAGGAAAACACCCTTTCCGGCGCCGTTTCCCTGTGGCCCCTGATTGCCCAGAACCCGGACACCGTCGGCTGGATCAAGATCGAGGACACCGTGGTGGACTACGCCGTCATGTGGTCCGGCGACAACGACTATTACCTGCACCGGGACTTTTTCCGGGAATACAACTACGCCGGCATGCCCTTCCTGGATGGCAGCAACTACCTGCAGAACCAGCTGCCCGGCCAGTATCAGAACTATATTATTTACGGACACCGGATGAAGGACAAATCCATGTTCCATATCATCGGCGAGTATTCGGATCAGGAGTGGTACGAGGAGCATCCCACCTTTACCCTGCTGCTCCGGGTGGGCGATGAGGATATTCTCTACGAATGTCAGGTCTTCTCCTGCTATCGCCTCACCACCGCGGATGAGGATTCCTGGATGACCATCTTCTACTCCAAAGAAGACTATGAGAACTATATCAACCGGGCCATCTCCCGGTCCGCCATCAAAACCGATGTTTCCGTCACCGGCGACGACCAGATCCTGACCCTGTCCACCTGCGACTCCATGCTGGATGAATCCGAGGGCCGCCTGCTGGTCCACGCGAAAATGGTCCCCATGGTGGTGACGCCGGTTTCCGTAACACCCAATCAGAACTAAACAGAGGAACCAATGGCAAAATCAATTTCCGGCCCGGATCAGCTCCGGGCTTTATTTCAAAAGAAGCTCTGGATCCTGGACATGGACGGCACCGTTTACCTGGGAGACCGGGTTTTCCCCGAGACCCTTCCCTTTTTGGAACGAGTCCGGGCCGCCGGGGCCGACTATCTGTTCTTTACCAACAACGCCTCCCGCTCCAAGCAGACCTACGTCAAGCGGCTGCGGGATCTGGGGATTCCCGCCAGTGAGGATCAGATCCTGACCTCCGGCGAGACCACCTTCCGGTTTCTGAACAGCCGGCGCCCGGGCCAGATGGTCTATCTGGTGGGCACGCCGGACCTGGAGCAGGCCTTCCGGGAGGCGGGCATCCGTCTCTACAACGATCATCGGGACGAGGGCCAAGGCCTTTCACCCCGGGAAGAGGCGGCCCTGTGTCCCATTGTGGTGGTCAGCTTCGATACCAGCCTGACCTACGAAAAGCTGAATACCGCCTGCCGGCTGATCCGCCACGGCGCTGAATTTCTCAGCACCCACCCGGATCTGAACTGCCCCGTGGCTCCGGAGGATGGAAGCTTTATCCCGGATTCCGGCGCCATCTGCGCCCTGGTGACTGCCTCCACCGGCAAGGAGCCCCGCTACTTCGGTAAGCCCTACGAGGATGTGGTGCAGGTCATCGAGGACCACACCGGCCTTAATCGGAAGGATATGGTGGTGGTGGGAGACCGCCTCTACACTGACATCGCCGTGGGCGTAAACAACGGTATGGATGCCGTGCTGGTGCTCTCCGGCGAGTCCACCCTGCAGGATGCGGAAACCTCCGCAGTGGAGGCCACCTACATTGTGCCGGGGATCGGGAATCTGCTGTAAAATAGAAAAATACCTGATAAGCAATGCTCATCAGGTATTTTTTTATGCAGCTTATTTCTTCTTGGCGATGACCTTTTTGACCACCAGCAGCACCACAGCCACGGCCACCGCAATCAGCGTGACGATGGCAATCCAGTTCCAGGCCACGTTCTGGATTCCGGTGATGTCAAACTCACCGGTTTCCGCATTCTGCAGGTGGCGGAACACGGCGGCCACATCGAAAATCAGGCCGCTGGCCAGGGCAAGTCCCGCCGCGATATTCAGGGTATGGGTCACAGGAGTCAGGTCGGTGCGGGTCATGACCTTCAGATTGTCCTCTCCAAAGTCCAGGGTGGTGGACAGGTAATAGGCGATGATCAGCAGCACCAGCATTTCTGGCAGCATGTAGGTGGCGTTGTAAATCAGGGAGTACTGGAAGGCGGCGCCGGTGGGAATGGAAAGGCCGGCCCAGACGGTGCAGCCGCTGATGACGTGGCAGATATAGCGAAGCAGGGAAACCACCAGGGATCCGGCAATGAAGGCCGCCGGCTGATTTTCGGATTTACCCCGGAAGAGGCCGCCCAAACCGGTGACGCCGAAGGCAATGATGTAATCCAGCAGGATAACGGCAATCACGGAAGGCGCGCCGGTAACATAGCTCAGGGTGTTGGCACCCAGGGCCAGCTGGATACCGCCGTGGACAAAGCCGCAGAGAAGACCCCAGGCAGTGCCGTAGCGATAGGCAATGATAATGATCGGCAGCATGGAGCCCAGGGTGACGGAGCCGCCGTAGGGCAGATCCACGATTTTGATCAGGCTGAGCACCGTGGCGATGGCAATCAGCATGGCGGACAGGACCATCCGCTTGGTGGGAGAGTTGGTTTTGGAAGACATGGTCTTCACCTCCTATAAAAAAATTCGCACAGGAATTCCCATGCGAATCGATTAGTTCTTCATTCTGAAAAAACTCCCTACGCTGGTATAATCCATATCAGGTTCGAGGGTTCGGCTGCCGGACCAGCTTTTCGCTGCCGCGCACCGTCTCAGCCCTAAGGCACCCCTGTTTTCGCCCAGAATACTGTGCACCACTCATTATATGCAAAAATAAGGCAATGTCAAGGGGGTGGACAAAATGCAGAAAAAGAGTATTTTCCTCAGCCAAAGTGTGATACAATCATGAATATATGAACGCGTCAGAAAGGAAAGCGATTTAATGAAATTCAGTGAAATGCCCTACCAGCGGCCCGACATGGCAGCCGCGGCCGAAGAAACCAAAGCCTTTACCCAGAAACTGAAAAACGCCGGAAGCTATGAAGAGCTGAAGGCCTGCTATATGGATCACGAAAAAGCCCGGGCGGCCCTCCGGAGCATGATGACCATCGCCAGCATCCGCAATACCGTCAATACCGCCGACGAGTTCTATGAGGCGGAGATGAAATATCTGAACGGCGAAATGCCCAAGCTGGGTCTGCTGGAGAAGGAAGCCGGCAAAGCCCTGCTGGATTCTCCCTTCCTGGAGGATTTTGTGAAGGAGTTCGGCCCCGTCAGCGTGAACCGCATGAAGGCCCAGCAGCGGCTGGCCTCCGAGGCCATCATTGAAAACCGAGTGAAGGAGGCAGACCTGAAGCAGCAGTATTCCAAGGCTGCCGCGGGCTGCACCGTCAACTTCCACGGAGAGGAATGCAACTTCTACGGCCTGTTGAAATATATGGAAAACACAGACCGCGCCATCCGCAAGGAGGCCTTTGAGGCCTGGGCCGGCCTGTACGAGCAGGTGGCTCCCGAGCTGGACCGGATCTACGATGAGATGATCGCTGTCCGCTGCGACATGGCAAAGAAGCTGGGCTTTGAGAGCTATATCGAGATGGCTTACCTGGAGCGGGGCCGTTATGACTACACCCTGAAGGATGCCCAGAACTTCCGCCGTCAGGTCAGAGACGAGATCACGCCCCTGGCCGTGAAGATTTTTGAGCAGCAGAAAAAGAATCTGGGCATCGACCAGCTTCACTACTATGATGAGGCCCTGGTCTATCCCGAGGGCAACGCCATTCCCCGGGGCACCCGCCAGGAGCTGGTGGCCGCGGCCCAGAAGATGTACCGGGAGCTGTCCCCCGAAACCGGCAGGTTCTTCGACCGAATGGTGGAGGACGAGATGTTTGACTTGGAAACCAAACCGGCCAAACGGGGCGGCGGCTACTGCACCTTCCTGCCCAGCGTGAAGATGCCTTTCATTTTCTCCAACTTCAATGGCACCAGCGCCGATGTGGACGTGCTGACCCACGAGGCTGGCCACGCCTTCCAGGCCTTCACGGCTTCCCGGGTGCTGCCTCTCATGGAGCAGACCCACGCGGGCGCCGAGGTGGCGGAGATTCATTCCATGGCCATGGAGTACTGGACCTACCCCTGGATGGAGCTTTTTTTCGGGGAAGAGGCAGACAAATACCGCTACGCCCATCTGGCGGATTCCCTGTCCAACGTGCCCTACCTGGTGAGCGTGGACGAGTTCCAGGAGAAGGTGTTCCAGAATCCCGCCATGAGCGCCGCCGAGCGCCGGGCCCTGTGGCACGACATCGAGAAGACCTACATGCCCTGGCGTGACTACGACGGCAACAAGTTCCTGTCCGAGGGCGGCTTCTGGATGCAGAAGCAGCACATTTTCCTGTTCCCCTTCTATTATATTGAGTACGCCATGGCCATCATGGGCGCCTTCGAGTTCTATACCCGGGCCCAGACGGACCGGGCCGGCGCCTGGGCGGATTACCTGAAGCTCTGCGAGGCCGGCGGCAGCAAGGGCTACTTCGACCTGCTGACCTACGCGGGCCTGTCCATCCCGGTGAAGGAGGGCGCCGTCAAAAAGTGCATTTCCGGCATCGTGAAGGCCCTGGGCCTGGAAACGGCCGGCGCGAATCAGCCGGACGCCGCTGCAGGCGCCAATCAGCCGGACGAGGCCGCAGGAGCGAATCAGCCGGACGGGGCTGCCGGAGAGGTGGATCCCCTGGAGGATCTGGGCCTGTTAAATGAGCTGGAGCCCTGCCGGGTCTGCCATGAGGACTGTGCCTATCTGGAAACCGAAGGAGACTGGTGCCTCTACGCCGTCTGCGGCAACTGCGGCTCCACCACCGCCTTCTGCGCCTATCAGAATTTTGAAGAAAAACAGCAGGCGGCCAGAAAAGCCGTCCACCTGTGGAATATGGGAAAAGTCATCGCGGAGCGCCGCGGTGAATAAATCAGGAAAAGCTCATCACAGAGAATAAGAAGGGAGGAGCCCTATCATGACTCAGGAAGAAAAAATCCTTCAGGGAAAGGTCTTTGATCCGGTGTCACCGGAGCTGGTGGCCATCAAAAGAAAAGCCCACAACACCTGTGTGGACTACGGCATGACCCACGAGGATGAAGCCGACAAGCGCCGGGCCATGCTGGAGAGCATCCTGAAGGGCATCGGCGAGAATGCCCGTATCCAGGGACCGGTGTTCTTTAACTACGGATGCCATACCACCATTGGAAATAACTTCTTTGCCAACTACAACTTCACCGTTCAGGACGACGCCCCTGTCACCATCGGGGACCGGGTCAACATTGGGCCCAATGTCACCCTGACCACGCCCTTCCATCCCCTGGTGGCGGAGGAGAGAATCGGCTTCACGGTGAACGGACAGTATTATAATCATCCCTGCTACGCCAAGCCCATTGTCATCGAGGACGGTGTGTGGATCGGCGCCGGCGTGACCATCTGCGGCGGCGTGACCATTGGCCATGGAGCCGTAATCGGCGCCGGCAGCGTGGTGACCAGGGATATTCCGGCAGGCACCATTGCCGTGGGTGTCCCCTGCAAGGTGATGAGACCCATTACGGACGAGGACCGGATGGAGAATCATCCGGAGCTGCTGTAAGGAGAAAAAATCATGAAATCCGGGAATAGCACGCAGACGCTTTCAGAGCTTGAAAAGTTGAAAAGGCAGCGGCAGAAGGCCCGCTACGCGGGATATTTCGCCGTCCTGCTGATTGTGATCGTACTGACGGACATCCTGGACAATCTGGCCACCAATGTGGGGGCCAACATTACCTCCAGCTTTATCACCGAGTTTTTCGTGAACGGCCGGGTATTCGGCAAGAGCTTCGAGTATGAGGAGGGCCTGGCGCTGCACAATACCATCAGCCTCATCGGCTATGTGATTGCGCTGCTGGCGCCCTTCTACAAATCCCTGGCGGACCGCATCGGCCGCAAGCCGCTGTTCGCCATGTCCGCCCTGGGCATGGCGGTGGGAATGCTGATCATTTTCCTGTGCCGGTCCTATCTGGTGTTCCTGGTGGGAAGCTTCATGCTTTCCTTCTTTATCGGCAGCGATATCCAGATCCTCTATGTGCTGGAGGAGGCGCCCAAGGAAAAGCGGGCCACGGTGTACAGCCTGCTGAAGGGCATCGGCGGCCTGTCGGCGGTGGCGATCCCCGCCATGCGGCTGGCCCTGATGGAAAATGATCCTACCAAATGGCGCAACGTTTACCTGCTGCCGGGGCTTTTCGGTCTGGGAGTGGTGGTGCTGATCATCCTGCTGGTGAAGGAGACCCGGGTCTTCCAGGACAAGCGCATCGCCCAGCTGGAGGCGCAGGCGCAGGGCACGACCCGCAAGGAAGTCCCGGCCGCCAAGTCCGAGACGAAGGCCGGTATCATTCCTGCCATCCGGTATATCTTCAAACATAAGGACCTGCGGGCACTGATTCTTATCAAAATGCTTTTTGACGCGGCTATCATCGCCATGACCAACTACGAATCCATCATGTTCCGGGCGAACATGAGCACGGAGGCCATCACCACCGCGGAGTTCTACTATCCCTTCCTGTACTGCGGAGCGGTGATCATTTCCGGATTCATGGCGGACCGCATCGGACGCAAAAAGACCGTGCTGATCTTCGGCGTCATCTGTGCGATGTCCTTTATTCTCTTTGTAATCAGCGCCAACAGCCTTTGGAACCCCGCCATCGTGGGCATCGGCTACGGCCTCTATCTGGGCGGCTACTGGATCGGCCGTGACTATATGGAAATCATCTCCACCGAGATGGTGCCCACGCAGATCCGGGCCTCCATTATCGGCGCCGAGGGCCTGCTGGTGTATATCGGCATGGCCGTGGGCTTTGCCTTTGTCAATATCGGCATTCTGTTCCTGCCTCTGTGGCTCATCTGCAGCCTCTTTGCCCTGCCCTGCATCCTGATTTCCGTGGTGCTGCTGGCGAAGAAGGGCAAGGAAACCATGGGCATCGATTACGAAGAGATTTCCGGAGACGAGTGATGAAAATCGTGATTATCGGCGCCGGAGCAGCGGGCCTTACCTTTGGCGCCCAGGCGGCCAAAGATGGCCATGAGGTCACCATCCTGGACCGAAACCGCGAGCCCGGCGGCGTCCTGAGCCTGGCAAGGCAGGACGGCTTCAGCTTCGAGCAGGGCCCCCTCATCCTGACGGATCTCATGGAGGGGGAGCCGGTATGGCGTTTTCTGGATTCCCTGGGAATCCACCTTCCCGTGATGCGGGATGACCGTGGTCTGTTTACTCCGGACTTTGCCCTGGTGCGGCCGGAGGACTACGAAGGTCCCGACTGGCGGAAAAACCGTCTGAAGGCGCTTTTCCCCGAGGACGCTGCTGGCATCGATGAATACTACCGCTTCTACGACGCCCTGATGGAGATCCGCTTCCTCTCAGGCCAGAAGCAGCACCTGCTGACGAAGCTGAAAATGCTCCGGGCCTTTCAGCGGATCAAGCCCTATGAAAACATGAACTGCCGGCAGTTCACCGAAAAGCTGTTCAAAAACGAGAAGCTGCGGCTGGTGTTCAACGGCATCCTGGCGGACTTCTGCGCCGATCCGGAGGAGGTCCAGTGCCTGACCCTGCCCTTTGTGAACACGGAGACTGCCTTCGATAAGCGGATCCCCCTGACCCGAAACGGAAAGCTCTACTATCCCAGCTACAGCTATATTCTGGGCGGCTGCCAGAAGCTGGCGGAGGCTCTGCTGGACTTTATCTGCGCCCATGGCGGCACCTTCCGACCGCAAACCGTGGCTGCGGAGGTGATCATCCGCCAGGGCCGCGCGGAGGGCGTCCGGCTGATGAATGGCGAAATCCTGCCCGCAGATATGGTGGTGGGCAGCGGCGCCGCCCGGGACTTTTTCGAGGATCTGGTGGGCCTGGATCATCTGGACGAGGGCTACCGGAAGATTCTGAGCAGCTTCCGGCCCATGGAGGCGGTGCTGATGGTGCACCTGGGAGTGGATTATGACCCAACGCCCTATCAGGAGCAGAGCCTTTGCTATTATTATGGAAGCTACGACCTTCCCGGCGCGGTGAAAAAGCTCCGCACTGGCATCTATCATGGAGGCGCCGACGGCTACCTGATTTATTTTCCGGACCGCCACGCCCCGGAGTTTGCCCCGGAGGGCTGTCACTGCGTAACTATATATACCGTCTGTCCCGACACCCTGAAGGAGGGCACCTGGCAGGAGAAAAAAGAGCAGTATGCCGATGAACTAATCCGGCTGGCGGAGGAGCATCTGCCTGGTCTTTCTTCTCATATTGTGGCCCGGAAAGTGGTCACCGCCGAGGATTACCGGGAGCTGACCCACATGAAAAAATCCTCCTTCGGAGGCGCGGTGCCCATCTGGAAGCAGCAGAATCCGCCCCATCTGACCCCGGTGAAAAATCTTGTTTTCACGGGAGCCCAGAGCGAGAACGGCGGAGGCGTGCCGGTGGTGGTGCTGGGCACTCTGGAGGCCTATAAAAAAGCCATGAAAGGAATAAACGGAATTGAAAAAGGTATTGCTATTGGGTGATTCCATCCGCATGGGATATGATGACTATGTCAAGGATCTGCTGAAGGGTGAGTACGAGGTCTACTACGATGCCGAGGATAACGGCCGCTTTTCTTCCTACACCCTGTGGCAGGCAAATCAGTTTTTCAAGCACTATGGCAAGTTTGACCTGGTGCACTGGAACAACGGCTACTGGGATATGAATATCGAGGCGCCCATGGAAGAGGCCATGCATCCCGTGGATGAGTATGTCCACTTCCTGCGCCGCATTTTGGGCGAAATTCGCCGAAACGGCGCGGTGCCCGTGTTTGCCACCACCACGCCTATTCTCTCAGCCGGCGCGGCCGCAGATATCACCGGCACCGGCGCGGACTCCATCAACTACAACAATGACTGGGTGCAGCAGTACAATCAGGCCGCCGTCCAGCTGATGGAAGAGGAGAAGGTCATCGTCAACGATCTCTACGCCCTCTGCGCGCAGGATCCCCACGCCTACAAGTGCGAGGACCTGCTGCATCTCACCGAGGAAGGCTACCAGAAGTGCGCCGCCCAGACAGCGGACCTGATCCGGAGCATTCTGGGCTAGTCTTTTTTCAAAGGCTGCGGCCAGTCAAGGATTTGCGAAAACAACGAAATTGTCACAAAATCGAATAAAAGCAGAAAAATGTGAAAACGTCCTGACAGCTGGAAGGTACTGGATACCTCCATGAAAGACTGTCAGGACGTTTTTTTGACTTAAATGGTAAACAGAGTACTTCTTAGAAGATCATTCCTTCCCAGGCATCCCGCCCAGGATGAAGCAGCGGATGTCATCGGTGAGGTTTTTGATGTTCTCCTCGCCGATATAGATCATGTGGCCGCGGGCGGGAGAAAAGGAACTAATTGGTTTTTCCTTTGCAGATCGGGGAAAATCGTGTATAATGAAGGGACATAAATTTTCGGGAAAGGAAAAATGATGAATAGAAAAACATATAGAAATTGGCTGATCATTCTGATGGCCATGGCCATGTTCCTTCTTTCGGCCTGCTCCTCCAAGCCGGCAGGGAACACAGAGAGCAGCGCGGCTGCAGAGACTATCAACGAGACGACGGCCGCGACAGACAGCAGCGCTGAAAGTGCCCAGCCCGCGGCGGCAGACAGCGAGGCTGCGGAAAGCAGCGCTGAGACATCGGACGCAGAGACGTCCGAAGCCGCAGAGACCTCCGAAGCCGCAGAGACCTCCGAAGTCACAGAGACCTCCGAGACCGCGGCGGCGGAAGAGCCGGCCCCCGCGGAGAAAAACGGTGAAATCTACATTCTTTTCACCAGTGACATCCACTGCGGCATCGATCAGGGCTTCGGCCTGGCCGGCCTGTACCAGGTCCGCCAGACCCTGGAAAACCAGGGATATACCACCCTTCTGGTGGATGACGGCGACGCCATCCAGGGTGAGCCCATCGGAACCCTGAGCCACGGCGAAACCATCGTCCGGCTGATGAATGACATGGGCTACGATGTGGCCATCCCCGGCAACCACGAGTTCGACTACGGCATGGACCGGTTCCTGGAGCTGACCGGCATGGCGGAGCATCCCTATATTTCCTGCAACTTCACAAAGAACGGCGAGCCTGTTTTTGATCCCTACGTGATCAAAGAGGTCTGCGGGCAGAAGATTGCCTTTATCGGCGTGACCACCCCCGAGACCATCACCAGCTCGACCCCCGCCTATTTCCAGGACGAAAACGGCAACTACGTCTACAGCTTCTCCCAGGATGAAACCGGCGAGGGCGTGTACCAGGCCGTGCAGTCCGCCATCGACAGCGCCAGAGCCGAGGGTGCGCAGCTGGTTTATGTGATGGGCCATGTGGGCCTGGAAGAGGCCTGCCACCCCTGGACCTATGCGGATATCATCGCGAACACCTCCGGCATCGACGTATTTCTGGACGGCCACAGCCATGACACCGAGCAGGTGGTCATGAAAGACAAGGACGGCAATGAAGTGGTCCGCTCCGCCTGCGGCACCAAGCTGGCGAACATTGGCTACAGCCATATCTCCGCCGAGGGCGAGGTGCTGGAAACCGGCATCTGGAGCTGGCCCAACAAGACCTCCGCCACAGCGCTGCTGGGGCTGGACAATGAGATGACTATCAAGGTGACGGAGGCTCTTGAGGAGCTGAACGAAACCATGAAGACCGTGGTGGCCACCTCCACCGTGGATCTGACCATCTACGATCCAGAGGTCAAAGATGATTACGGCAATAAAATCCGCATGGTCCGCCGGGCTGAGACCAACATGGGCGATCTGGTGGCGGATTCCCTGCTGTATATGACCGGTGCCGACGTGGCCATCATGAATGGCGGCGGTGTCCGGACGGATATCTATAAGGGAGATATCACCTACGGCGATATTATTAAGGTGCTGCCCTTCGGCAACGAGCTGACGGTGATCGAGGTCACGGGCCAGCAGCTGCTGAATGCCCTGGAGTGGGGCTGCCGGGCGATTCCTTCGGAGTTCGGCGGATTCCTGCAGGTGGCTGGTATGACCTATGAGGTTCATTCCTATCTGGATTCCCCCTGTCAGGAGAACGAGTTCTCCATGTGCGTCGGCTACGAGGGAGAATACCGCGTCAAGAATGTCATGGTGGGAGGCGAGCCGCTGGACCTGGAGAAAACCTACAAGGTGGCCGGCTCCTCCTACACGCTGCTCAGCAAGGGCGATGGACAGACGGCCTTTGAAGGATGCACCGTTCTGGAGGAAGGCAACCGGATTGACAACGCGGTGCTGATTGATTACATCACCCAGAAACTGAACGGACAGATCGGCGCTGACTACGCGGATCCTTACGGTCAGGGGCGGATTACGATTGTTGAGGAGGCGCAATGAAAGCAATTCTGAGCCAGGAGCTTTCCTACTCAGCCGCGATGCTGGCCATGAACATGGCTCTTCTCTGGTCCTGCGGCCTGTACCTGATTTTCTCGGAGAAGAAACGGGAGATGGGCCGGATGACGGGACTGGTGGTGAATGTGGTTCTTTCGGTGATCTTTCTGATCGCCATTACCACGGTGGCCTATATCGCCCACCGGAACGGCTATTCCAACATTGTGGCCATCTTCGCCCTGCTGATGGCGCTGGCCATTCTGGGAGTCCGGCTGGTGCGGATTTCCGACACCAATAAAAAGCCCGCACTGGCCATGCTGCTGATGCTGGGCTGGATGGTGGGAATGCTCTACGTCACTATGATTTCCCGCATTGGCGAGGAGTCGGGACCGGACATCAATATCAATCCCTTCCTGGCCTTTGAGGGCGTCATCGAATCTTCTTACCTGATCCGGCACGCGCTGCTGAATGTGGCGCTGTTCATGCCCCTGGGCGTGATCCTTCGGGCCATGGAAAAGGAAGGAAAGCTGTATTTCCGGTGGCTGTTTATCGGCGCGGTGATCTCCTCCGGCGTCGAGATGATTCAGCTCATCTGGGGGCTGGGGCAGTGCGATATCATCGATATTCTGGCCAACAGCGCCGGAGTGCTGATCGGTGCCATCTGCATGCATGTGTTTCTGTGGCTGTGGCATCTGGTGTTCGGGCCGGCGAAGGAAAAAGCTTCAGGCAGCAGCGGCGAGTGAAGCCGCGCCGCCGAGGCTGAAATATAATAAAAACCTCTTGCAA
>CACZRP010000125.1 GCA_902783575.1 uncultured Eubacteriales bacterium
AGCTTCTTTCCATGAACAACTATGACATGGAAGCAAACAGCCGGCAGGAACTGCTGAATACCTTCAAACAGTCCTATGGCCGATCCATGGAGCTGACGCGCATGCTGCTGGAGAAATTCTGTCCGGATATGAGTGAGGCGGATATTCAGAACTTCATCTATACCTTCTATCCCTTTATGTTTGGAATCTATCCCTATACGGAGGTCACGGAAAAACAAAGGCTGGCCATGAAGGAAGCGGGGATCAATTACGTATATCATACCGTTTATGAGATCACTTACAGCTGCCTGATCCGGCTGCTGGGCGAGTAAAAGGCGGATGAGGATAAACAATATCAGTTAGACGGAGGTTTAAAATTTAATCATGAAAAGAATTCTTTCACTTATGATGGCAGCTCTCCTGGTGATTTCTCTTGCGGGCTGCAGCAATCAGCCGCGGACGGAAACAGAAGAGACCCAGTCTGGAGCCAAGGTGCAGGAAGCGTCAGCGGAAAGCGTAAAAGCGGAAGAGACCGAGAGCGCGCCGGCAGAGGCAGCCGCAGAATCAGAAGCGGCTGCAGAATCTGAGACAGCCGAAGATTCCAGTCTGTCCGCTGAGACAGGCTCGGATGATACCAGCTCCGCGGCCCAGGAAGAGGCTGCTCATTCCGAGGTACTGGTAGCGTATTTCTCTGCCACCGGCACCACGAAGGGTGTGGCTGAAAGAATCGCTGCGGTCACCGGCGGTGACCTTTACGAGATCGTTCCCGCTGAGCACTATTCGGACGCTGACCTGGACTGGAACGATAAGAGCAGCCGCTCCACCAAGGAGCAGGACGATAAGAATGCCCGCCCGGCTATTGGAAGCGAGGATATCTCTCTGGAGGGTTATACCACCATCTATCTCGGCTTCCCCATCTGGTGGGGTGAAGAGCCGCGTATTCTCGATACCTTTGTGGAGAAATACAGCTTTGAAGGCATCACTGTGATCCCGTTCTGCACTTCAGGCGGCAGCGGCATCGGCCGCAGCGGCTCCAACATGGAAGAGCTCGCAGGAAGCGGTACCTGGCTTGAGGGAGAGCGCTTCAGCGCCGGCGTATCGGAGGAAGACCTTCAGGCCTGGATCGAAGGACTGCAATAACAAAATCAGGGAGAGGACGGATATATGTCCAAGGCAAAACCAGATATGATACTCAAACGGATTGTGGACGTGATCATGACCGTCCTTCTTTTACTCCTGATGGCCTACCAGGTCACGGGAGAAGTTCTTCATGAATGGATCGGCATCGGTATGACATTTCTGGTGATTCTTCACCAGATGCTGAACCGGAAATGGTACGGCGCGCTGCTGAAGGGCAGGTACAATCCTTACCGGGCCCTGTCCACAGCAGTCACAGCCCTTCTGTTTTTCAGCTTTGCGATGACGGCCTTCTGCGGCATGTCCATGAGCGGACATGCGGTGCCTTTCCTGTACGGAATGGCTCCGGTTTCCTTTGCGAGACGGATGCATCTGTCTATGTCCCACTGGGCCTTCGTGCTGATGGGACTGCATCTGGGCCTGCATATCCCCACCATGGCGGCAGGTCTGAAGCTGAAAGCCCCCTTGAAAACAGTCCTGGGCTGCGTCTTTACCTGCATCGGCGGCATCGGTCTTTATCTGTTCCTTCGAAATGCCATACCCGATTACCTGTTCTTCCGGGTTCCCTTCGCGTTCCTGGACTATGAGAAGGCCGGATGGCTGGTCTTTCTTGAAAACCTGATGATGCTGTCCTTCTGGGCCCAGATCGGAACCCAGGCAGCGAATAAAGGTGGAGGTCTGTATGAAGATCATTGTACTCATGGGTAGCCCGAACAGGAATGGTTCGACAGGCATCCTGGTGGAAAATTTCAAAAATGGAGCGGAGGAAGCCTATCAGCTGGGAAGGAGTTTATAAGAAATGAAGAAGGTTCTTCTGACAACTATCGCATGTCTTGCGGTCTGTCTCTTACTGGCAGCATGTGCTGAAACCCATACGGGAACTGGAACCTCACAGCCGTCAGAAACAGGGAACAGTACAGAAACAACTTCAAAGGATACCCCAATCGTATATTTCACTTCCGATATTTCCGCGGAAGGCCTGGTGAGAATTTACGAGGCCCTGGGGTGGAATCCTGAGGGCAAGGTGGCAGTCAAGATTTCCACCGGAGAGCCCCCGGCCAGCAACTATCTTCGCCCGGAGCTGATCGGCGATCTGGTAAGAGAAGTGAACGGTACCATTGTGGAATGCAATACAGCCTATGGCGGATCCCGTTCCAGCTCCGCCATGCACAGGCAGGTGGCAGAGGATCATGGCTTCACACAGATCGCTGATTTCGACCTGATGGACGAAGAGGGCGAAGTGGAGTGGCCAATGACCGGCGGTACACACCTGGATAAAATCATCGTCGGCAGCCATGCGGCAAATTATAACGACTGGGTGATCCTGTCCCACTTTAAAGGCCATGCCATGGCCGGCTTCGGCGGCGCCATCAAGAATGTGGGCATCGGGATTTCCTCTGCCAGCGGAAAGGTATATGTTCATACAGCCGGCACCAAGACCAGCGGCAGCATCTGGTACGATGACCAGGATGCCTGGCTGGAAGCCCTGGCTGAGATGGTATCCGGCTTCAGCAGCCATGTGGGAGAAGAGCATATCATCTACATCAACGTGATGAACCGGCTTTCCGTGGACTGCGACTGTGACGGAAATCCGGCAGAACCGGATATTCACGACATCGGTATCCTGGCCAGTACAGATCCTGTGGCCCTGGATCAGGCTTGCGTGGATCTGATCTATCAGGCGGAGGGCAATGAATCCCTGGTCAGACGTATCGAATCCCTTCACGGCATTCATACCCTGGAGCATGCGGAGGAAATCGGTCTCGGCAGCCGGACCTATGAACTGGTAAATATCGATGACTGAGATTTTCACAGTTCTCAGGAGAGAGTTCATTTATCTCTGGTATTATTTTGAACTTCAGCTTCGGCAGATCTTCTGGTACTGGATCCTCGGAATGCTGATCGGATCTTTGATTTCCGTTTTTGCGAAAGACAAGATTCACGGCATCTTTTCAGGCATGAAGGATAAGAAGTGGGGACTGTTCGGCATTATTCCGGCCTGCATTCTGGGCATCGCGTCCCCGCTCTGCATGTATGGAACGATTCCCATTGCTGCCTCCTTCCGAAAGCAGGGCATGCGGGAGGACTGGCTGGCCGCCTTTATGATGGCGTCCATCCTGCTGAATCCTCAACTGATCATCTACAGCGCCGCCCTGGGGCGTGTGGCTTTGACGGTACGGATCGTCACATGCTTTCTTTGCGGCTGCGCAGCAGGCCTTCTGGTTTTTCTCTTCTATCGGAATCGGGATTTCTTTGATTTCAGCGGTTTTGAAGAGAAGGCCAGTCATGACACCCATCCGAACCTGCTGATCCGGTATCTGCTGAATGTCTGGAGAAACATGAAGGCCACCGGCCTGTATTTTCTTTTCGGCATTCTGCTGTCCGCCCTGTTTCAGCGTTATGTGCCCCAGGATCTGATGGTGAATGTCTTTGGCGGAAACGAAGCCTGGGGCGTTCTCATGGCCGCCACCATCGGCGTACCGCTTTATGCCTGCGGCGGAGGAACGATTCCGCTGCTTCAGCAGTGGCTGTGGGACGGCATGAGCATGGGCAGCGCCGCCGCCTTTATGATCACGGGTCCTGCCACAAAAATCACAAACCTGGGAGCGCTGAAAATCGCCATGGGCTGGAAACGGTTTGCGCTGTACATTGTCTTTGTTATGCTGTTTTCCTTCCTGTGCGGTCTGGCTGTGAACCTGGCTGTGCAGTCCATCTGAAAATAGATCGGCCGTCTTTTACAAGGTAAAGGGCGGCTTTTTCTATTGATTTTCTTCCCGGCGTGGAATATAATTACTTGGCGGTTAGATAAAACTAACCAAAGAGGTGCCAAAATGAAAGTATATGAATTTGGAAAAGAGCATCCGAAAACTTTCGTCATGTTCCAGTGCGCTGTCGAATCATGGTGGGTTTTCGAGGCGACCGCTCAGGAGATGGCCAAGGACTATCATGTATATCTGTTTATCGCGGACGGCCACGATGGGCTGGGCACCGAATTCGTCTCCCTGGAGAAGTACGCGAGGGACGCGGCAGCGTATCTGAGAGGGCAGGGCCTCAGTCGGGTTGACGCGATGTACGGCGTTTCTATGGGCGGAGCGGCCGTGATCCGTTTTCTGGCGACGGAGGATATCCCGGTGGAAAAAGCCGTCATCGATGCCGGCATCACGCCCTATCCTTATCCCAAATGGATATGCCGGCTGATTTCCTTCAAGGACTGGATCATGATCATGCTGGCGACCCGATCTCTCCGAATCATGAAACTTGCCTGCCCGCCAGAGCGGTGGACGCCCAAAGGAGAGGATCCGGAAGAGCATTACCGGGCACTTTTGATATTCTATCGACAGCATTACACGCCCCGGACCATTTACAATGTGTTCTGGTCCACAGACAACTACTCCATGCCGGATCCCGTCCCGAAGGTGGACACGAAAATACAGTATTGGTACGGCGAGGAAGAAAAGCGGGCCAGAGAAAAGGAACATGATATCGAATTCGTCTGCCGGACCTATCCCCAGACGGTTCTCAGGGAATTCAAGGGCCTTGCCCATGCGGA
>CACZRP010000126.1 GCA_902783575.1 uncultured Eubacteriales bacterium
ATTTGAACTCTTGCGCCGCTATTAACGACCTACTCCCTTTCCAGGGGAGCCCCTTCAGCCACTTGGGTACATCTCCAAATGTCTGATCTCTTGCGAGGATCAGTATTCAATTTTAACCGACTGACTCTCTCGTCATGCCGGGTACGGAAAGGGTGGGATTTGAACCCACGGCTCCTTGCGGAGACACTGGATTTCGAGGCCAGCTCCTTAAGCCACTCGGACACCTCTCCACAAGACGCTCCCTCGAACGTACTTTGGTATTATACTCGAAGGAGGTCTCCCTGTCAAGAACTTTTTTTATGTTTGTCAAGTGTGTAATTCTTCACTTATTCATTCTGTCCGACAGGCCTGGCTCCCGGGAAAGAATAGACAGTTGACGGAAAGGAGCGGTTGAGATACAATATATTTCTGCTGTGTTTTCGGAACTCACGGCAGATGTACGCAGTATATTTATTGGAGTTTAAGGAATGTTATGAGTGGACAGAGAGAACGTCTGGGCAGCCGCCTGGGCTTTATTATGCTGAGTGCCGGATGTGCCATCGGATGCGGAAATGTATGGAAGTTTCCCTGGATGACAGGCCAGTTTGGCGGAGGCGGTTTTGTACTGATTTACGCCATCTGCCTGGTGCTGCTGGGACTTCCCTGCATGACCATGGAATTTGCCCTGGGCAGGGCTTCCCAGAAGAGTCCGGTGCGGATGTATCAGCAGCTGGAAAAGCCGGGGCAGAAGTGGCACCTTCACGGATATGCTGCCTTTCTCGGCAACATCGCCCTGATGGCCTTCTATACCGTGGTGACTGGCTGGATGATTTACTATTTCAGGCAGTTTCTGACAGGAAACACCGAAAACCTGAGCTTCGGAAGCATGATCTCCAATCCGGCCGTGAATGTGATTTATCTCTTGATCTCCGTGGTGCTGGGCTTTGGTGTTTTAAGCTTCCAGCTGCAGAAGGGCCTGGAGAGGGTTACCAAGTATATTATGACTGCCCTGCTGGTGCTCATGGTAGTGCTGGCCGTGCGCAGCGCCACGCTGCCCGGAGCGAAGGCGGGCCTTTCCTTCTACCTGATCCCGGATCTTTCAAAAATAAACGGCCACGTGATCGTGGCCGCTATGAATCAGGCTTTCTTTACCCTGAGCATCGGAATCGGGTCCATGGCAATTTTCGGCAGCTATATCGGAAAGGAACGGTCCCTCATGGGAGAATCCGTGAACGTCATCCTGCTGGATACCGCCGTGGCGGTGATCGCGGGACTGATTATCTTTCCCGCCTGCTCAACTTATGGAATTGAGGTGGGGCAGGGACCGTCCCTGCTGTTCAATACCATGGCGACGGTGTTTAATCATATGCCCGGAGGCCGCTTCTGGGGCAGTCTTTTCTTCCTGTTTATGGTCTTCGCTGCCTTCTCCACCGAGCTGGCGGTATTTGAAAACATTCTGGCCTGCGTCCGGGAGATGACCGGCTGGAGCCGTCCCAAGGGCTGTCTGATCTGCGGCATCGGCATCTTCCTGATTTCCCTGACCACCGCCCTGGGCTACAGTGTTTTCCATTTTCAGCCCTTCGCGGAAGGCTCCGCCTGGCTGGATTTCTGGGATTTTATCGTCAGCAGCAACCTGCTTCCGGTGGGAGCCATGCTGTTTGCCATTTTCTGCTGCTTCTCCAGGGGCTGGGGCTGGGATGCCTTTGTGGCCGAAGCCAACCAGGGTAAGGGTCTGAAGGTCCAAAACTGGATGAAACCGGTGTTCAAATACTTCGTGCCGGTCTGCGTTCTGGCTTTGTATATCTATGGTCTGGTGACTTTTAAGTGGAAGTAAGGCCGCAGCTTCGTTTTACAGCAGCTTAAAGGCTTTGAAATCCAGAGCTCCGCTGCCCTCGAATACCAGGAAGAGGGGCTGAGTGCCGGCCTCGGGGGTGAGGGTTCCGGTATACTCGTTCCAGTCGGCGGAGGGGTGGACAGCCACTTCTCCGATGGGAGCGGCGCTGCGGTCGTGATAGACCCGGATCACGCCTTCTCCCGTGCCTCTCACGCAGAGAATTAGTTCCTGGGAGGTCTTCTCAAAGGCGAAGTACTTGAAGCCGCACCAGGCTCCATCCTTCAGATTCGCGATATACTGATCGCCATCTCCTTCTCTGTCTTTCCCGCTTTGGGTGAAATAGGGGAGGAGATTTTGTTTGTCCAGCTTTCTGGCCTGGTCGCTCTTGACGGTGCCGTTCTTGCCGCTGAGGTTGCAGGCAATACGGGCCTCATAGAGACCCTCGGCCTTCAGCGGGCCGCCGTTGAGACCGCAGGAGGTGACCTCCGCCTGGGCGATGGAGCCGTCGGGAAGGAAGGTCAGCTTTTCGGCGCAGCCCTGACGGGAGCATTTGATCTTGTTGGTCTGGCGGTGATAGAAGATATACCAGTCATCGCCGATTTTCGCCATGCCACCGTGGGTGTTGCCGGTATAGTTGACGGGAACGGTATTGCCGTTCAGGTCAAGATCCGCGATGCTCACCAGGGTGCCGCCATAGGTGAAGCCGCCGGTGGGGGTGTCGCTCATGGCGTAGCAGAGCTCATGGCTGAGAATGGATGAATAGACATAGCAGTATTTGCCGCCTAGCTTGCGGATGGAGCTGGCTTCGAAGAAGCCGTGACCATCAAAGGAGGTGCCTCTGGCCAGCACAGGACCAGGAACAACGGGATGCTCGCCGCCGATGACGGTTTTCATATCCGGCTCCAGCTCCAGGCAGACCGCTTCCTCCACCCGGTTTTTCCTTAATTTAAGAATGGTCTTATAGATGCCCGGGGCCGGAGAGTGGCCTACATAGAGGTAGACCTTTCCGTCGTCATCTACTAGGACGCCGGGATCGAAGGCAAAGCTGTCTCCCGGTTTTTCACCCCAGGGGGTGCCGTCGGGATGCTGCACGGCACCGTAGTATTCGAAGGGGCCCACGGGGGAATCGGCCACCGCCACGCAGGTGCAGGTGAGTACATGCAGCTGATAATACAGATAGTATTTTCCATCAGGCCCCTGAACGCAGTCCGGAGCGCACATGTGCATTTTTCCATCCTTGTTGCGGGGATCCTGATCCTTCCGGTAAATGACGCCTTCATAGCGCCAGTCGGAGAGATCGTCCACCGGAGCCGACCAGCAGACATAGTCGTTCAGACAGAAATCCGCGCCGTCAAACTGATCGTGGCTGCCATAAAGATAGACCCGATCCCCGAAAACCCGGGGCTCGCCGTCGGGAACATATTCCCAGCTGGGAAGGATAGGGTTGAACGCCTGGTTTTTCATGATACCTCCGTTACACTGATCCTCATAGGCGTTTGCGAAACGCCACAAGCCGCATAAATGCGGCAATTTTTATGTGTTAAATAGAACAAACTCCTCACCGGTTATGGTATA